>NZ_LMCO01000065.1:0-296616 GCF_001424825.1 Ensifer sp. Root31 | reverse complement strand
CTTCCACTTTGTCGGGCGGAATGCGACCCTTGCGCGGTCCTGTGTTGTGGTGCGTTCGGGTGGCAGTTCGATTTCGGCATGCGGATGGTTGCGGCCGAGGTCGAGTTCGAGATGGCGGGTRCCGGCGACGCGGCGGCTGGCGGTGACCAGGCCGGCGAGACAGCCGCCGCAGCCATCGATCAGCTCGATGTCGTGCGGGCGGAAGTRGAGGGTGGCCGGGCCGTCGGGCTCGGTCGGGGCTCTGAGGCCGATCGGCCGGTCCTCGAACCAGATCTCGCCGTTGGCAAGGGTGACGGCMAGCGCGTTCGACTGGCCGATRAAGCCGTAGACGAACGGCGASACCGGATGGTCGTAGATCTCGTCGGGGGTGCCGACCTGTTCGATCGTGCCCTTGCTCATCACCACCACCCGGTCGGCAAGCTCCAGCGCCTCTTCCTGGTCATGGGTGACGAAGATGGTGGTGTGGCCGGTGCGGTCGTGGATCTCGCGCAGCCAGCGCCTGAGTTCCTTCCTGACCTGGGCATCGAGTGCGCCGAAGGGCTCGTCGAGCAGAAGCACGTTCGGCTCGACCGCCATGGCGCGGGCGAGCGCCACGCGCTGGCGCTGGCCGCCCGACAGCTGCGCCGGATAACGCTTCTCAAGCCCGGAGAGCTGGACGAGATCGATGAGATCAAGCGCGCGCTTGCGGATGTCGGCCGCCGGTGGCCGGCGGTTGGCCGGACGCACCTTCAGCCCGAAGGCGACATTGTCGAGCACCGTCATGTGACGGAACAGGGCATAGTGCTGGAACACGAAGCCGATGTTGCGCTCTTGCACGGTCTTTTGCGAGGCATCCTCGTCGCCGAAGAAGATCGTGCCGTCGGTCGGGCTTTCGAGACCGGCGACCAGCCGCAACAGCGTCGTCTTGCCCGAGCCGGAGGGGCCGAGCAGCGCGATCAGCTCGCCCGAGCGGATGTCGAGCGAGACATCGTCGAGCGCCGGAAAGCGGCCGAATTCCTTGCGTATGTTCTGAACGCGGACTTCCATGACGATCCGGACCTTTCAATGCCTGCGGCTGGCGGCGATCTCGGCGCTGTAGCGAAGCTCGAGCGCCGTTTTCAAGACGAGGGTGACCAGCGCCAGCAGCGCCAGCAACGTCGCAACCGCAAAGGCGGCGACGAAGTTATATTCATTATAGAGGATTTCCACCTGCAACGGCATGGTGTTGGTCTGGCCACGAATATGGCCCGAGACCACCGACACCGCGCCGAACTCGCCCATGGCGCGGGCGTTGCACAGGAGCACGCCGTAAAGCAGCCCCCATTTGATGTTGGGCAGCGTCACATGCCAGAAGGTCTGCCAGCCGGATGCGCCCAAGGACAGCGCCGCCTCCTCGTCGCTGGTGCCCTGTTCCTGCATCAACGGGATCAGTTCGCGGGCAACGAAGGGGAAGGTGACGAAGACGGTGGCCAGCACCAGCCCCGGCACGGCAAACAGGATCTGGATGCCATGGCTCTGCAGCCACGGGCCGATGAGGCTGTGCGAGCCGAACAGAAGCACGAAGACCAGACCGGAGATCACCGGCGAGACCGAGAACGGCAGGTCGATCAGCGTCGTCAGGAAGGCCTTGCCGATGAACTCGAACTTGGCGATCGCCCAGGCGGCGGCGACGCCGAAGACGAGGTTGAGCGGCACGGCGATGGCGGCGACAATCAGCGTCAGGCGGATGGCGGAGAAGGTCTCGGCATCGCCAAGCGCCGACAGGAAYTCGGCCGGTCCCTTGCGCAGCGCCTCGGTAAAGACGGCGGCCAGCGGCAGCAGCAGGAACAAGGCGACGAAGGCAAGCGCTGCCAGCGTCAGGCTTAAGCGAGCAAAGCGGCTTTCCGAGGTGGCGGCGCGCACGTGATGGGCGGCTGTAGCGAGATCAGGCGACATAGACATATCTCCGCCGGCTCCAGGCCTGGATCGAGTTGATGACGAGCAGCATGGCAAAGGAGATCACCAGCATCACCGCGGCAATGGCGGTGGCSGCGGGATAATTAAACTCTTCCAGCCGGATGACGATCAAGAGCGGRGCGATCTCGGAGACGTAGGGCAGGTTGCCGGCGATGAAGATCACCGAGCCGTATTCGCCGACGCCGCGGGCAAAGGCGAGCGCAAAGCCGGTCAGCCCAGCYGGCAGCAGYCCCGGCAACAGCACCCGGCGGATCGTCTGGAAGCGGCTGGCGCCGAGCGTGGCGGCGGCCTCCTCCACTTCCTTGTCGATCTCCTCCATGATCGGCTGCACGGTCCGGACGACGAAGGGCAGGCCGACGAAGATCAGCGCGATGACGATGCCGACGGGGGTAAAGGCGATCTTGATGCCAAGTGGGGCCAGCAGCGCGCCGATCCAGCCGTTCGGGGCATACAGTGTCGCCAGCGCAATGCCGGCGACCGCCGTCGGCAGCGCAAAAGGCAGGTCGACCATGGCGTCGATCACCCGCTTGCCGGGGAAACGATAGCGCACCAGCACCCAGGCGAGGATGACGCCGAAGATCAGATTGACGATGGCGGCGACAAAGGCCGTGCCGAAACTGATCCTGAGTGCATTGAGCGTGCGGGTNACCAGCACCCAGGCGAGGATGACGCCGAAGATCAGATTGACGATGGCGGCGACAAAGGCCGTGCCGAAACTGATCCTGAGTGCATTGAGCGTGCGGGTTTCGAGCGCCAGCGTCATGAACTGCGACCAGCCGAGGCCGCTCGAACGCCAGATCAGGCCCGACAAAGGAATGAGGATGATCAAAACCAGCCAGAATAGCGTGACGCCGAGCGCCAGACCAAACCCCGGAAGCACACTCGGCTGRCGAAACCGCCAGCGCCTGTTGTGGCCATGCTCTCTCAAATCCAACTCACCTCTCATGCCCAAGGCAAAAAACCCAAGCGGTCCTCAATGATGCCCGCAATCCCCATGTGGGCCCACTGCACAATTTCCTCCTCAAATCGGAAACGGTTTTACGAGGAAATTTGCAGCAAGTTCAAAGCGCTACAGCGTCCCTTTACGCGTCATATTTGACGCGCGGCGCTGTAGCACGGGATCGGCCGGATCGAATGGTCCGGCCGATCTTCTCATGTCATGAACAGGGTCGATTATTGCCCCGGCTTGTAGATCTGGTCGAACACACCACCGTCGCCGAAGAACTTCGGTTGCGCTTCCTTCCAGCCGCCAAAGTCCTCGATCGTCACCAGCTTGAGATCACCGAAGCGAGCGACATCCTTGGGGTCGGCAGCCGCCGGCTTGAACGGGCGATAGTAATGCTTCGCAGCGATTTTCTGGCCGGCGTCGCTGTAGAGGTAACCGAGATAGGCCTCGGCGACCTTGCGCGTACCCTTGGCATCGACATTGCCGTCAACCAGCGCGACCGGCGGCTCGGCCTTGATCGAGATCGACGGCGTGATGATGTCGAAATTATCCGGGCCGAGTTCCTCGAGCGAAAGATAGGCTTCGTTTTCCCAGGCGAGCAGCACGTCGCCAAGGCCGCGCTGGACGAAGGTCGTGGTCGAGCCGCGCGCACCGGTATCGAGCACCGGCACATGCTTGAACAGATCGGTAACGAATGCCTGCGCCTTGGCATCGTCGCCGCCATTGGCCGCACGTGCGTAGGCCCAGGCTGCCAGGAAGTTCCAGCGCGCGCCGCCCGAGGTCTTCGGGTTCGGCGTGATCACCTGGATGTCGTCCTTGACGAGATCGCCCCAGTCCTTGATGCCTTTCGGGTTGCCCTTGCGCACCAGGAAGACGATCGTCGACGTGTAGGGTGCGCTGTTATTTTCGAACTTGGTCTTCCAGTCTGCCGGGATCTTTCCGGTTTCCTTGGCGATCGCGTCGATGTCCGCCTCAAGCGCCAGCGTCACGACGTCGGCCTGCAGTCCGTCGATCACGGAGCGGGCCTGCTTGCCGGAGCCGCCATGCGATGTCTGGATCGTCACGGTTTCGCCGGTGTCCGCCTTCCACTTTTCAGCGAAGGCAGCGTTGAAGTCCTTGTAAAGTTCACGTGTCGGGTCATAGGACACGTTCAGGATCGTCGTGTCGGCAAAAGCCACACTTGCAGCACCAAGCTGCAGGCCTCCGACTACAATTGCCAGTCCCACAATTCCGGTAATTCGTCCAAAGCCCATCTCGACCTCCATCGGTTACCAGATAAAACTATCAATTTAATTGACTGCTTCAACGCAAACTGATGATGCGGGAGGTGGCTATCGGGAAAAGTCCTATCGTTGTTGTGCCTTTTTAAGGAACGGTTTGCCCAACGCCCGTCTGGTCGCCGATCTCCTGTCAGTGGCGAACCGGGCGGAGAATAGCATGAGCCCTTTGACGCGCACATCAAAATTCCGGATGGGCTATGTGATCGGGCGGCCGTATGGACGCGGTTTGGGCACGGGACTGCTAGGGATGCGACCCTTCTGGGACGAAGCGGGGCCTAGGAAAACTCAGCCAAAGAACGGTTGCCGCAGCAACAAACCCGCTAGAGCACGTGGCCACGGGCGACGATCGGCCAGATGGCCTTCGGCTCGTCACCCTCGACGATATGCACGGCGTCGACCATGTTGGTCACGACGCAGGCATGATTGGGAACGATGCGCAGCTGCTGCCCGACCGTCAGGCCGATCGGTCCGTCGGTCACAAGTCGGCCGTGTTCCTCCGAGAGCTGGTCTATGCGGATGTCGTCGCGGCCAAGCACATGGCCATAGCCGGTGAGGCCTAGGAGGTCGGCGGTCAGAACCTTGCTGCCCGCATCGATGATCGCACGGTGCTCAGAAGGCACCGAGACGACGGTCGCCAGTACGGTGAGGGCGCAGTCGTCCCAGGTTGCGACGCCGCGCGAAACGAGGGAGCGGTCGTTGTAGATATAGGTGCCGGGCCGATATTCGGATGCAATCGGCGCGCCGGCCGAATGCATCATGCTCGGCGTGCCGCCCGAGGTGATCGCAGGCACGGTCAGGCCGTCCGCCTCGATCAGGCGCTTGGCCTCGCTCATGAAGGCCTGAACCTTTGCCTCGCCGGCGATTGGCGGATAGGTCATCAGGCCGGCGAATTCGATACCCTTGGCATCATTGATCAGGCGGGCCAGACGGGCGGCTTCCACGGGCGAAGCGACGCCACAACGGTCCGCGCCGGTGTTGCATTCGACGAACACCCGAAGCGGCTTGCCCTTGGTCGAGAAGTGACGGGAAAGTCCATTGATGACCGTCTCGTTGTCGGCGACGACTGCCAGCGCGATGCGTCCATTAAGGCGCTCGAGCCGGTCGAGCTTGGGCGTTCCGAGAATGTTGTAGGTGATGAGGACATCGTTGATCCGCGCACTACCGTCCACCATCGCTTCAGCTTCGGTCACCTTCTGGCAGGTGATGCCGATGGCGCCGGCGTCGAGCTGCAGCTCGGCCATCTGCGGCAACTTGTGGGTCTTGATATGCGGCCGAACGCGGATGCCGTTGATGTCCGCGTAGTCCTGGAACGTGCGGATGTTGCGCTTGGCGATCTCGATATCGACCAGCACGGCGGGCGTTTCGATCGGCAGGGGCATCGCTCATCACTTCCTTTTGTCGGGCGCGGCACACGGGGAAGCTACATCATCCACCCTTGACAAGTTATGACCGTCGGCATTTCATACGTCAATCCATTATTCAGGATTGTAATACTGTATAATGGAATAATGACGGGAACCCAAAAATGGGAGAATGCAGATGATCAAGACAGTTCTCGCGGCTGCCGCCATCGCAGCCGCCTCCATTACCTTGCCGGCACAGGCGCAGCAGCCAGCGAGCAAACTCGACGAAATTCTCGCGCGCGGTCATCTCGTGCTCGGCACCGGCAGCACCAATGCACCGTGGCACTTCAAGAGCGCCGAAGACAAGCTGCAGGGCTTCGATGTCGACATGGGCCGGATCATCGCCAAGGCGCTGTTCGGCGACCCGGAAAAGATCGAATACGTCAACCAGTCATCAGACGCCCGTATCCCGAACATCACCACCAACAAGGTGGACATCACCTGCCAGTTCATGACGGTGACCGGCGAGCGCGCCCAGCAGATCGCCTTCACCATCCCCTATTATCGCGAAGGCGTCGGCCTGATGCTGAAGTCGGACGGCAAATATGCCGACTATGCGGCGCTGAAGGCGGCGGGTTCATCGGTGACCGTGTCGGTTCTGCAGAACGTCTATGCCGAGGCGATGGTTCATGCGGCATTGCCGGAAGCGACCGTCGATCAGTATGAATCTGTCGACCTCATCTATCAGGCGCTCGAATCCGGCCGGGCCGATACTGTGGCCACCGACCAGTCGTCGCTTGCCTGGTACATGACCCAGAACCCCGATCGCTACAAGGACGCCGGCTATGGCTGGAACCCGCAGACCTATGCCTGCGGCGTCAAGCGCGGGGATCAGGACTGGCTGAACTTCGTCAACACCGCGCTGCACGAAGCCATGACCGGGGTGGATTTCGATTTCTATGCGAAGTCGTTCAAGACCTGGTTCGGCAAGGACCTGACGCCGCCGCAGATCGGCTTTCCGGTCGAATTCAAGTAGGCGCTTCCGTTCGGTCGATCCCGTACTCGTGCGGGATCGACGCCTGTCCTGTCGGCATGGATGGCTGAAGACATGGGTTATCAGTTGAATTTCGCCGCAGTCTGGCGGTCTTTCGACCTTCTGCTCGAAGGTCTGGCTCTCAGTCTCGGCCTCGCCTTCGCGGCGATCCTCGCCGGTTGTCTCATCGGCCTCGTCACCGCCTTCGGGCTGGTGTCGAAGTCCATGGTTCTACGCAAGCCGGCCGGCTTCTATGTGACCGCGATCCGCAACACGCCGATCCTGGTGCTGGTGCTGTTCAGCTACTTTGCCCTGCCGCAGCTTGGCGTCAGGCTAGGTAAGATCGAGAGTTTCGTGCTGACGCTGGCGATCTATTCCGGCGCCTATCTCGCCGAGGTGTTCCGCGGCGGGTTGCTTTCCGTGCCTCCTGGCCAAAGGGAGGCGGGACTGGCGATCGGGCTCACGGAAATGCAGATCCGCACCTCGATTATCCTGCCGCTGATGCTGCGCAATGTACTTCCCTCGCTCGGCAGCACGATGATCTCCCTGTTCAAGGATACCTCGCTTGCAGCCGCGATCGCCGTTCCCGAACTGACCTTCGAGGCGCGCAAGATCAATGTCGAAAGCTTCCGGGTGATTGAGACGTGGATCGTCGCCAGCTGCCTCTATGTCGCCACCTGTTCGCTTCTCGCCGCATTGATGCGCGCGGTCGAGCGCCGACTTGCCGTGCCGAGGTGATCGCCATGGATCTTTCCGCATTCCTCGACCAGCTCTGGATCGCCCGCATCCCCCTTCTCAAGGGTCTCGGCGTATCGGTTTCCATTTCTTTCCTGTCCATCGTTGTCGGGACGGTGCTCGGCGTCTTCGTCGGTCTCGCCCTGACCTACGGCTACAAACCCGTGCGCTTCATCGTGCGCGGCTATACCGACTTCATCCGCGGCACGCCGGTACTGGTGCTGGTTCTCGCCAGCTACTACGTGCTCAGCACCATCGGCATTGATCTCGGGCCGTTCCAGGCCGGCATCCTTGCCCTTTCGGTTTTCTGCAGCTCGCATGTGGGTGAACTGGTCCGCGGCGCGCTTCAGGCGATCCCCAAGGGACAGACGGAGGCGGCCAAGGCGATCGGCCTGACATTCCCGCAGACTTTTGCCTATATCCTTGGTCCTCAGGCTTTGCGGCAGGCCTTGCCGGCCTGGGTGAATACCGCCGCCGAAATGGTCAAGGCTTCGACGCTGCTGTCGATCATCGGCGTCGCCGAGCTTTTGCTGCGCACGCAGGAGCTGATCTCGCGCACTTTCATGAGCCTCGAGTTCTATTTCTTCGCCGGCTTCCTCTATTTTGTCATCAACTACAGCATCGAGCGCTTCGGCCGTTACGTCGAGCGCAAGACAGCCGTCCCATCGTGAGGCACCGGATCCGATGACCCAGGCACTTCTTGAAATCCGCGACCTCCACAAGCGTTATGGCCCCGTCGAGGTGCTGAAGGGCGTCGATTGCACAATGGCGCAGGGCGAGGTCATTTCGATCATCGGCTCCAGCGGCTCGGGCAAGACGACGATGCTGCGCTGCATCAACATGCTGGAGGAGTTCCAGGGCGGGTCGATCCGCATTGACGGCCAGGAGATCGGCTATGACACCGTCGCCGGCGTCAGGCGGCGCAAGCGGGAAAAGGAAATCGCCCGCCAGCGGGCAATGACCGGCATGGCGTTCCAGCAGTTCAACCTCTTTCCGCACATGAGCGCGGCGAAGAACGTCATGCTCGGCCTTATCAAGGTGCGCGGCATGGGGCGGGACGAAGCACTGTCGGTGGCCGAGAAATGGCTCGACCGGGTGGGGTTGCTCTCGCACAGGGATCATTATCCCGGCCAGCTTTCGGGCGGTCAGCAGCAGCGCGTAGCGATCGCCCGGGCGATTGCCATGAACCCGAAGCTGATGCTGTTCGACGAGGTGACCTCTGCGCTCGATCCGGAGCTTGTCAACGAGGTGCTGCAGGTGATCAAGGGGCTGGCGGAGGACGGGATGAGCATGTTGCTCGTGACGCACGAGATGCGGTTTGCCTACGAGGTGTCTTCCCGGGTGATCTTCATGAACCAGGGGCGCATCGGCGAAGAGGGCAATCCGCGGGAGATGTTCCTGAAGCCGCAGACTGAGCGCCTGGCCGAATTCCTGAAAACCTCGTCGTTCAACTGATGCACAAATACCGTTGGCAGGGGCGGTCGTGGCATCCGGGCATGAGGGCCGCGGAACAGTGCTTGCGGCGCCTCCGCCGCAGGTCGACATATCGAACGTCACTTCGCCACTCGCTTTGGGTACGCGATAGGCGCCGGGACCGAGCGAGCCCCTTTCCGCATCAACCGGAAAGCAAGGACCGACCGGTTTCCGGGTCGAACAGATGCAAGGCGCCCTCGTCGAAAGCGAATGTTCGCTCCGCATCGATGGCCAGCTGCGTGCGCGGCGGCAGGCAGGCGGTGATGCGCTGGTCGCCGATGCGCGCCGTCACCACCAGTTCCGGGCCGGTCAGCTCGACAACCTCGACGCGCGCCGTCAGCCGCAGTGCATTGGACTCGGCTGTTGCCAGCCGCAGCGCCTCCGGGCGGATGCCGACCTTGACGCGTTGGCCATTCTGCACCTTGCCATGAAAACGCGCCGGCAGGGCGATCGGCTGGTCGCCGCCTTCCACGCGCAAACTGCTGTCTGATACTTCAGCCTCAAAAATGTTCATCGGCGGCGAGCCGACGAAGCCCGCGACATAAAGCGTGGCCGGGCGATCGTAGATCTCTTCCGGCGTGCCGAGCTGTTCGATGCGGCCGTCGCGCATGACGGCGATGCGCGTAGCAAGCGTCATCGCCTCGATCTGGTCATGGGTGACATAAACAACCGTCGTCTTCAGCAATTGGTGCAGGCGCTTCAGCTCGGTGCGCATCTCCATCCGCAGCTTGGCATCGAGGTTCGACAGCGGCTCGTCGAAGAGGAAAACCTGCGGGTTTCGCACGAGCGCCCGGCCGATGGCGACGCGCTGTCGCTGGCCGCCAGAGAGCTGGCTCGGCTTGCGCTCAAGCAGGTTTTCGATCTGCAGCAGCTTCGCTGTCTCAATGACCGCCTTTTCCCGTTCCGGCGCCGGAACTTTACGCATTTCGAGGCCGAAACCGATGTTGCGGGCAACGCTCATGTTTGGGTAGAGCGCATAGGATTGGAACACCATGGCGATGTCGCGATCCTTTGGGTGCATCCCGATGATCGACCGAGGCCCGATGCGGATATCGCCACCGCTCGGCTCGGCAAGGCCGGCGATGATATTGAGCAGGGTCGACTTGCCGCAGCCCGAAGAGCCGAGCAGCACGAGAAACTCGCCGCTTTCCAGCGCGATGTCGATGCCCTTCAGCGTTTCGACTTCGCCGTAGCGCTTGTGGATGTTGTGGATCTCAAGCGCGCTCATGCGATCGTCTCCTGAAGAAAGGCGGACAAGGGTTTTCCATAGCTGCGCGGCAGCGTCGAGATTGCCTCAGAGGCGATGGTGACGCCGGTGCGAAGGCAGTTTTCCAGCGGCATTCCGGCGGCAAGGGCTGCAAGGAACCCGGCGTTGAACACGTCGCCCGCGCCGATCGTGTCGATCACTTTGACCGTGGGCGCGACGATGGAGACGATGTCTCCGGTCGGGCCGAGGGCAAGGGCGCCGTTCGGCCCGCGCTTGACGACGACGATCGCGTCGGCCGGCATGTGGGACTTGAGCGCGCGCGCTGCCTCTGCCGCATCGACAAGGCCCGTCAGCGTCGTCGTCTCGACCTCGTTGAAGAGCGCGAGCCGACAGCGTTTCAGCCAGCCGATCGTCGCCGCGCAGTTGGCATCCGTCCAGCCGTCGAGCGGCCAGCCGGTGTCGAGTGCCACGGCGATGTCATGCGCCTCGGCCCAGTCGAAGACATCGTCATAGGCGGCGGTCAGCGCGTCGGTGAGGAAGGAGCCGGCAAGCAGCGCCAGACCGCCACGCAGGTGCTCGCCGTCGAGCATTGTCCGGATTTCGTCGAAATTTAAGAGCGGTAGGTGTCCACGGGTGGTGAAGAAGGTGCGCTCGCCGTCCGGATGGGTAATGCCGACCGACAGCGTCGTGCCGACGTTTTCGACCGGCCAGCCACTGGCCCGCTCGGCAAAGGCGTCTTTCAGCCAGGTGCCGAACTGGTCGTTACCGATGTTGGCGGCGATCGCATAATCGACACCGAGCGAATCCCAGGCAAGCGCGCTGTTGCCGGCGCAGCCGCCGACGCGCAGCTCATCGTGATCGACGATGACTTCGGTGCCGGCCTTTGGCCAGGGTGCGGCCGGCCCGAGGATCAGATCGACGTTGACGTTGCCGATGACGACAAGAGGACGCATGCTTCATTCGCTCCGGGTAATCTTGGTCGATCGGACCGGCGTTCCGGCATCGACGACACGCGCCTCGGCAAAGGCGATCATGAACAACTGCGCCACCGGCAGCATCGCAAAGATCGCGGCCATGCCGGCGGCCGGTTTGAAGGAAAGCGTGGTCACGCCAGCGATTGGTGCCTCGCCGGAGGCATCAAAGACGACAACCGGAGAACCGGCTTCGGCTGCGGAAACCGCCATGACGCTGACGAGGCCGGCAGTTGCATCGGCGGCGCGAAACAAGACGACGCCGACCGACGGGCCGAGCATTTCCATTGGCCCGTGCCGCAGCTGCCCGCCTTCGAGCGAGAAGCAGGGCAGCCGGGACAACTCGGTCAGACCGAGCCCGATCGCTTCGGCAAGTCCCTGAAGTTGGCGGCCGGACGTTACCACGGCGCGGACATCCGCAAGCGCTGCGAGCGCCGACGTTGTGTCGGGCGTCTGCGGTGCTTCGATCGCCTGCAGTGCCGCGGATGCGTCGTCTCCGAGGGCGGCAAGGATCGAGAGGTGCAGCGCGAAGCTGATCGTCAGGCTGCGTGTCGCGGCAAATGCCTTTTCGGTGCCACCGACCCCGACCAGCGATGGGGCGCTGCGGGCCAAGAAGGAACCCTCTTCGAGGGTCAGGCCGAAGGTGTCGCCGGTCGCCCCGTTGGTCTCGGCGAACCAGCGCAGAACTTCCGCACTTTCACCGGACTGCGATGTGACGAGGATCGTCTTGCCTTCGATCGCCAGCGGCTGGCCCAGCTGTTCGGACAGCGGCAGCGCGATAGCATCGATGCCGTGGGCCCGGTAGAGCGGTTCGAGCGCGCGACCAACCGCATGCGAGCCGCCCATTCCGAGCAGTAGCAGCTTGCCGGTCGATCTGAGCGATGCAGCGATCCTGCCGGTGAGCGCCTGTGCGGCGTGGAACGAGGCGACGGCGTCTGAAGCCTGACGGGCCATTTCACGGTCGATTGCAATGAGCCCGGCCGGGCGGTTTCTGGTATCGCTCATGGTCATCCCTTGACGCCGCCACTGGTGAGCCCGGAGATCAGGGCTTTTTGCATGATGAGGCCGATCAGCACCGGAGGCAGGGCGGCTAGCACGCCGGCGGTCGCAATCAGTCCGTAGTCGGAAACGCGGCCGCCGGCGAGATCGGCGATGGCGACCGTCAGGGTTTTTGCGCGCAGGTCCGAGGTGAACAGCAGCGCATAGAAGAATTCGTCCCAGGCAAGCAGAAAGGCAAAGAGTGCCGAGGTCGCCATCACGGGGGCGGCGAGCGGCAGGGTGATCAGCCTGAGGATCTGATCCAGCCTGGCGCCGTCGATCATGGCAGCGCTCTCGATCTCCTTGGGAATGGAATCGAAGCCGGACTTCAGCAGCCAGGTGGTGAAGGGCGCAAGGATGGTGAGATAGACGAGTGCAAGGCCGAAGACCGAATTCAACAGGCCGAGAGTGGCAAGGCCCATATAGAGCGGCACCGCAAGCGCCACCGGCGGCAGCATGTAGGTGGCGATCACCGCGTAAAGCGACCAGGAGACGGTGGGCGTGCGCGACACGGCCCAGGCCGAGGGAATGGCAACGGCGATGGCGGCAAGCGTCGCCATGCCGGCGACCTTCAGGCTGTTGAAGAGCGAAGCGACGAAGGCCGCGCCGGCGGTGTTTTCGAGCGTGGTCAGCAGCAGCCCATAGCGCGACAGATCGATCTCATCAGGCCACCAGTTGAGCGGCTTTGCCGAAAGGTCGGCCGCAGACGAGATGCTCATGACGAAGAGCCACACAACAGGCGCCAGGATGACGGCCGTCAGCAACAGGGCGCAGGCGTAGATGAAGGCAGTGAACAGTGGGCTCTGGCGTTCCATCAGGTGGCTCCCGCGGCTTTGCGCACAAGTGCGGCATAGGCGACCGCAAGTACGGTCACCAGCAGTGTGACGATCAGCGCCAGCGAGGCGCCGGACCCTGCCCGCTGAAACGAGAAAGCTTCCTGATAGACGAGGATCGACAGCGTGCGCGTGCTGTTGGCCGGGCCGCCGCGTGTCATGACCCAGATGAGGTCGAAGACCTTGAAGGCTTCGATCGTGCGCAGCACCAGCGCCACGAGCAACGGGCCGGCGAGATAGGGCATGATGACATAGCGGAAGCGGTTGAACGGGCCTGCGCCATCGACGAGCGAGGCGGCCGTGATGTCGCGCGGCACCGCCTGGAGAGCTGCAAGCGCGATCAGGGCAACGAGCGGAAAGTTCTTCCAGCAGTCGGCGACGATCAGGGCTGTCAGCGCCGAGCCAGGCTCGCCGAGCCAGGAGCGATAGCTGTCGATCAGGCCGATCTGCGTCAGGGCCGCGTTCAGTGCACCATATTCCGGATTGTAGATCAGCCGCCACAGCGTCGCGTTGACGACCGTCGGCAGCGCCCAGGGCAGGATCATCAAGGCGCGCAATGCCGTGCGGCCGCGGAATTGCTGATTGAGCAGCAGGGCCGCCAGCACGCCGATCACCATTTCGGCGGTCACCGAGACAACCGCAAACCATGTGGTCGTGACCAAGGCCCGCAGGAAGTTCGAACCGCCGAGCACCTTGGCATAGTTGTCGAGGCCGACGAAGCTGCCTTCGGTGCCGACGAGCTTTGCGTCAGTGAACGAAAGCCTGACGGTGTCGACCAACGGCCAACCGATGACAGCGATCATGACTGCGAGCAGCGGCAGCATCAGCAGCCACGCGCGTGTTGTTATCCAGGTACCGGACATGGGATGGAAACCTTTTAGGCCATCTACAGCGCCGCGCATCAGATATGACGCGCAAAGCACGCTGTAGCGCTTTAAACCTGCCGCATAATTCCTTAAGTCGATTCCGATTTAAGGAATTATGCCGTGGGCTCATGCTATTGCCGGTGAAACCGTTCCGGCAAGTCCCGGGCGGCAGGGCCACCCGGGAGGTCGAAGCCGTGGGATCAGAGACCGCTGTTTTCGGCGGCGGTCTTGAGTGCATCCTCGGCGGAGGCCTGTCCAAGCAACGCTTCCTGGATCGCCTGCTGCAGGGCTGTCGAAAGCTCCTGGTACTTCGGCGTCGTCGGGCGCGGATACATGGCGGCAAGGCCGAGCTTGGCGGCGGCGATCAGCTCTTCCTGGCCCTTGGTGACATTGGCGTCTTCATAGGACGAGGCCCAGATCGGCAGGCTCAGCTTGGCATAGGCATTCTGCGTCGGCTGCGATGTCATGTGGACGATGTACTTCCACGCTTCGTCCGGGTGCTTGCTGGTCGAGGTGATGCCGAGGCCCATCGACCCGTTGACGGCCGACACCTCGCTCTTGCCCGCAACACCCGGTGCCGGCACGACGCCGACCTTGCCGGCAACCTTGCTTTCCTTCGGGTCGTTGGCGAGGTTGTACATGTAGGTCCAGTTGAGCGCGAAGGCTGCTTCACCGTTCTGGAAGACCTTGCGAACGTCTTCCTCGAGGAATTCCTTCGAGTTCGGATTTGTCAGGCCCGAAGAATAGCTCGTGACCATGTAGTTGAGCGCGTCGAGACCGCCGCCGGACGTGAAGGCAGGCTTGCCGCCGTCGATGAACTTGCCGCCATAGGCGCTAACAAGCGTGGTGTAGTCGCAGATAGCGGCTTCGGCCTGCGACCAGCTCCAGGCGATAGGCGTTGCGAGCAACCCCTTGTCCTTGATGATCTTGGCCTGTTCCGTCAGTTCGTCCCAGGTTTTCGGCGGCGCCTTGATGCCGGCCTTCTCGAGGATTTCCTTGTTGTAGAACAGGTATTTGGTATCGAGGATCCACGGCATGCCGTAGCGCTTGGCGTCATATTCGACCGTGGTCCAGGCGCCCGGCAGCACGCCGGATTTCATCTCGTCGGTGATCCGGTCGGAGACATCGACCAGCACCTTGTTGGCGGCGTATTCGGCCGGCCAGATCACGTCGAAGAGCACGACGTCGTAACCGCCGCCGGAGCCTTGGGCCAGCACGGTCTTGTCATGCAAGCCTTCGTAAGGAACGAATTCGAGGTTCACCTTCACATCCGGGTTGGCCTTGGTGAAGGCCTCGGTCATCGCACGCACGTCGGCTTCGCTATAGGCCGCCTGCGCCATGAACAGCGCATTGAGTGTGGTTTCAGCATAGGCGTGGCCGGCAAAGGACAAGCCGAGCAAGGTTGCGCTGAGCAACGTGGTTTTAATGGATTTCAACATTCCTGCCTCCAATAACTGAGCGGTTCAGTTTTGCCGATACACCTCCCCGGTGCACCGAATATAAGAAATCCGCCCGCTTGCGGACGGCCGTCGACATATCTATCGGAGCGCTGGTGACGACCTTTGGCCATGACCTTCGTTCCCCTGGAGCTCTTTGCGGCTCTCAATTAAGTCAATTGTCTTGACTTATTTCTTGTTCAATATTCTAACAGTGTCAAGAGGGTTTTGAGGATGAATGATTTACGCCCGATCCGGGCAAAGAGCGGCACCAACCAGGAAGGGGCGAGCGCCCACAACCGTCGTGTCATGATCGACGCGTTGCGGTTGAACGGGCAGCTGTCCCGCGCCGATCTTGCCCGTGCGACGGCGCTGACGAAGCAGACGGTTTCAAACATCATCGAAGAGCTTGAGCGTGACGGGCTGGTTCAGTCGCTGGCAGTCGTTCGCAGCGGCCGGGGACAGCCGTCAACGCCCTATCGTCTGGTTGCCGAGGGCGCCTTCGCGATCGGCCTGCAGATCGACAGGCACGTCACACGCACCATCGCCGTCGACCTGGTGGGGACGGTCCTGGCGCGCCGGGAGGCCAACCTTCCGGCGGGCGGGCCGGCGACCGGCGTGAAAACCATTCTCGACCTGATCGAAAAGACCCGAAGCGACCTGGCGTCGATCGCGCCGCAATCGGAGGATCGCCTCGTCGGGCTCGGTGCGGCGATGCCCGGTCCCTTCGGTATCGACGCCGACGCTGACGATCCCTGGATGATGGCGGCGTGGCAGAATTTCCCGCTGCTCGAAACGCTTGCTGCAGGCACAGGTCTCGATGTCGGCCTGCAGAACGACTCGGCCGCTGCAGCGACGGCCGAGCGCCTGGTCGGCGCCGCCCATGGCGTCGATCACGCGATCTGCATCTATCTCGGCTACGGCCTTGGCGCGGGGCTGATCCTCAACGGCGAGCTTTATCGCGGTGCCAATGGCAATGCCGGCGAGATCGGCATGATTCTCAGCCTGCCGCGCGGTGCTGCCGAGCATGAGCGCACCCCGCTTGAATACCGCGCGTCGATCGCCTCTCTGTGCAAGCTACTCGCGCTCGATCCTGCCGATCCGGACCTCTATGCCCACATTGATGCGGCCGTGGAGAGTGAAGATATCAGGTTGCCCGGTTGGCTGGATGCGGCCGTCTACGAACTGCGCGCGGCTGTCCAGGCACTCGAAACCATCTTCGACCCGCAGACGGTGATCCTGTGCGGCGGGCTTCCGCCCGGCCTGGCGCGGCTGGTCACGGATGCGATGCAACCGCTGCTTCCGTCACTCGCCGATCGCCGTGATCGCAGTCTGCCGCGCCTGCAGGTCGGCTTCACCGATCCCTGGGCGGTCGCGATCGGCGCTGCCGCCGAGCCGATCAGCCGCACATTTGACCCGCGCTTTTCGGCAATCCTGAAGACCCGCGCCGCCGACCATTCCTGAGGCTGCTGCTTGCGGCGCGTCATCGGCGCCGATCAGGTCCCCGGCTCGTCAAGGCGTGCAAGTTCGGCATATTCGGCCGCGAGAAAGTCGAGCAGAGCCCTGACCGAGGGAAGCAGGCCGCGCCGCGATGGAAAGGCTGCGTGAATGATGCCTGATCGGGGCGCCCAGTCGGGCAGCACGTCGACCAGCGTTCCGTCCTTCAGGTCCTGCCTGACGACCATGGTCGGCAGCTGGGTGACGCCGACGCCTTTCAGGGCGGCGAGGCGCAGGGCCACCATATCTTCGGTGACAAGCCGCGGGTGATGGCGGACAATGGCATTGGCACCATCAGGACCGTCCAGACACCACTCATGCTCCTGCCGGTTGGAATTCCATGCCAGGCTCGGAAGGGCCGTGAGATCGGCGGGCTTCAGCGGTCGTGCATCCTGACCGAGCAGTCCGGGGCTGGCGACCAGGCGCTGCCCGCTTTCAGCCAGCCTCTTGATCACGAGATCGCTCTCCTCGAGCGGTGGAAAACGAACGCGGATGGCCACGTCTATGCCTTCGCGCAGCACATCCACTTGCCTATTGGTGCTTTCGAGCACCACCTCGACCTTCGGGCAGCCGGCCATGAAGCGGGCAATCATCTCGCCGACCTGGAAATAGAGGACCGAGGAGGGACAACTGACATGCACGACGCCCTGCGGTTCGGAGCGCATACGGTCGATCACCTCCTGCGCGGCTTCCGCCTCGACCAGCATCGCCACACAATGGCGATAGTACTCCCTGCCGATATCCGTCACGACGAAGTGGCGCGTCGAACGCTGAACAAGGCGGACGCCAAGCTGTTCTTCCAGCAAGCCGATGCGGCGGCTCAGCCGCGAACGCGGCATATTGAGCTTGCGCGCGGCCGCAGCAAAACCGTTCTGCTCGACGACATCGACGAAAAGCTTAAGATCGTTCAGGTCCTGCATGGCGGATGATTGTCCTATTGATAGGACACTATAGTCCGATTTGGCTGTCTACCGCCAGATTTGTCGCGAGAATATGTTCCTCCCAACGTCATCGCTTGCAAGGCGATGCACAAGGAGAAACACCAATGCGCAAGATACTCGGCATTTTTGGAAACGCCCGGCAGCACTGGGTTGGCGATGGTTTTCCGGTCCGTTCGCTGCTGTCCCATGACAGCGTCGGCGAACATGCAAGCCCGTTCCTGCTGCTCGACTATGCAGGCCCGACAGAATTTGCACCGGACAGCCGGCCGCGTGGCGTCGGCGTGCATCCGCATCGCGGCTTCGAGACGGTGACCATCGTCTATCGCGGCGAAGTGGATCATCGCGACTCGGCAGGCAATGGCGGCCATATCGGTCCCGGCGACGTGCAATGGATGACGGCCGGCGGCGGCATCCTGCACGAAGAATACCATTCCGACGCCTTCACCAAACAGGGCGGGACGCTGGAGATGGTCCAGCTCTGGGTCAACCTGCCGGCGCGCGCCAAATCCGCAAAGCCTGGTTACCAGACGCTGGTCAACGGCGACATTCCGACGGTGACGCTGCCGGAGGATGCCGGGACGTTGCGGGTGATCGCCGGCGCGTTCGACGGTCGCAATGGACCTGCGAAGACATTTACCCCGATCAATCTTTGGGACCTCCGCCTGAAACGGGGTGGCTCTCTTGCACTCGACCTGCCTGAGAGCCATTCGGTCGGCCTGGCGGTGCTACACGGCACCGTGCTGGTGAACGGCAGCGATCTGATCGGCGAAGCCCAGTTCGGCCTCCTCGGCCGCGAAGGCGGCGCCATTACGCTCGACGCCAGCTCCGATGCGACCGTTCTCGTCTTGAGCGGCGAGCCGATCGATGAACCCGTGGTCATGCACGGCCCCTTCGTGATGAACACGGTCGACGAAATCCGCCAGGCCTTCGCCGACTTCCAGAACGGGCGCTTCGGCGCTGTGTCCGAACCGGCACTTTGAGTTCTCGGGGGCTCGGAACTCCGCGCCGAGCCCATGACGGCCGATCAACGGCCAGAGCACGCGGACATGACGAAAGATGAAGGAGTCTTCACTATGGCAAAAACCTACAAGCGTCTCGACAAGGATCAGGCTGCGGTTCTGCTCGTCGACCACCAGGCGGGCCTGCTCTCGCTGGTCAGGGATATCGATCCCGACAAGTTCAAGAACAACGTCCTGGCACTCGCGGACCTCGCGAAATACTTCAAGCTGCCGACGGTTCTGACGACCAGCTTCGAGGATGGCCCGAACGGCCCGATCGTGCCGGAACTGAAGGAAATGTTCCCGGATGCACCGTTCATCCCCCGCCCCGGACAGATCAATGCTTGGGACAATGAAGACTTCGTCAAGGCGATCAAGGCCACCGGCAAGAAGCAGCTGATCATTGCCGGCGTCGTCACCGAGGTCTGCGTTGCATTCCCGGCCCTGTCCGCCCTCGAGGAAGGTTTTGACGTCTTCGTCGTCACTGACGCGTCAGGCACGTTCAACGAGATCACCCGCCATTCGGCCTGGGATCGCATGTCGCAGGCCGGTGCCCAGCTGATGACCTGGTTTGGTCTCGCCTGCGAGCTGCATCGCGATTGGCGCAACGACGTCGAGGGGCTGGGAACGCTGTTCTCCAACCATATCCCCGACTACCGCAACCTGATCAGCAGCTACACCACCACCAAGGCTTCCCGCTAATTGCGGTCTGGCAACAGGAGAATACCCATGACGAACGTCAACAATGTCGCCAACTTCAACGGCGCTCGCCCGGTCATCGATCCCGATGATGCGGTCATGCTTCTGATCGATCACCAGAGCGGGCTGTTCCAGACCGTCAACGACATGCCGATGCCGAAGCTGCGCGCCCATGCGGCGGCCCTTGCAAGCATGGCGACGCTGACGAAGATGCCTGTGATCACCACGGCGTCGGTGCCGCAGGGGCCGAACGGTCCGTTGATCCCGGAAATCCATGCGAATGCGCCGCATGCCACGTACATTGCGCGTCGCGGCGAGATCAACGCCTGGGACAATCCGGACTTCGTGGCCGCCGTCAAGGCGACGGGCCGCAAGACGCTGATCATTGCCGGCACCATCACCAGCGTCTGCATGGCATTCCCGGCCATCAGCGCCGTCCATGAAGGCTACAAGGTCTTCGCCGTCGTCGATGCTTCGGGTACCTACTCGAAAATGGCGCAGGAGATCACGCTTGCCCGCGTCGTCCAGGCGGGCGTTGTCCCGATGGACACGGCGGCCGTCGCATCCGAGCTGCAGCGCACCTGGCATCGTGACGACGCGCAGCAATGGGCCGAGATCTACACCAAGATCTTCCCGGAATATCAGTTGCTGATCGAAAGCTACCTGAAGGCACAGCAGGTCGAGAAAGAGCACGAGCAATTGGATTCAGCCCGCGGCTGAACCAGCACGCACTGAGAAAACGTCGCCGGCGGGAAAATCCCTGCCGGCGACATCTGTCGTTATTTCAGGTCGATCTGCAGTACCGTCTGCAGCAGGACGTCGGTACCGCGCGCGCATTCCTCAGGCGAGGAATATTCCGCCTCGTTGTGCGACAGCCCGTCCTTGGAAGGCACGAAGATCATGGCCGTCGGGCAGATGCCGGCGATATGGGCTGCATCGTGACCGGCACCGGAGACCACTTCGGTTGCGGAATAGCTGAGTGCCTCGGCGCTGGCACGCACTGCATCGACGATATCGGGATCGAAGACAACCGGCTGCTTCGACCAGATGTGTTTGAGCCCGATCTCGGCATCGATCGCTGCGACAGCCTGCTCCAGCGCGGCCTGCATTTGGTTCAGGCCTGCTTCCGAAGGGTGACGCATATCGATCTGCAATTGCACTGTGCCCGGCACGACATTGCGGGAATTGGGGCCGACCGTGGCAAAGCCTGTTGTCCCGACACCGGGCGAATGACGGCGGGCGATGTCGCGCACGGCAAGCACGATCTCTGAGGCCGCGACCAGCGCGTCGTCGCGCTGCGCCATCGGGGTGCTGCCCGAATGCGCCTCCGTCCCGGTAATGGAGACGTCGAACCAGCGCACGCCCTGCACGCCTGTGACGATGCCGATTTCCGTCGCCGCCGCTTCCAGGAGCGGGCCCTGCTCGATGTGGAGTTCGACATAGGCGGCAAAGCCCACATGTCCGACAGGGATTTCGCCGCGATAGCCGATCGTTTCGAGCGCCGTCTTCACGGTCGTCCCGTCCCGGTCAGTCAGGGCCTCGATCGCTTCCAGGCAGGATGCGCCGGAAAAGACGCCGGACCCCATCATCGCCGGCGAGAAGCGCGAGCCTTCCTCGTTCGTCCAGTTGACGACGGTCAGGCCATGCCGCAGCACTGTGCCGGTCTCCTTCAGCGTGCGGATCAGTTCAACCCCGGCAAGAACGCCGAGGACGCCATCGAACCTGCCGCCCTGCGGCTGGGTATCAAGGTGGCTGCCGACGGCGATAGGCGGCAGTGATGGATCTTCGCCGGGGTAGGTGGCGAAGATATTGCCGATCCCGTCGACGTCGATCGTGCAACCAAGCGAGCGGCATTCGCCGACGAACCAGTCGCGGACCTGCCGGTCCTCTTCCGTCAGTGTCAGCCGGGTGACGCCGCCCTTGTCGGTGCCACCGAAGCGAGCGGTCGTGACGATATCAGCCCATAGCCGGTCGCCGTTGATCCGGGGCATGTTGGTGCCGGCGGCCGGGGTTTTGCTTGGCTGTCCCGCCGTGGTCATTTCTGCTCTCCGGTTGCTTCAGCATTCAGGCGGTAGCGGAAATCGCAATGGGACGCGCCCTGCATCACCGTTTGCGTGCGCTCGAGCGTGATGCGCGGATCGTAGCCGGTGCAGAACACGCCGTCGCGGTTGCAGGAAAGCAGGTGGCCGATATGGCCGAGCCCCATCTCGCGATAGGTCTCGGCGTAGCGACAGCGCTTGACGTTGTAGTGGAATTCGTCGTCGGTCGCCTTCGTCACCTCGATCGTCAGGGCATCATCCTGCGTCCAGAGATCCTGCAACTCCTGGAATGTCCGCAGGTTGGTACCGCCAGGCGTTTTCGCCGCAAACGCCTTGCCGGCCTCGATCGCGGCGCGGCTGACGGCCTTGTCGAGAATAGCCTGGGCGCGCTCCTCGCCGATCTCTTCGCGCATTGCCTCATAGATCGGCGCGATAATGCCCGCCTCTATGCGTCGCCGTGCGAGAATGCCCAACTCGCCTTCCATCGCGGCGCGTGATGTCGCCGCGTCCCCGGTCTTGTCCTCGTTTGTCATGAAGATACCCTGCCTCCCTGTCCAACAGATGGTTGGTTCGATTGAGCGACAGAGTATACCGTGACCGCGGAGACAGGGTTGCAAATCCGTCCCATTCACAAGGGCTGTTGCGCAAATATTTCGCGCCCAGCTGCATTTCTCGCGGAATTATTCTTGGTCGGTTGCGGTTGGCAGCGCGGCTTGCAGGTGCCGACGCAGGGCTTGGAGCCGCATCGATCACCTCAGCCAATCGGTCATCGCTGACTGTTTGAAACGAACCATTTGTAATAGGGATTGGCCGGCTCGACCTGCATCAGCAGCTCCATGTCGCGAGCCCATTCGGCGCGGTAGCCGGCATAGGCATTGAGCGAGGCCTGGTAGAAGAGCAGCAGCCGGTTGTGCGCCTCGGCAATCGATGCTTTCGCTGCGGGGTCGGCGGCAAGGAGCGGGAGTTCCGTCCGCAGGGCGATCAGCGCCGGAAGGGTGCGCTGCAACTCGTCGGGGCGCACCCAGCTTGCATATTCGATCCGAGGCTGGTCGTCGGTCACCGGAAGTGCAGAACCCGCGTAACGTTCCAGCCCCGTGCGGTCCATCATCCAGGTCGCCAGCAGATCCGCGGGGCTGGAAATGCCGACCTCGCCGAGGGCTGCGGCAATCGAGCGCTCTTTCATCCGGTCGGCAATTCGTGTCGCGTCGAGCTGTTGCGGTTCGAGCGAGCCGATGAGCAGCATCTCGTGCAGTTCCGTCGACCAGAGCGTAGCTTCGGGGAAGGTGTCGAGGAAGCTCCTGACGAGGGAGCGGGTGTCTTCGTCGTTCTGGGTTGCGATCGGCAGCCATTGCGCGACCATGCCATTCTCAGCCAGGCGGTCGCGCGCGAGGCGGTAGAAGTCCGACGAGTAGAGATTGACGACGCCGGCCGCCGATGGCGGCGGCGGCTCCAGGGTGATGAGGTCGTAGCGTTCCTGGCTGCGCAGCAGTTCGCGGCGCCCGTCGCGCAGCCGGACCTCAAGTCGGGGATCCTTGGCTGCGTCATAATTGCCCTTGAACAGGCTTGTTGCACGCGCAACGGAGGGCAATAGCTCCGCTGCCACGCGGCGTTCCAGCCCGGGATAGGCGAGCAGCGAGCCGGCGGTAATGCCGGTTCCAAGCCCGATCACCAGCGCCGACTTCGGTTCGCCCTTGTGGATGAGGAGCGGCAACAAAGCCTGCAGCCGCATGTAGCGCAGCGACGGCATGGCATCGCCGGTGTTGGAAACACCCTGGATATAGAGCCGGCGGAAGCGGCGGTCGGCTTGCCCCTGCTCGATAACCGCGACCGTGGCGCCGAGGCCCTCTTCGTAGGAAATGATTCTACCGTCGCTGCGCGACTTCGTCAGCAGAGTGGCGAGCCGGTCCGATGGCACGAGGACCGCAAGCAAAAGCGTGAGGGCGCCGAGCACGGGCACGACCAGGCGAGAGCCGGCAAGCACGCTGCCTTTGCCCCTGAAGATTGCGACAAGGCCGATCACGGCGGCGACGACCGCCAATATGGCAAAGCTGCGGATGATGCCGAGTGCCGGGATCAGCAGAAAGCCCGTGACCAGGGTTCCTGCGATGCCGCCGAGCGTGTTGAACGCCAGCACACGGCCGGTATCGCGCCCGACATGGGCGGGGTTGACCGCAAGGCGCAACGCGACTGGAAAGGCAGCACCGAGGATCAGCGTCGGAACGAAAACGATGCTCAGCGCCGCCACGACAAACCGCGCGCTCATGCCGGCAAAGATGCTGCCCGTCATGGCTGCGACCGTAGCTTCGGCATTCGTCTGCCAGGCGGTGAGCCAGGTGCCGAGCACAGCCAGTTCGAAAAGGGCGACGAGGCCGGCGGCGGTAATCAGCAGGCCGAACGCGGTCCAGGGATCGGCAAGCCGATCGGTCCGCCGCGCAAAGAGTGCTGCGCCCAGCGCAAGGCCGGCAAGGTAGGTGGCAAGCACAACGGAGAAGGCAAAGGAGCGGGTGGAGATAAATTGCACGATCGCCTGCGACCAGGCGACCTCGTAGCCGAGCGCGACGCCGCCGGCGAGCGCGTAGAGAACAAGCGCCAGGCGAGACCCACCTTCGCCAGTGGACGATGCCGGCGATGCGTCCGGCGCGGAGACGGCGAAAGCCGAACTGCGCAAGAAGCCGATAGCAGCGGCGGTTAGCCCGAGAGCGGCGGCGGCAAGGCCGGTGGCCTGGACCCCAAGCGCTGGAATGATGACGAAGGAGACGGCGAGGCAGCCGACGATCGCGCCAAGCGTATTGGCAGCGTAGAGGCGTCCGCCTTTGGTCCCGATCCCGCCGGGAGCCGACTGCAGGCCGCGCAGAAGAACAGGCAGCGTGCCGCCCATCAGAAAGGCTGGTGTGGCGACGAGCAGGATCAGCATCCCCCACGCGACAACAGGCAAGCTCGACTCGATCGAGACGAAGAGAGGCGCGATCCGCGCCAGTGCAAATGTGGCGACAACGCCGAGCAGGGCGACGCCGGTCTCAAGCAGCGCATAGAGGCGCAAGGGACGGTGGGCACGATCACCGAAGCGACCAATGGCGAAGCTGCCGAGGGCAAGGCCGAGAAAGAAGGCGCTGACGCCGGCGCTGACCGCATGGACATCGACACCGGTGACGAGCGAGAGTTGCTTGATCCAGAGAACCTGAAAGATCAGCGCGGCCGCGCCGGAAAGGAAAAGCATGAACCCGGCCACTGCGGGGCTGATGGCAAAGGCCCGTTGCTGCATGCCCTGTCTCTCGTTAGCCCCGTCGACATCGACCGAGCGTACGGGCGCGGAACTCTTTGCGGTCAATCCGGCTCACCATAGATTCTAAATGCAAAGAAAGAAAAGGCGGCGCTCGGGTGAGCGCCGCCTTCGTCAGCTTATTGGGCGGCCGGGGCCTTTTTCATGATTTCGTCGATCTTGGCATGCACGCCTTCCTCGACCTGGTCGACCGAGAAGCTCGCTGGCTTCTGGCTCGGCGGATACTCGATGAAGGTTTCCAGGAAGGTTGCGGCCTTCATGGTGGCTATCCCTGCAAGATAGACGTTCTTCGTCCTCCAGTCGTCGTACTGGTCGGAGACGATGTCGGCCCGCTCATAGGGGTCCATGCGCAGGTTGAAGATCTTCGGCACACGCAGGCAGGTGAACGGATCCTGCCAGACGTCGAAGCCACCGGGCTTGCGCATTTCGCAGAAGACCGCTTTCCAGTTGTCCCAGCGAATGGCCACGAGCTTGGCGTCGTCGTTGAAGTAGAAGAACTCGTTGCGCGCGCCCTTCGGCTGCTCGCCTAGAAGGTAGGGAAGCTGGTTGTAGCCGTCGAGGTGAACCTTGAAGTCCTTGTCGCCGAGCTTGGTGCCCGTCAACAGCCGGTCCTTGACGTCCTTGTCACCGGCAGCGGCAAGCAAGGTCGGGAACCAGTCGAGACCGGAAACCATCTCGTTGGAAACACCGGGCTTGATCTTGCCCGGCCAGCGCACCATCGCCGGCACGCGGAAGGCGCCTTCCCAGTTGGTGTCCTTCTCGCTGCGGAACGGGGTTGTCGCCGCGTCCGGCCAGGAGAACTGATTGGGCCCGTTGTCGGTGGCGTAAACGACGATGGTGTTCTCGGCGATCTTCAGGTCGTCGAGTGCCTTCAACAGCTTGCCGACATCGTTGTCGTGCTCGATCATGCCGTCGGCATAGTCGTTGCCCGGCATGCCGCTCTGTCCCTTATATTCCGGCCGGATATGGGTGAACAGATGCATGCGCGTCGTGTTCATCCAGGTGAAGAAGGGCTTGCCTTCCTTGACCTGCTTTTCTATGAAGCCGATGGCTGCTGCCGTGGTCTCGTCGTCGATCGTTTCCATGCGCTTGGTGTTGAGTGCGCCGGTATCCTCAATCTTGCCGTCGGCGAACGAATGCAGCACGCCGCGGGGCGTGGCCGCCTTGACGAAAGGATCATTGGGATCCTTCGGCCAGTAGGGGCGCTCCGGCTCTTCCTCGGCATTGAGGTGATAGAGGTTGCCGAAGAATTCGTCGAAACCGTGCGCTGTCGGGAGGAAACGATCCTGGTCGCCCAGGTGGTTCTTGCCGAACTGGCCCGTCGCATAGCCGAGCGGCTTCAGCGCCTGGGCGATCGTTACGTCTCGGTCCTGGATGCCGACGGGCGCTCCGGGAACGCCGACCTTCGACATGCCGGTACGAAGCACCGACTGGCCGGTGATGAAAGTGGAGCGGCCGGCGGTGCAGCTGTTCTCGGCGTAGTAGTCCGTAAACATCATGCCTTCAGAGGCAAGCCGGTCGATATTGGGCGTCTTGTAGCCCATGACACCCATGGAATAGGCGCTGATGTTGGTCTGGCCGATATCGTCGCCGAAGATGACGAGGATATTGGGCTTGGCCGCATCCTGGGCCATTGCTGGCATTACCGATGCCGATAGCGTCGACATCAGCACGGTGCCCGCAAGCGCAAGCGCTTTCGGCTTGATGGACCTTCGAACTGCTGAAGCAGCCAGCAGTCCGATGGCATTCTTCATATCAATGGGCATCTCATGTCTCCTCGAGGCACGATGGATTGCTTTTAGTCAGGTAGGCAAAGTCTCGGAATGTACCGTTGAACTTTGGGTTGAAGCGGGTGTTACGGGCAAGTACGTAACAGTTACGAAGGATCGTAACGCCCGGTCCGGCAGCGCTAGCGACTGGTTGGTAAATCGGCGTCGAACGCCGGATTGAGATCGGGGAGTTCATTGGCCGGCACCGGCTCGTCGTCGAAGATTTGCTCGAGCCAGCGGCTTCTGGCTTTGCCAAGGCCGGCTCTAAGCGGCAGGAGATTCGGCTTCTGCGCCGCGTCCTGCTGGTCTCGATAAAGCGACTGCTGGTGGTTGGCGAAGGCGGCCCTTGTCTCCGGGTCGGCGAAGCGATCGAGCCACTGGGTCATTGGAACATTCCCCGTCTTGCGCGACCATGCGTCGATCGCCGCCTCGAACCGCTCTGCGTCGCCGCTGCGGCATCCCTCGTCGACGCGATGGAAAGCCGTTGCCTCGGACTGCGCCTTGCGCGTCCGTATTTCGTCAAACCATGCCTGGATACGGCCGGCCATAACGGCGGCAAAGTGGATCAGGAGCGCCAGTGCCACCACCACCAGGCCTGCGCCGACCCACCACTGCCAGTCGAATGGCGCATTCTCAGGCGGCGGGTGCGGCGGGGCAAGGGCGGTCGCATCTGCAGGTGCTGCCGCAACCGAAACCTTGGCCAACGGCGCTTCGGCCGTTTGCGTCTTGCCGAGCGACGGATTGAACCACTGTAGGCTGATTGCGGGGATCGTGTAGGTACCGGCTTTCGCGAAGACATAGGTGGCCGTGTCCTTGCGGACGCCGCCCAGGAACACGCCGCGATCCGACCTATGCTCGGAGAGCAAGGGGTCGTGGACATAGACTTTGACACCCGCGGGTGCTTCGAAGGACGGCTCCGGGATCATCATCGCCGCCAGTCCATCCGCTTCGAAGGTAACGGTGCGAACCAGAGCGTCGCCGGCACGCAGGCTTGCCGGATCACGATCAAAGACTTGCGTGATCGTCACTTTCTCGGCGGTGACGCCGGCCTTGCCGTCAGCGCCGCCGGGCACCTCCGTCACTGTCAGCCGCAGCGTCGGCAATTTCACCCGCCCTTGCGTGGTTTCGCCGGGAACGGCCGCATAACCGAACGGGATATCGACAGGCGGCAAAGTGTAGTCTCCCGCCGCCTGCGGGGCGATGACGTAGGTCTTGCGGATACCGGAGAAATCGACACCATCGATTGTCTCGTTGAGGTTCAGACCGCGATCGTCTGGCATCGTCACGATCGTGCCGGGAAGGTCGAACAGCGGAAACTGTGGCGGCGACAGAAAGTAGTTCGGCGCGAAAACGTCGACGTCGACCTCAACCTG
Organism: Ensifer sp. Root31; assembly: GCF_001424825.1. Classification (NCBI taxonomy): domain Bacteria; kingdom Pseudomonadati; phylum Pseudomonadota; class Alphaproteobacteria; order Hyphomicrobiales; family Rhizobiaceae; genus Ensifer; species Ensifer sp. Root31. The sequence continues at coordinate 268,924 of NZ_LMCO01000065.1, read as the reverse complement.
CTGTCCGGCGTAGATCGTTCCCTTGGTGGCGAGCGTGGCGCGGGCGAATGGATCGGCTGCCAGCGCGACGTTCGCCAGCGACAGCCAGAGCGCGAAAATCCCCAGGAGAATCGCGTAGATGCGAAGCTTCATGGTTTCGCATCCTTCGCTTCGATCGCGAACTTCCTTGCCAGCAGATCGGCCGGGGAAACCTGGATATTACGCATCCACATCTCGGCGGTTTGCGGCGCTCCCGCCACCGTGCCCTCCTTGCCCTTCTTGCCCTTGTCGTCGAACTGGATCTGATCCGGATCGAGCCCGGCCGCCTCCTGCTGGGCATCCTGATCCTGCTTGTGCTTGTCTGCCTTGCGTTTCTCGGCCACTGCCAGGTTCTGCCTGGCTTCGGGCCAGTCTGGGCGGCGTTTGAGCGCCTGCTGGTAGGCGGCAATCGCCTCCTCAGCCTTGTCGAGATGCATCAGGGCGTTGCCCTGGTTATAGTAGCTTTCGGCCGTATCGCCCTGCGCAAAGGCATCGATGGCATCCTGATAGCGTCCGATACGAAAGAGGGCGACGCCCTGCCAGGCCGGGTCCTGGAAATCGCCGGCCGCTCCCTGGAAATCGCCGCGATCGATGGCCCGCTGGCCCTGCTGGTCCGGGGTGAACCAGAGATCGGCAAAGCTGCGATCGGCTGCCTCGGCCTTTACCCCTGGCAGCACCGTGCCGACGGCTATCAGATAGACCGCCCAACGGACTGTCCAGCCGCGGCGGAACCACAACGCGGCAAGGAGTGCGATCGGGATGGTCAGCCACCAGCCGGCATCGTACCAGCGCGTCAGGCCTTCGGCGGTCTTTTGCGCGAAGCTGCTCTGGATCCGCCTGATGATCCAGCGCACGTCGCTATCGTCGGGCGTGACTGTTGCGACCTGCGCTTTCGACGCCGCCTGCAATGCTTTCAGCGCATCGACGTCGAGTTTGGCACGGACCCGCGCACCCGTCGCGTCGGTGAGGAACTGGCCATCGGCCGTCTTCACCGGGCCGCCATCGGCGGTGCCGATGCCGAGCACCATCAGGTCGTTGCGGCCCTGGTATCGCGCAAAGGCGTCGAATGCCGTGCGCTCGACGCCATCGGTCATGAACAGGATCGTGCCCGGTACGGTCTCGCTGGAAAGCGCATCCTCGGCGACCTGCAGCGCCCTGCCGGTGTCTCGGCCGGTTACCGGCATGATGCTCGGCGAGAGGGCGGCCAGATAGGTCTTGATGAGGTTTGCATCGTCGGTGAGCGGCAGCACCATGTGTGCTGTGCCGGCATAGGCAAATAGGGCAGTACGCGCGCCCTTTCGCAGAGAAAGGATATCCTGCACCTTCAACTTGGCTCGCTCGAGCCGCGTCGGCGAGACATCAGTGGCGTTCATCGTTTCGGTCAGGTCGATCGCGATCGCCAGCGGCGCCGTATCCTCGACGAAGGGCGGCTTTTCACGCTGCCATGTCGGCCCGGCAGCCGCAATCGCGGCGATCGCGATCAGCACGGCCGTCAGGTGAACAGGTTGCAGCCGTCGCCTTCCGCCTTTCTCGATCAGCAGGTGGTCGAGAAGATGTGGCGCGATCATGCCCTGCCATTGTGAGCGCACGTCGGTGCGACGGCCGATCAACATCACAAGCAGGGGCGCCGCCAGCAGCGCCAGCAGCCAGAGCGGCCTGAGGAAATGGAAGTCGGCGATCATGCTCCCGCCTCCCTTTCGCGACGCCGGTCTGCGCGGGCCGACAGCAGCCACATGATTGCGTGATAGACGAGGACGAGGATCAACGCCGCGCCCAGCGGATAGTGGAACAGTTCGATGCGCGGCCGCCAGGACAGGGTCTTCTGGTTTTCCGGCGTCAACTGATCGAGAAGCTCGTAGATATTCTGCAGCGAGGCCTGGTCCTGGCCGAAGAAATATCGTCCATGTGTCGCCGTCGCGATCTGTTGCAGGACTGACGTGTCGAGCTTCTGTTCCCCTTGCGCATTGGGATCGCCGATGCCGACCGTGTGGATGACGATGTGTTTTTCGGCGGCAATGCCGGCGGCCTTGTCGGGCGGCATCTTGCTCGCGGTGTCGTTGCCATCGGTCAGTAGGATCAGCACCTTGTCCGGTGCCGTGCTTTGGTCGAACATCTTGATCGCAAGGCCGATCGCATCGCCGATCGCGGTGCGTGGACCCGCCATTCCCGGCAGGCTGTCGGCCAGCATCGCCTTGACCGTCTTGTGGTCGAGCGTGAACGGCACGAGCGGGTAGGGGGCATCGCCAAAGGCGATGAGGCCGAGACGGTCTTCGGGGCGCTTGTCGATAAAATCGGCGACGACCGTGTGCACGGCATCGACCCGGGCCTGCAGATTGCCGGCCGGATCGTGAAAGTCGCGCGTGTCCATCGATTGCGACAGGTCGATTGCCAGCATGAGATCGCGTTGCGGTTCGGTCTTTTCGATCGGCGGCTCGATATATTGCGGCCGCGCCAGTGCCAGTACGATCAGGCCCCAGCAGATCGGCGCAATCAGCTTCTGCCCAAAGTTCGACTTGGGCACGACCGATCCTTCGGTCGCGCCGATGCCCGCCGCTGCGGTGATGTCCTTGAAAAATGGGATCCGGACCGCCGCCGATTGCTCGCGATAGGCCGGAAGCAGCCACCAGATGACGGCCGGAAGTGGCAGCAGGACGAGCAGCCAGGAATGATCAAGGACGTACATGGTGCGCCTCGATCCAATATCGTGCCGCCGCAACATGGGCTTTCGCTTCGGCCTCGGGAACAGATGCCAAAACCACCGGCCCGCGGTACTCAGCCTCTTCGAAGAAATGCGCCGCGGTTGTGGGAAAGACAGGGCCACCGGAATGGGCGTCGAGGAAGCCGGTCCAGCCCTTGCCGCTCAGATTGGCGATCGTCTCGCGTGGCCAGACCGCAAGCGCCGTGCGCTTGAGAAGGGCGGGCAGGGCAGCGAGCGCATCGCCACGTGTTTGAGCAGCACCAATGCGCTGTTCTATCTGGCGAAGCTCGCCAAGCGCCTCGCGGCGGTAACGATTGAGCTCGCGGTGGCGATACCAGCGCCGGAGCGCGAAGGCGATTGCCAGCAGAACAAGTCCGGCGAGTACCGCCCAGGCCCAGGTCTGCGGCAGCATCGAGACGGGCGGTGGCAAGGCGATATCGGCAAGGCCGCGGAGCGCTGCAGCGAGGCCGGGATCGACCGCTGGCGTGGTCCCTTCCATCGCTACCGTCTCCGCTGACGCCAGGCCAACTGGCCGAGCATGGTGCGCAATTGCGGTGCAATCTCTTCCGCCGAGGAAATCGGCAGCATCGGCAGCCCCAGGTCCTCCTGCCATGCCTGAAGCGCGCGGCCGCGCTTGCGCGCGAAGCTGTCGATCGCCTCGCGGACGTTTGCATGACCGAATTGAAGCTCTGCCTGTTGCGCGCCGCCGCTGACGACGATGTCGCCCTTGCGCGGCAATTCCAGCATGAACGGGTCGTAGATCAGGATGGCGATCACGTCATTGTGCGCAGACAGCTTGAGCAGCATGTCGCGCGTTTCCAGGCCGTGGCCGTCGAAATCGCTGATGACGATGATCAGATGGTCATGCTTGGCGATGTTGGCGACGGTCGAAAGCACGAGGTCCAGTTGCTCGTCGCCTCTTGCAACTTTGGAGGTCGCGGTGAGTACGGTGTTGTGGCGAACGATGACGTCGGCAAAACGAATGACGGCCTCGCGGCTGCGATAGGGCCTGATCTCGTCGACGGTCTCATCTCCGAATACAAAGCCGCCGACCCGATCGCCAAGCGCCGTGATGCGCCAGGCGCAAAGGGCGGCCACTTCCGCCGCGGCAACCGACTTCATGGCGCGACGGCTGCCGAAGAACATGTTGATGCGCTGGTCGACGATCACAAGCGCCGGCCGATCCTTCTCCTCGTCATAAACCCGCACGACCGGTTTGCCGGTCCGCGCCGTCACCCTCCAATCGATGGTGCGGATATCGTCGCCAGGCAGGTATTCGCGAAGCTCCTCGAAGGAAAGCCCACGACCACGCATGCGCGATTCATGGCGTCCTGCCAGCAATCGCCGGACCGGCGCCTTACGCAGGAAGGTCAGGTCACGGGCTGTCGCCTCAAGGCCGACCAGTTCGTCGACGGAGGTGTAAGCGCCCGATGCCTCCACCTTCGGAGGATGGGCAATGCCTTTCGACCGGGCGAATGCGGACAGGGATATTGCCATCGGGCCTCTCCATCTCTCAGGCGACAGCGACCTGCTGCACGATCCGGTCTATGACCTGGTTGGCCGTCGTGCCGCCCGCATGGGCTTCATAGGAGAGGACGAGCCGGTGGCGGAAGACGTCGTGCACAGTCGCCTGCACGTCATCCGGCGTCACGAAGTCTCTTCCCTTCAGCCAGGCATGGGCGCGCGAGACCTTGTCGAGACCGATGACGCCGCGCGGACTGATGCCCACCTGGATCCATTTGGCCACGTCCTTGTCGAGCTTGTCCGGGTAACGTGTCGCCATAACCAGGGCTACGATATAGTCCTCGATCGCGCTCGAGACGGTCACTGCCGAGATTTCCTTGCGTGCCGTAAACACCGCATCCTGAGCCAGCTTTTCGTTGGACTTCACTTTCGAGGCGGCAGCCGTTTCTTCCGACCGCACCAGCCGCATGATCTCGGCCTCCGATTTGGCGTCGGGATAATCGACCTGGATGTGCATGAGGAAACGATCGAGCTGCGCCTCAGGCAAGGGGTAGGTGCCTTCCTGCTCGATCGGGTTTTGCGTTGCCATCACCATGAAGAGGTCGGGAAGCTCGTGACTGTCGCCACCGACAGTCACTTGCCGCTCCTCCATCGCCTCGAGCAGGGCGGACTGCACTTTCGCCGGTGCGCGGTTGACTTCGTCGGCAAGGATGAGATTGGCGAAGATCGGGCCTTGCTGAAAGCGGAACTCGCCCTTGCCGCCTTCGGTGAAATAGACCTCCGAGCCGGTGATGTCGGAGGGCAAAAGGTCCGGTGTGAACTGGATGCGTGACAGCTCGGCGTCGAGGTTCTTCGCCATGCTCTTGATGGCCCGCGTCTTGGCAAGCCCGGGCAGGCCTTCGACCAGCAGATGGCCGTTGCTCAGGAGACCGAGTAGCAGGCGTTCGATCATGCCCTGTTGACCAACGATGGCTTCGCCGATCCGCTTGCCGAGCTGTTCGATGTCGTCACGTGTACCCATTGAGATTTAGCCCCTCCCGCCGGCCCGGCGGCGCCAACCCTTGTGAACTCTCATTTGTGAACTCTGAGGGAGATTAAGGTTACATGCGGCCCGTTGGAAAGAACGTAACAGTAACGAAGCGGGCGATTGTGGTTCTCGATCAATCCACGGGCGGGGCAAACGGGCCCGAATTCGATTCGTGCGCCGTCGTAACAGTTACGTACTTTGGAGTCGGAAAGTTTGCGTCTAGACTTCGGGCTATCAGGATGGACGCGACATCCGCCCGGGAGATCGAAGCCGCATGCAAACACTATCCACAAGGCCGACCCTCGACGAAACGCCAATGGCGATCAGCGCGCGCGAGCCGATCTGGATCGAAGGCGGCACCTTCACGATGGGGTCCGACCATCATTACCCCGAAGAGAAACCGGCTCACCCGGTGAAGGTCGACGGATTCTGGATCGACGTCACGCCTGTCACCAACCGGCAGTTTGGTGCATTCGTCGAGGCGACCGGCTACGTCACCGTTGCCGAGAAGGCGCCTGACCCGAAGGAATACCCGGGTGCACTGCCGGAAATGATGCGGCCGGGGTCGGTGATTTTCGATCCGCCGAAGCGCGTCACCAGCCGTGACCCCTCGCAATGGTGGAACTTCAAGTTCGGTGCCGACTGGAAAAGGCCATATGGCCGGCAGAGCAACATTCGCGGCAAGCTCGACCATCCCGCCGTGCAGATTTCCTATGTCGATGCCATGGCCTATGCGAAATGGGCCGGCAAGGATCTGCCGACGGAAGCCGAGTGGGAGTTCGCCGCCAAGGGCGGCCTGAATGACGCGGAATATGCGTGGGGCGCCGAACTTGTTCCGGAGGGCCGCTTCATGGCCAACACCTGGCACGGTGCCTTCCCGACCGAGAACCTGCGCCCTGACGGCTTCGAGCGCACGTCGCCGGTCGCCAGCTTCCCGCCCAGCGGCTATGGCCTTTACGACATGATCGGCAATGTCTGGGAATGGACAAGCGACTACTGGTCGAGCAACCACCCGGAGCCTGCGCAAAAAAGCTGCTGCATCCCCTCCAATCCGCGCGGCGGCGGCGCTGAGGCAAGCTACGACCCACGGCAGCCGGAGATCCTGATCGCGCGGCGGGTGGTGAAGGGCGGATCGCATCTCTGCGCGCCGAACTATTGCCGTCGCTACCGCCCCGCGGCCCGTCACGCGCATGAGGAAAATGCGGCAACGACCCATATCGGCTTTCGCTGCATTCGCCGGCCGTAGACGTCTAACACCGACAGTCTTGTTTCAGTTGAGGAGGACACCCGATGATTTTGAGGGCAGGAGAGTTCGCGTCGATTGATGTGGATACGCATCGGAAGGGCTGGTGGCGGACCTTTATGGGAGTTGCGGCATCATTCGCATTGATGCTGGCCGCGCCGGCGCTTGTGGTGGCCGCTGATGCACCTCCGGCTGGCCTTCCTTCCTGGAACGACGGTGAGGCGAAATCGGCAATCATCGACTTCGTGACGCGGGTGACGACCGAAGGCGGCCCTGATTATGTCACTGAAGTGGACCGTATCGCCGTGTTTGACAACGACGGTACGCTCTGGACCGAGCAGCCGATGTATTTCCAGGGCATGTTCATCAACGATCGCATCAAGGCTATGGCCCCGGATCACCCGGAATGGAAGGACAAGGAGCCGTTCGCATCGCTGCTGAAGGGCGACATTGCCGGCGTGGCTGCGGCCGGCGAGAAAGGTCTTGTCGAGCTCGCGATGGCGACACATGCAGGGATGACGACGGACGAATTCACGAAGATCGTCAAGGATTGGTTCGCAACCGCGAAACACCCGCGTTTCGACCGGCCCTATAACGAGATTACCTACCTGCCGATGAGGGAGGTATTGGATTATCTGCGGGAAAACGGCTTCAAGACCTATATCGTTTCGGGCGGCGGCATCGAATTCATGCGGCCGATGACCGAGCAGATGTACGGGATACCGCCGGAACAGGTTGTCGGCAGCACCATAACCACCAAGTATGAACTTCAAGGTGACACCCCGGTGCTCATGCGCGAACCGAAGGTGGATTTCATCGACGATGGCCCCGGCAAGCCGGTCGGCATCAACAAGTTCATTGGTCGCCGCCCGATCTTTGTCGCCGGCAATTCCGACGGCGACTACGAGATGCTGCGGTGGGTTACCTCTGGCGCAGGGCCGAGCTTCGGGATGATCGTGCACCACACCGACGACGAGCGGGAATGGGCCTATGACCGCCAGTCGCATGTCGGCAAGCTCGACAAGGCGATGAACGAGGCGGAGCAGCGGAAATGGCTTCTCATCGACATGAAAGCCGACTGGAACAGGATCTACGCGTTCGAGAAATAGACAGTGTGCCGGGGACATCACTCGCCGCCAGCACGGCCGCGAGGGATGTCAATTATACCCGCTATTTCGATGTAAGCTGCGTGAAGGCGATGCCATCGATGTGGCCGCCTTTCAGCCGATAGACAAGCATTTGCATGACCGTCGTGTTCTGTTCGCCCTGTTGCTGGTGGGTGTAACGCACCATGCCTTGCTTCGGAGCTGCGCCGAAGCGTTCCTCCAGGGCTTCCGTGCCGTCCATCAAGGTCGGAACCGGCAGCAACAGCGGCGCGAGCGCAACGGTTGGGGTGTCACATTTATCGGCTTCGTCGGCAACTTCTTCGGTGGAGATGAATGTCACCGGTTTCTGGGCGGGCGTGGCTGCGTCAGATCTGTCGTTCGCGACGAACCAGATCCGCCGCGGCAGATCTCCGGTCGCAAGCTCGTAGCACAGCCAGCCGACCGTTATGCCCTCCACCGTCCGGCTGCGGATATTGCCTCCGAACGTGGCCTTGACCTCGTCGAGTGTCGTCTTCTCGAGCGTGATCGCAAGCGAGCCGGCATTGATGAGATTGTTGAAAGGCGTCTCGAACTGGAGTGTCTGCGCTGTCGCCGTCAGCCCACCAAGGACGAGTGAGGGCAGGCCGCTCAATTTGTCGTCGCTTGCCGCAAGCTCGGTGCTCAGCAGCGTCAGGCCGGTCGCGGCGATCCCTGCAGAAAGGAACGCTACCAAACGTCCGCAATGAGATGTCTTGTCCAAGGATCGCATGGAAATCTCTCCGTTGTACTCAGCACGCGATACGGCCTGTCGCCGAATGTCATCGCGGGCATTCTAAGCATCGCAGTATTCCGCATCGAAGTACGTAACAGTTACAATCGGCGATGAACCGCTGTGGAGAAGCGCAATATGTCAGCTGTGTCACCCCGTGGAAGCCAACTGTAGCGCAATGCCCATGCCAAGCAAGCCGTCGCGATTACGGTAAGCTGCACGTCGTTGGCCTGTGGAGTGGCGGTTGCGATTAACGTGCCCTGGCCTGGCTATCAATGCCGGATCCGACGAGGTGTCATCGGTGCGTTTTCGGGGACGGGATCGCTTCGCCGTCAAGCCAGCGGCGGCAATGTTACTGTTACGTACTTCCGGAAACGGACGGTTCCTGCGATTTTGCGGGGGCAGGAGAGGGATAGGTAGAAGTTGGTCGTTTAGCTGACCCGAGGCTGCACCCGTCAGGTAGGCATATCTCAACGAGACGCTGGCAATCAGAGTACCGGTGGCATTCCGGATCTGTACTGAGGCGCGCGAACGCTATTTTCGCGCGCAGGCGTGGCATGAAGCATCGATCGTCGTTCAAGCGGATAGAGCACAATGCCCAACGAAGCCAAACAACGGGGACTTTTGAAGCTGATGCTCAAGCTTCCGGTGTTGCGCGGCCAGTTGCAACTGCTGAGCGCCAAGAACATGCCGCTCGCCAGCCTTTGCGAGGCATATGACGAGGCAACCTCCATGCTGGATCGACAGCGTCGGCGTGATCCGCAGGATGCGTCGATGGTGGCGGAGTACGAGCTGATCTGTCTAGAGATCGAAGAAGAAGTGATTTCCATCTGCCTCTCCAGTGCAAGCAGTGAATCTAATCCATAGTGATCAGTTGTTCGTTGGTCTGGAATTTTCGGTTTCTATCACTCAGCCCCTGTAATCTTATTGGATTTCCAGTTCACTGGCCGTTTCATTTTGGGGCTGCGGCATTTGTTAGAAAAATGTTTTGTGACTGCCCTACATTTCTCTTTCCGCTCCCGGCTCTGTGATCTAGAGTTCACCTCGCATTTGCACTCTCTCTCGGGTTGTAGGTAAATGGGGGCGCGCTATGAACACAAGAGAAGACGCGGACCGAGCGGCTTACTGCCCAGTTGCCGAGCGCCCGGCGCGAGCCGAACTCGACCGTATGTTGGGCGACCCGCGCTTTCATGGGACAGAGCGACACCGCAAGCTCTTGCGATACCTGGTTGACGAGTTCTTCGCCGGTCGTTCAGCCTCGGTGAAGGCCTATACAATCGCGATCGATGTCTTCGCCCGGCCGAGTTCCTTCGACCCGGCGACCGATCCGATCGTGCGCGTCGAGGCGTCGCGGCTTCGAGCGGCCCTGGCACAATATTACGAGGCGCTTGGCGATGAAGCCGCCCTGCGCATCGAACTCCCCAAGGGCAACTACGTCCCGCTCTTCGTCAGGGCTGACGGAAAACCGTCACAAGCCGTCCTCGCTCCACCGACGATAGCGCCTGATGCCGCCGAGCCACCGCCGCCATCGCCTTCGGCCGTCGCCGTCGGGCGCCGCATCTCCATGGCGAATGTTGCCATTGCGAGCGCCGGGGTTTTGGCGATGGCTGCAGCGTTCTACGTTTCGATGGCCGACCATTTCCCGTGGAAACCGATCCTGTCCGAAAAGCCGACCGTCGTTGTCGACGTGCAGCCGCAACGGGTGAAAGACGGCGAAGAGCAGAGGAAGATTGGCGACTATCTGGTGCATGCCCTGTCGCAGTTCTCGTCGGTACGGACGCTGGCGCAGGAGCAGCCTGCCGGCATCGACGTCGCATCGGTGACAGGTTGGGTTGCACCCAGACCGGCTGTCCGCCTTGCCGGCAGCAAGGAATATAGACTGTCGATCAGCTACAGCATGGCGAACGATGCTCACGAGCTCGCCTGGCAGGTGGTGGACCCACAGAGTAGCGAGGCTTTGCGCTCCGGTGTCTCGAAGCTGCCACTAGAGAGCGGTGATGCCCACCAGATTCAACAAACGCTTCTGGTGAGACTTGCGCGCGCACTTGCGGGCGAAGACGGCGTCATCACCAGCCTGGAGGCTGCACGCCAGGTCAGTGCGCCATCCCTCGGTTATGGCTGCGTGTTGCAGGCCGATATGGCTTTGGCACGAACCGACCCCGAAAATCTCGCAAGCGCGCTTGCCTGCCTCGAGCGGTCGCTTGCCTACAATGCAAACGACGCGGATGTATCGGCAAGCCTGGCAATGATCCTGGTGGTGACGGGCGAAGCGGATACTTCGCCGATCGCTGGCAACAGGGCGTTGAAGCTGGCAGACAAGGCAGTCGCGCTCGCCCCCCAGGCAAGCCAGAGCTATGTGGCGCAGATGATGGCGCGCTTTGCGGCGGGGGATACGGAGGCGGCCTTTCTTTCAGGGCAGCGCGCCAGCGCGCTCAATCCGCTGGACGAGGCCATTCCGGCGAGGTTGGGGCTGTTGCAGTACATCTCCGGCCACTGGTCCGAAGGTGTAAGATTGGCGCGGCTGGCGGAGGCGAATGGGGAGTATGTGCATCACGATGCAGCGCTGACGCTGGCGCTCGACGCCTATCGCGGGCGCCGTTACGAGGAGGCCCTGCTTCGTGTGCGCCAGCTTGCAAACACATCGGACCTGGCCGTCAACCTGCTGCGGCTGGCCGTCGCCGGCCAGCTCGGATTGACGCAGGAGGCGGCCAGCGCTCTTGACGAGGTGCGCGCGCCGACGGGACCTGCGGATATTTCTCTTTTGGCGAAACCGGTGACAAGGAGCTATGCGCCGGAACTGGCAGCGATGATCGAAGACGGCCTCGGCAAGGCCGGTGTCCGACCGGCCGAAAATCCCTAAAGCGCGTCGCGATCTTTCAGATTCGCTTGCTGCGCTTTAAGTTCTTGTTTCTACGCAAAACCGGGGCACACTTTTGCGCGACATGCTCCACTGCATGTTTCCTTAAATCGTACCCGATTTATGGACAAAAACATGCAGCAATTCAAAGCGCTACAGCGACCTTTGCGCGTCTGAAAAGACGCGCGGCGCTGTAGGCGGCGACAAAGCCTGGCCGCCGCGCCAGGCGTTAGTTCTCGTCGGCGACGCGAATGACGAGCTTGCCGAAGTTGTGGCCCTCCAGCAGCCCGATGAAGGCTGCCGGCGCATTATCGAGGCCGTCGACGATGTCTTCCCGGTAGCGGATCTGGCCCGATGTAATCCAACCGGCCATTTCCCGATAGAAGTCGGGGCGCTGGTCGACAAATTCCCTTTGGATAAAGCCGCGAATTTGCAGGCTCTTGCTCAAGACGTCACGCATGACGAGGGGCAGGCGGTCGCCGCCCGTCTGTTCGCCGGGGCGGCTGTTGTATTGTGCGATCAATCCGCAGACGGGAATGCGGGCGAAATCATTCAGCAGCGGAAATACCGCATCCCAAACATGTCCGCCGACATTCTCGAAATAGACGTCGATCCCGCCAGGGCAGGCGGCTGCCAGTTGCTCGGGAAAATCGGCTGCGTGGTGATCGATCACCGCGTCAAAGCCGAGTTCGTCGCGAACGAAAGCGCATTTTGCGGCACCCCCTGCGATCCCGACGGCTCGCGCGCCTTTGATGCGGGCGATCTGCCCGACCACCGAACCCACAGCGCCGCTTGCCGCCGCAACCACGACTGTTTCGCCCGGCTTCGGCTTGCCGATCGTCAGCAGGCCGGAAAAGGCGGTAAAGCCGGGCATGCCCAGGACCCCGAGAGCGGTTGACAGCGGGGCCGCCGATGGGTCGAGCTTGCGCAGGGCTGCGCCATCGGAAACGGCGTAAGCCTGCCAGCCGGAATGAGAAAGCACGAAATCGCCCTCGGCGAAATCCGGGTGACGCGAGCGCACGACGCGGGCTACCGTCCCACCCTCCATCACATCGCCGATCTCGACGGGCCTGGCATAGGATTTCCCGGCATTCATGCGACCGCGCATATAGGGATCGAGCGACAGGTAGACGATCTTCAGCAGGACCTGGCCATCGGCAGGTTCCGGGATGGCGGAATGACCGATCCTGAAATTGTCTTGTGTCGGCTTGCCGTCCGGGCGGGAAGCAAGAAGGATCTGGGGGTTTTCGGAGGTCATGGCATTTCCTTTCGCCGCTGGCGCATGCGCTCTGTGGCAGCGTAGCGGGTAAGATGTTTCTGGTTGGCTACCTTCGCGGGCGTCACTCAAGACGGCAAGCCGCGACTTCTGGCCCTAGGCTCGGTGCCGAACTTTCGAAGCTTTGGCCGATAATCGAATATGACAATGGCCCAACCGTTGCCGACGGTTGGGCCATTGAACCCATTGTTGATTTCGCCGGGTTACGCCGCGTCGATCGCCTGCTTCAGGTCGGCGATAATGTCGTCAGGATGCTCGATGCCAACAGACAGTCTGACATAGCCGGGGGTGACACCGGTTCTGAGCTGGTCCACCTCGGAGAGCTGCGAGTGGGTGGTCGTAGCCGGGTGGATCGCCAGCGACCGCGCGTCACCGATGTTGGCGACGTGGTAGAGCAATTGTAGTCCGTCGATGAAGCGGCGTCCGGCCTCGCGTCCCTCCTTCAACTCGAAACCGACCAGTGCACCATAGTGGCCGTTGCGCAGGTATTTCTCGCCGCGTGCCTTGGCGTCGCCGTCCTGAAACTTCGGAAAGATCACACGCGCCACTTTTGGGTGCGCGCGGAGGAAATCCGCGACCTTGATGGCGTTTTCGCTGTGCTGGCGGATGCGCAGCGGCAAGGTTTCCAGCCCCTGAATGAACTGGAACACATTCTGCGGGCTGATGGCAGCGCCGAGGTCGCGCAGGAGAACGGCGCGGGCACGCAAGATATAGGGGTGAAAGTCGATGGCGGCGGCTTTTTCCAGCCAGGTCTTGCCCTGATAGCTCGCATCCGGCTCGTGCAGATTGGGATGGCGCTCTGCGTGTTCGTGCCACGGAAAAGTGCCGCCATCGATGATGGCGCCGCCGATGGAGGTGCCGTGTCCGCCGATATATTTCGTGGTGGAATAGACGACGATAGCGGCCCCGTGATCGAAGGGGCGGATGGTCAGGGGCGCCGCCGTGTTGTCGATAATCAGCGGAATGCCGAACCGACGGCCGATCTCGGCGACTTCGCCGATCGGGAAGACTTCGAGGCTCGGATTGGGAAGCGACTCCGCGTAATAGGCCCGTGTCCTCTCGTCGGTCGCCTTCGCAAATGCCTCCGGATCGGACGCATCGACGAAACGCACCTCGATGCCGAAACTCTTCAGCGTTGAGGCAAAGAGCGCCCAGGTCCCGCCGTAGAGCCCGGCGGCGCTGACGATATTGTCGCCGGATCGAGCAAGATTGAGCACGGCGAAGGCCGACGCCGCCTGGCCGGAGCCAAGCGCGAGGGCGGCGGCACCACCCTCGATTTCGGCGAGGCGCTGTTCGAATGCGTCCTGCGTCGGATTGGACACGCGGGTGTAGAGATGGCCGGCCGCCTCAAGCGCAAACAGCTTGTCTGCGCCATCGGTGCCCGGCAGCTGATAGGACGTCGTCTGGTAGATCGGCACGGCGACGGCGCCGCTCACCGGATCGAAACGGTAGCTGCCGCCATGAAGCGCCAGCGTTTCGGGCTGAAGCGGTCGCGACGTATCGCGCAGGCCGCTCGGAGCCTTGATTTCGACTGCAGGCTCCTCAGGCTTTTGATGGATCGTCATGGATTGCTTCCTTCAGCGTTCGAGTGGTTGCAGTGGGATGGATCAGGCCGGCACCGGCGCCTTCAGCTGCTCGACAAGATCGGCATGGTGGGCAGCGGCGACGTCGGGGTGCGACCTGAGGCGTGATTTCAGGACGTTGCGCCCGACCTCGTGGAACAGCGGGTTGAGCGGGTCCTGCGTCACGCCGCGAACCTCGGCCGCAAGTTCGGGCGGCAGATCGAGCACCGGGATGGTCGAGGCGAGGTTGGCGCCAAGGAAGAAGGCGACCGAGCGGCGATCGCCGCCGGCGGGCGGCGTGATGACGCGGTGGATATTGGCGAGCAGGTAGCCGTTCGATGCCAGTTCCAGCAGTTCACCGACATTGATGACGAAGGTGCCGCGCTTCGGCGGCGCATCGATCCAGCCACCCTTGCCGTCATCGACCTGAAGGCCGCCGACTTCATCCTGAAGCAGGATGGTTACGAAACCGCCGTCCTTGTGTGCGCCGACGCCCTGGTCGCTTTCGGTCTTGTCGCGGCCGGGATAGCGGATGATCTTCAACAGCTGGTTGGGGCCGTCGCGATAGATCGGCTCGAACACGTCGGCGCGCTGTCCGAGCGCCTCGGCGAAAACCTCGATCAGGCGGATGCCAAGTCGGGTCACCGCCTCGATCCAGGCGAGGATCGCCGGCTTCAGTTCGGGCAAGCCGTCCGGAAACTGGTTGGGGCCGACCAAGCGCTTCCACGGTGCATCGTTTGCGTGGATCGCGAGGGGCGCGCGCTCGGGTCCGAAATCCACCTGCTCGCGCCAATCCTGCGTCCCGCGGGTATATTCGAGACCTGCGCGATTGTAGCCGCGAAAGTGCGGCGACTTGCGCATTTCGATCGCCAGCTTGTCCTGTTCCGACAGTGCGAAGAAACGGCGCGAGAGATCGAGGACGCCATCGATCTGTTCCTGCGGGATGCCGTGTCCCTCAAGGTAGAAGAAGCCCACCGAGCGGGCGACGCTGCGCAAGTCTTCAAGCGCCGTCGCCCGCTCGGGATGGTCCGCCGCAAAGCGTTGCAGATCGAGAATGGGCAAGGATGAGTTGGCGTCAGTCAATGGTGGCTCCCTTCATTTTCTAGGCTGCGGCGGGTGGCGATGCCGTCCTCTCCTGTGTGAAGCCGACACGGCGCTGAAATGGCAGGCCGCAGATGCTGAGGGAAGCTTACCTGTCGGCGCCGGTTATTCAATATTGTCTATTGAAAATATAGACTAAATACGGAGCCGCAGGCGCAGAAGCATTTGGGCAACAATCCCATTTGCGAGAATTTCTATTCTGCTCCGGATTGCTGGGGGAACGCCGGCCGTCGCATTGATGCCTCATGACCGGCATTGATCACTGCGATCGCCATGCGCCGGGCGCGGTGGACAAGCGAAAAATGCGACCTCGGCCGTGGTGGAGTGTGGAGAGGGCGGCAGTTCTCTTCAGTCGCATCATTGTGGGAATGGTGTTGGCGTGCTGGGAGCAGCCAATCAGCGGCTGCTCCCAGCGGCTTCGTCAACGCAACGCAAAGCCACCGTCGGGATAGAGCGTCGAGCCGTTCATGAAACCATTCTCCATGAGGTAGATGACGGTATGCGCCACCTCGTCGGTGGTGCCGACCCGTTTCAGCAGCGCGGCCTCGGCGTAGCTCGAGAACGAGGCCTCCCTGATGGCGTCGGGCTGGCGGCGCCATAGGTCGCTATCGATCGTCCCTGGTGAAATGACGTTCACCCGGATCGGCGCCAACTCGACGGCGAGCGCCCGCCCGAGACCTTCGATCGCGGCATTGCAGGCGCCATAGGCGGCACCTTCTGCCGCCGGCCTGACGCTATAGGCGCCCGCCATCAAGGTGACGGACCCGTTCTTGTCGAGATAGGGCAGGGCGTGCTTCACCGCGTAATACTGGCCCCAGAACTTCGATCGGAAGGAGCTTTCGGCGACGTCGTCGGACGCCTTGTCGATTCGGCCGCGCGAATAGGATGCGCCGGGTGTGAAGAGATGATTGATCGGGCCGGATTGTTCGAAGAAACGGCGCAAGGAGTCCTGATCGATATTGTCGACAACGATGGCGCGGCTCTTCGGACCGAGCTTGATCGTTGCGCGCTGCAACCTTTCCGGATCGCGCCCGCCAATGACCACCTCTGCGCCAAGGTCGATGGCGCGCTCGGCAACACGCAGGCCGATACCGGAACTGCCGCCGATGATTGATACTCTCTGCTTTCTCATTCTGTCGGATCCCTGAGATGTGAATGACTGGGTGGCACTATATCCGCGATTGAAAATCGCTTATGAGAACACGTCTCGCAGTACCTGCGATTTAAATTCTGGAGTGTGCCATGCTTCCCGGCGATCATCTCAGTGCTGTCAGGGCCTTCATGCAGGCCTCGCGGTCCTCGAGCTTTTCAGAAGCTGCGGAGCGGCTCGGCCTTTCCACCTCTACGGTGGGCAAGGCGGTTTCGCGGCTCGAGGGGCGGTTGGGCGTGCGGCTCTTCCAGCGCAGCACACGTCACCTTGCGCTGACCGAAGAGGGCAGGGTGTTCCTGGAGGGTTGCGAACGCGCCGCGGCGGAACTGGCCGCCGTCGAGGCGGCGCTCGCCTCGCGCATGGAGGAGCCGGCCGGCCGGCTCAAAGTGAGCTTGCCGGAGCTGCTCGGTCGGCGCATTGCCGCGCCTAGTCTGATCGCGTTGGCAGTCGACTATCCGAAGCTGGAACTCGATATTGCCTTTACCAACCGGCTTGTGGATCTGGTCGAGGAGAATATCGATCTATGCGTGCGCGTCGGCGAGCTCGCTGGTGGGGGTGACCTGATGGTCAGGAAGCTCGGCCAGCAACGCCTGACGGTTTGCGGCGCGCCGGACTATCTGGCAAGGCACGGGACGCCGTCGCGCCCCTCGGGGCTCGCTGCGCATCTCTGCGTAACACAATCCCGAGGGCCTGTAGCCGAGAGCTGGCGGTTTACTGAGTCCGGGCAGACGAGGCACATCAACGTGCGCAGCACCCTCAGCATCGCTGATCACGCATTGATGGCGGACGCCGCCTGCCGTGGACACGGGTTGGTGCAATTGCCGGGCTGGATCGTTGCCGACGCGATCGCAGATGGTCGTCTGGCTCCCGTCCTCGAAGCCTATGCGCCGACACCTCTTCCCGTCTACGCGCTCTGGCCGCACCGGCTCGGCACGACCCCGCGCTTGCGCATCGCGGTCGACGCATTGGTCGATTGTTTTCGCGATTTCTGAAACGGCGTGGCGGATAAAGCGGTCGCGACGCAAGTCGCCCGGTCCATTCGGTCTTTCTAACCCGAGCATCATTGACTAGGTTTCGGCGATAACCGGGCCCAGATCCCGACGGGCAGATAATGAATGGCTGATACGTCCCACAAAGCGATCGACATCCGGCGAGATGACCTCCTGCGGCGCATCGCAACGGCAGCGGAGCCGATCGTTGTTCTGGACGCCGTTGCGGGCATGGGGAAATCGACGCTGTTGTCTCAGCTGGCGTCGAAGCTTCAATGTCCCATATGGCGATCGGTGCTTCCGCCTGGCGAAGACACCTTCGGCGAGGTGCTGCTCTGGGACGTGCCGTCGGACGTCCATGAGGCCGAAGTTGCTGCCGGCTGGCAGGACGGGGGCCGACGTGTCGTGATTGCCAAACGACCGCGAACCCGGCTTCTCGGCCTCGATCGGGCGATTGCCTATGGCAAGGCGCTCTGCCTCGGTACTGACGACCTCTGCTTCTCGCTCGACGAACTCGAGACATCTTATGGTAAGACCGAGGCGGCCCGGCTGCTGGCCGAAACAGGAGGATGGCCGTTTCTGGTTAGGCTGCTGGGCCGGCAATCGCGAGGCGAGGCGGCGGTCATCCGCTTTCTGGCAGACGATGTCCTGCGCGAAATGGCAGATTCCGAGCTCGTCCAGCTCAGCCTTGGCCAGCAGGCGGCAAAGCCGTTGGCCAGCGCTGCCTATCTGCAGGCAACCGGCATCGGCGGTGTGCTTGCCGCAGCCGTTGACATGGTGCTGGCCGAACGGCTCGAGGATGGCGCCCGCGTACCAGTGATCTCGGCGGCCTATTCCGCGCACGGCATGCAGACGGAAGCGATCCTTGTCTTGCAGCGCGCCGGGCTTCACGAACTGGCAGTTCGCGCCTTCGTTGCGGCCTTCGGGCGGTATTACATCTTTTTCCACGGTTCCGAGGCGTTCGACCGGGTTCTCGCCGGGTTTCCGGCCGAGCTGGCGGCGCAGAACGAAGGCATCGTGACGGCGCTTGCCTTGCAGGCGCTGAAGCGCGGCGAGGTCCTGCGCGCGCAGCGGCTGCTTGCCGATTGTTACGGATCGCGCGCCAACAATGTGCAGAAGGTGCTGAGCGACCGTGCAGCGTTCTCGGCGGCCTTCCGCTCCTTCCGCCTGGTGATGCTCATTTACGAGGATGTCGTGCTTGGCGACGACCTGCTGGAGCAATCGACCACGCTTCTGTCGGAATTTCCGCTCGACGCCGATCTGGAGCGCGGCAGCATCTACAATTCGATCCTGGAGTTCTACATCCGGCGACGGCGGTTCGCTGTCGCGCAGGACATCGCCGACCGTGCGCTCTTCCACTATGAGCGTGCTGGCGTGCCGCTCCTGTGTTTCTACATCAACCTGCACCAGGCGATGATGCATCTGATGAGCGGTGACGCGGTGCGGGCGCGCAAGAATGCTGTCGATGCCGCTGAACAGATGTCGCGCGTACCGTTCGACAGCCCCATGGACAAACGACTGCTGGCACTGCTGGAGGCCTGTGTGGAATATGAGGACGGCAAGCCCGAGCCGCTGGCGCGCTTCCTGACCTCCGAGATGGATGATTTCTCGCATGGGGAGATCTGGCCGAGCCTGATCGAATTCGCGCTTCAATACGGCAGCCAGGCGCTGAGCGAGCATTTTTCGATGATTGCGGCACGAGGCTTCCTCGATCGCTGGCGTGCCTATCAGGTCTACAACAGGCAGTTCCGCCTGATGATCGAGGTCCGGGACGCCGTCATTCTTCAAAACGGCAACCGCTGGCAGGAGGCTGCGGAAAAGCTCGCTTCCGTGCAGGCTCGCATCAACAGAACCTGGGTGGAGGCGGCCGTCGACGAACTGACCCGCCTGCAGGACCGCGACGAGATCGCGCTGGCCGTCGTCTGGCTGCGCCACATCGTCTTCGAAATGCCGGGTCGCGTCCATCTCGACCGACAGCTCTCCGCTATGGCCGGCAATCTCAACCTGACCGGCCGTCAGCGATTGTGCATCGAAGTCTGGCAGGCCTATGTCGCCCGCCGCCGGCGCAATCTGACAAGTGCGCGCTCCATCCTGCAGAAGACCTTCGAGAATGCAGCCCGGCTCGGCACCATCGCGCCACTCTCGGAGGAGCGCCAATTCCTGCGCGAGCTGACGGGCGACCGGCGCATCAGCGATTTCCTGCAGACGACGCCCACCGCGCAGCAGATCATGCGGCGCCTGCGCGATACCGGCCTGCCCAACACGACGCTCGGCGAAAAGAATGGCCTGACTCGGCGCGAGACGCGTCTGCTGCTGATGATTGCGGAGGGAGCGTCGAACAAGTTCATCGCCCATGCTTTGGGCTTGAGCGAAGCGACGGTGAAATTCCATCTCGGCAATCTCTATCGCAAGCTTGGCTGCGGTCGTCGGCGCGAAGCGATTACCGCGGCAAAGGCACTCGGCGTCATTTCCTGACCAGGTTGCAGCCGGCATGATATGCGCCATTCCTTCGTGGGCCAGAACAAAACCTATACCTTTCTTGTCAAAACCTATCCTTTCAAGCCGTTGTGCAAACGACCCTTTCGGCTTGAAACTGCCCTCGACCGCAAAAAGCGGCAGACAGGCCGGGCGATAACCGGCCGAGGGGAAAGGGTTGCCAATGGGCAATTATTACGTCGCATTGTTTGCGCGGCGCGCGGTCGGCTTCCTCATGGTGCTGTTCGTGTTGTCGCTGATGATTTTCGTCCTCGCCCGCATCGTGCCGGGCGATCCGGCGCGCATGGCGCTCGGTCCGAGCGCAACCCAGGAGCAGGTCGACCAGCTCCGGCAGCGCATGGGGCTCGATGAGCCACTGGTCACCCAGTATGTGAGCTATGTCAGCCATGCGGTGACCGGCGATCTCGGGCGCTCGATCGTATCCGATCGGGAAGTCAGCGCCGATATCGCCACCTTCCTGCCGGCGACGCTGGAGCTTGTGATCGCCACCATCGTCATCATCTTCGCAGTGGCCGTGCCACTTGGCGTATTGACGGCGCGCTACAGAAACAGCTGGATCGACAATAGCGGCCGCTTCTTCTCGCTCATCGGCGTCACCATTCCGAGCTTTCTCTTCGCGGTTACCCTGCAGATCATTGCCGCGGATCATTTCCCTTCCTGGCCCACTCTCGGCCGGGTCGATTTCCAGCTCGGCGCGCCCGCTGGCCCGACAGGCTTCCTGTTGGTCGACAGCCTGCTTGCCGGCCGCCCGGATGTGTTTCTGAGCGCGCTTCAGCATCTGGTCTTCCCGGCGCTGGCGCTGGCAATGGCCGGTATCGGCCAGATCACCCGCATCACCCGCTCGGCCATGATCGATCATCAGCGTCGCGATCATGTGCTGACGTTGAAGTCCTTCGGCGTGCCGGACCGCGTCATCGTGTTTCGCTATCTGCTGAAGCTTTCGTCGATCGCGCCATTGACGATCATGGGGCTCGAATTTGCCTCGCTGATCGGCAACGCCTTCGTCGTCGAAATGGTCTTCTCCTGGGGCGGCTTTGCCTCCTACGGTCTCGACGCCATCCTGCAGAAAGACCTCAACGCCGTCATGGCGGTGGTCCTCGTCTCGGGTATTTTCTTCATCGCCGCCAATCTCGTCATCGACCTGATCATCAGCATCCTTGATCCGCGGCTTCGCTTCAAGGAGGCCCGCTGATGCAGGATACGACCCGCCTGTCCGCCGGCTACATGACCTGGTACCGGTTCAGCCGAAATCCGGCCGCCGTGATCGGCGCGCTGATCGTGCTCTCGGTCATCGCCATGGCCATCTTCGCGCCGCTGATTGCGCGCTTTCCCGAACATGTCGGCGCCGTCGTCGACTTCCGCAACCGTCATATGCCGCCGGATGTCGACAACTGGTTCGGCACCGACAAGGCCGGTCGCGACATCTTTTCGCGCACGGTCTTCGGCTTCCGGGTGTCGCTGCTGCTCGTCATCGGCGTGCTTGGCGTGGCAGTGCCGATCGGCTCGGCGCTGGGCATGATCGCCGGTTATGCCGGCGGCCTGACGGAGCGGCTCTTAACCGGCTTTACCGATATCATGCTGGCGATCCCTCCGCTGGTGATGGCCCTGGCGATCGGCAACGTGCTTGAGCCCAATCTGGTCAATGCCATGCTGGCGATCACCCTGCTCTGGTGGACCTGGCATGCCCGCCTTGTCTATCGCGTCACGAAGTCGATCGCGGCGGAAGACTATATCGAGGCAGCGCGGCTCGCCGGCGCCAGCCACCTGCACATCCTCGCCAAGGAGATCCTGCCGAACTGCATCTCGGTCATCTCTGTGAAGACGACGCTTGATGCTGCCTTCGTCATCCTCTTCGGCGCGACGCTCTCCTTCCTCGGCCTCGGCGTGAAACCGCCGACACCGGACCTCGGCTCGATGGTTGCCGACGGCCGGCAGTTCCTGCCGGAGAAGTGGTGGGAGGTTCTGGCCCCGGGCTTTGCGATCTTCTACGCCACGCTCGGCTTCAACCTGCTCGGCGACGGGCTGCGCGACATGTTCGATGTGGAGGCCTGAGACGATGAGCACTCCTCTCCTCAAGGTCGAAGACCTCAATATCGCCTTCACCACCTATGGCCGCCGCCAGCATATCCTGAAGGATGTTTCCTTCGCGATCGGCCGGGGCGAGCGCGTGGCGCTGATCGGCGAGACCGGTTCGGGCAAGTCGGTCACCTCAAAGGCGATCCTCGGTACGCTTCCGGACAATGCCCGCATCGAAAGCGGCAACATCGAATATGACGGCAGACGGGTGCTCGATATGCCTGGCCGCGAGCGCGAAGCGCTGAAGGGCACGGCGTTCTCGATCATCATGCAGGACCCGTTGTCTTCGTTCAATCCGGTATTCCGGATCGGCCGGCACCTCGACGACGTCATGTATTACGCCGATCGGCGCGATGGCGTCCGAAGCTCGGCGAAAGACCGCAAGCAGCGCATTTTCGAGGTCCTTCGCCGCGTGCAGCTCCAGGATCCGGAACGGGTCTTCGACGCCTATCCCTCGCAGCTTTCCGGCGGCATGCGCCAGCGCGTGCTGATCGGCCTTGCGCTCCTGCATCAACCGCAACTGCTGATCGCCGATGAACCCGGCACGGCGCTTGATGTGACCACCCAGGACGAAATCCTGAAGCTGATCAACCGGCTGGTCGACAGCGAGGGCCTTTCCCTGCTGATGATCACGCACAATCTTGGTGTGGTCCGGCAAACGGCGGATCGCGTCTTCGTCATGCGTCATGGCGAGATCGTCGAAAGCGGCAATCTGCGCCAGATCTTCCAGGCGCCGCGGCAGCGCTACACGATCGATCTGATCGATGCGATCCCGCCGCTTTACGGGTCAAAGGTGGTTGATCAGCCGGTTTCGTCGAATGCGCCGATCATCACGCTCGAAGGGGCCGGGAAGGTCTATGTCGAAAAGCCCTTCCTCGGCCGCATGAAGCGCCACGAGGCGGTCAAGCCGGTGACGCTGTCGGTGCCCGAGGGCGAGATCTTTGGCCTCGCCGGCGAATCCGGTTCCGGAAAGACCACCATTGCCCGCATGGTGATGGGGCTGATTGCGCCGAGTTCCGGCACGATCAGCGTTGGCTCGCCTGCGCAGGCAAGCGCGTCGCAACGGCTGACCCAGATCGTCTATCAGAATCCCGGCACGTCGCTGAACCCCAAACGCACCGTGACGCAGACCTTGGCCGTACCGCTCAGCCATGTCGGTCTTCGCGGCAAGGCAGCGACAGTGCGGATGGAGGAACTGATGGCGCTGGTCAATCTGCCGTCCGCCCACCTCTCGAAATATCCGCACGAGCTTTCGGGCGGGCAGAAGCAGCGCGTGGCGATCGCCCGGGCGCTTGCGGCCGAGCCGAAGATCATCGTTCTCGACGAACCGACGTCGGCGCTCGACGTCTCGGTGCAGAAGCAGGTCATCGCCCTGCTGCAACGCCTCAGGGACGAGCTTGGGTTGACGTATTTCTTCATCTCCCATGACCTTTCGCTGATGCGCAATTTCTGCAGCCGCATCGCCATCATGCTGAAGGGCGAGATCGTCGAGGAGGGGCGCACGGCGGATGTCTTTGCCGACCCCAAGCATCCCTATACCCGCGCGCTCATCTCGGCGATTCCGGTGATGAGCGACGAGGAGGAAGCATTGAAACCAACGGTAAGCGTCGAGGAGAGAGCGCGCTTCCTGGTGAGATCAACGGCCTGAGGCCGAACGAGTAAACAGGGCCGAAGGCCCGCCAACAAGGAGACTGTCCGTGTATCGATTGGGAATAGATGTCGGGGGTACGAACACCGACGCCGTCATCATGGAAGGACGGAGTGTGCTGTCGGGCGTCAAGGCGTCGACGACGGAAGACGTGACGTCAGGCGTCATCGAAGCGCTGGAAGGTGCGATCGCCAAGGCCGGCATCGCTCGCTCCAAGATCAGCACCGTGATGATCGGCACGACGCATTTCACCAATGCGGTGATCGAGCGCAAGCACATCAACCATGTCGCCGCCATCCGGCTCGGCCTCCCGGCAACCGCCTGCCTGCCGCCGATGGTCGACTGGCCGAACGATCTCGCCGAGGCCGTTGGCCATCACACCTATCTCGTGCGCGGCGGCTATGAATTCGACGGCCGTGCCATCGCGCCGCTCGACGAAGAGGAACTGATCCGCATCGCCGCCGACATTCGCCTCAAGAATGTCAAGGCCGCCGCCATCACCTGCGTCTTCAGCCCCATTAACGCCGAGATGGAGCAGCGGGCCAAGGCTGTCATCGAAAAACATTGCCCTGGCCTTCCGATCGTCGTCTCCGGCGACATCGGCCGCATCGGGCTCCTCGAGCGTGAAAGCGCCGCCATCATGAACGCGAGCCTGTTGTCGCTTGCGGCCAAGACGGTGGACGCCTTCGCCAAGGCGCTGAAGGATGCCGGGCTTTCCTGCCCGTTCTTCATCACCCAGAACGACGGCACGCTGATGGCGGCTGCCACGGTCAGAAGCTTTCCTGTCCTGACCTTCGCCTCCGGCCCGACCAATTCGATGCGCGGCGCAGCCTTCCTGACCGGCCGCAAGGAGGCGATCGTCGTCGACATTGGCGGCACGACCTCCGACGTCGGCGCGTTGCACCACGGCTTCCCGCGCCAGGCGGCGACAATTGTCGACGTCGGCGGCGTGCGCACCAACTTCCGCATGCCCGATGTGTTCTCGATCGGGCTTGGCGGCGGCTCGCTGGTGCGCGAACTTGCCAATGGCGAGGTTACGGTCGGCCCGCAATCGGTCGGTTATCGCATCGCCAAGGAGGCGCTGGTCTTCGGCGGCCAGACCCTGACGACGACGGATATCGCCGTCGCACTCGGCAAGGCCGATATCGGCGATGCGTCCAAGGTCGCGCATCTCGACCGGGCGCTGGCCGAAAAGGCTCATGCCCGGATCGTGTCGATGCTGGCAAACTCGGTGGAGCGCAGCCGCGTCTCGTCCGATCCGATCCCGGTCATCGCGGTTGGCGGTGGCTCGATCCTGATGCCGGACAGGCTTGGGGATCTGGAGGTCATCCGACCTGAGAATTTCGCCGTCGCCAATGCGGTCGGTGCGGCCATCGCCCAGATCAGCGGCGAAGTCGATCGCGTCTTTGCGCTCGAAAAGGGTTTGACGCGCGAAATCTGCCTGAAGCAGGCGGAGCAGGAAGCGACGGAACGTGCGCTTTCGGCCGGCGCCATCGCCGAAACGATCCAGGTCATCGAGCGGGAGGACGTGCCGCTTGCCTATCTGCCGGGGAATGCCACCCGCATCCACGTCAAGGTTGTCGGCGAAATGGGAGGCTTCCATGGCTGAGCGTGCACTGAAGGCCCTGAACTA
Organism: Ensifer sp. Root31; assembly: GCF_001424825.1. NCBI lineage: Bacteria > Pseudomonadati > Pseudomonadota > Alphaproteobacteria > Hyphomicrobiales > Rhizobiaceae > Ensifer > Ensifer sp. Root31. Next base: position 243,832 of record NZ_LMCO01000065.1, on the reverse strand, counting down.
CGATCCGTCCGATCTCTGGGTGCTCGACGAAGAGGACCTGGAGGCGCTGGAAATCGGTGCCGGTATTCTCGGCACCGGCGGCGGTGGCAACCCTTACATCGGCAAACTGCGGGCGCGACTGGCGATGCGAAGCGGCTATAGCCTGTCGATCCTGCCGCTCGACCGGCTGGCGGACGATGCGCGCTGCATCTCGCTCGGCGGGATCGGCGCACCGGTCGTTGCCTATGAGCGGCTGAAGGAAGGGCGCGAAGGCCTGCGTTGTGTTCGCGCACTCGAAGAGCATCTCGGTATCGCCATCGACGCGATCGTCTGCGAAGAAATCGGCGGCGCCAATTCGATGGAGCCGCTGATCGCGGCCGCCTTTGCCGGCCTGCCGGTCGTTGATTGCGACGGCATGGGGCGCGCCTTCCCGGAAATGCAGATGACCACCTTCTCGATCTACGGTCATCGCTCGACCCCGAGCGTCATGTGCGACCTGCACGGCAATGTCGTCCTGTTCCAGCACGCGGCATCCGAACTCTGGCACGAGCGAATGGCGCGCGCCTGCGTCGTTTCGCAAGGGGGCGCATCGACACTCGCCTCGGCGCCGATGACGGGTGCCTTCCTCAAGAAGTACTCGATCCCGCATTCCTACACCCAGGCGGTCTCGCTCGGGCGGGCAGTGCTGAAGGCGCGGCGCGAGCACGCCGATCCGGTTGCGGCCATCTGCGCCCAGGAAAACGGCCGACAGGTTTTCTCCGGCAAGATCGTCGATCTCGAACGCCATCTGCGTGGCGGTTTCGTCATCGGTGAAGCCAAGCTTGCCGGCATCGATGCCTTCAACGGCGACACCGCCTCGGTGATGATCCAGAACGAAAACCTCGTTTTCAGCCGCAACGGCGAAGTCGAAGTGTCGGTGCCGGATCTGATCATCGTTCTGGATGTCGACAGCGGCAACGCGATCACCACCGAAATGCTGCGCTACGGCCAGCGCGTCGCGATCGTGGCATTGCCCTGCCATTCGCTGCTGCGCTCGGCTGCAGCGCTTGAGGTGGTCGGCCCGAAAGCCTTCGGCTTCGACGACATCACCTTCAAGCCGATCGAGGAGATGCAGCCATGAGCGAGCGGCTCATTACCGCTGCCGACATGGAAGCGATCGCCATCGGCGGTGCCTATCTCGGCACCGGCGGCGGCGGCGATCCCTATATCGGCAAGCTGATGGCCCGAACTGCAATCGAGGCGAACGGTCCGGTTCGCGTGGTTCAGCCCGATGCCATCGCCGATGATGCGCTCTGCGTCCCCGTCTTCATGATGGGTGCGCCGACGGTAATGGTGGAAAAACTGCCACGCGGCGACGAGGCGCTGGAGGCGCTGCGCCAGCTCGAAAGGTTTCTCGGACGCAAGGCCGATGCCCTGATCTGCGTGGAAGCCGGCGGATTGAACTCGACCATCCCGTTTGCCGTGGCCGCCGCAACCGGCTTGCCGCTGATTGACGGGGACGGCATGGGCCGCGCCTTTCCCGAGCTGCAAATGGTGAGCTTTACCATGCATGACATCAGCGCCACGCCGCTGGTTCATGCCGATGACAAGGGCAACAGCTCGATCATCAATGCGGTCTCGAACCTGTGGACCGAACGGCTGGCCCGCGTCCAGGCGATCCAGATGGGCGGCGCCAGCCTTGTCGCCGCCTATCCGATGACAGGCGCGCAGATGAAGGCCGGGATCCTGCGCGGCACGCTCAGTCTCATCAAGGGTATCGGCGAGACGATCGCGGCCGAGCGCGCCGCCAAGCGCCATCCCGGCATTGCGCTTCGCGAGCAGTTCGACGGTCGGCATCTGTTTACCGGCCGCGTCGTCGATGTCGACCGGGCGACGACCGGCGGTTTTGCGCGGGGGAGGGCCCTGCTCAAGGGCATCGACGGTTTTGCCGGCCGCACCTTCGAAGTCGCGTTTCAGAACGAGTTCCTGGTTGCCCGCGGCGATGGGGGACAGGTCATCGCCTCGACGCCGGACCTCATCTGCGCGCTCGACGCCGATGGCGGGCTGCCCGTTACCACCGAGCAGTTGCGCTATGGCCTGACGGTCGAGTTCACCGGACTTCCCTGCGATCGCCAGTGGCGGACGGCCAAGGGGCTCGAACTCGCCGGCCCCGGCTACTTTGGCTACGACCATGCCTACGAGCCGGTCGAGGCGCTCAATCCGGCCGCCTAAGGGCGACTGATTCGAAAACAACGACAATCAACGAAACGGGAACTGAGACATGAAGAGAACACTGATCACAGGGCTGCTTCTGGGGCTGGTGCAGACAACGGCACTCACCGCCCCGGCCGCGGCTCAGGAGAAGGTGTCGATCGTCGTCAATGCGACGCAGGAATTCGGCACCATCGATCCCGGCAAGATCAACGACTACACGGAATACATGGCCGCCGTGAACCTCTATTCGGGCCTGACGACAGTCAACCCTGATGGCTCCGTGGTGCCGGAGCTTGCCGAAAGCTGGAGCGTTTCAGACGACGACAAGACCTATACCTTCAAGCTGAAGGAAGGTGCGACATTCCAGGATGGCACGCCGGTCAAGGCCTCCGATGTCGTCTACACCGTCAAGCGCCTGCTGGCGATCAACGAAGGCCCGTCCTACCTTTTCACCGATATCGTCGACCCGGCCAAGCTGGAGGTCGTCGACGACCGGACCGTCGAGATCGGGCTGAAGAAAGTCTACGCGCCGTTCATCAGCAACACGCCACTGATCCTTGTTCTCAACGAAAAGCTGATCAGGGAAAACAGCAAGGAAGAGTGGGGGACGGGCTATCTGGCCGATCACCCGGCCGGCGCCGGGCCTTACATGCTCTCATCCTGGCAGCGTTCTTCGCAGATGGTCGTCAATCGCTACGAGGGCTATCACGGCGGCTGGAGCAAGGGTAAGCCGATCGACGAGATCCGTTTCGTCATCACCCATGACGAAGCAACGGTGAAGGCGCTCGCGGCCAAGGGCGAACTCGGCATGTCGGCGCGCGCCCAGGCAAACGAGACCTTCGAGGCGATCGAGAAGATGCCGGGCTACAAGATCCTGCGCGGCACGACGGCAACCGGCTTCTACATCAAGATGAACACCAAGGTGCCGCCGACAGATGATATTCACGTCAGGCGTGCGATTGCGCTCGCAACCGACTATGAAACGGTGCGCAACGTCATTCATCCCGGCGAACCGATGAACGGACCGCTGGCATCCGTGTTCAAGGACGCCTATCTCAACGACCTTCCTGCACCGGAGTACAACCTGGAGAAGGCGAAGGAAGAACTCGCCAAGTCGAAATATGCCGGCAAGGGGCCGATCAAGCTCAGCCATACCTATGTCACGGGCTTGGCCTTCGAAGAAGATATGGCGCTGCTGATGCAGGCCAATCTGGAGCAGATCGGCATCGAACTCGACATCAAGCCGGAACCGTGGAACCGCATCACCGAACTGGCGGCCAAGGTCGAGACGACGCCGGCGACCACGCAGGTCTTCTACGGCCCGACCTATCCGTCACCCGACAGCGTCTTCTATGTGCAGTATCACTCCAAGGCGAAAGGCACTTGGGCCTCGATGGAATGGCTGCAGGATCCTGAGATCGACGCCCTGATTGACAAGTCACGCGAGACGCTGGACCCCGCCACGCAAAACGATCTTTATAAGGAGATACAGCGCAAGGTCGCCGATGCACAGGCCGATGTATTCCTGACGGTGGAGTCTCAGCGTTATGCAGCAAGCAAATGCCTGCAGGGTTACGCCTATATCCCGATGCAGAGCTGGGACCTGAACTTTTCGCGCTTCTGGTGGGATTGCCAGGCCGATTAAAATGAAAAGCCCTGCTTTGCGGGAGCGCGAAGCAGGGCCCTTTTCTGTGCCACCAGCGAAATTGAAGTCGACCTCGTCTGCTCAGCAGTTTCCGAGGCTGGCGCGGCTCATGAGTTCGTTGGTCAGCAGTGCGGTCTTGTCGCCGCATTCCTCGACTTCCTTAAGCAGCGCGGCGAGCGCCAGCTCGAGGCAATATTGAACACCTTCGACATTCAGTGTGCGCGAAGAATCGCGCGCGTAGGTGACAAGGCGGGCCAGCGCGAGCAGCTCCTTCTCCTTGTCTTCAGGTTCAAAGGACATGGCGATCGAAGATTGCATGATTTTCCCCAGTTCCCTACGGATCGGCCCGATCCGCTTCAACATGGCAAATCATAGCGTGACTTTTTATTGATGCGCGTGACATCAGCGTGACACACGTTGCATGGGAAATCTGCATTCTTAGGATGAAGCGACAAGTTGATTGAGCAACCGCTTCCAAAGGCTTGTAGAATTGAATGCCCAGCCTCCCGGGGCCTTCGTCTTTTGGGCGGGGGCGGAGCGCATAATGTCGAGCAGATCGAGGGCATCGAGGCGCTTTTGGTCTACCGAGCCGGTTGTGAGAAGCGCCTCTATCCGTTTCAAATCCGTGGTGGGTGGAAGGTTGGCACGCGCCACGATCGCCGACCAGTTGCGGTGCTTGTAAAAGATCTCGGCGGACGCCATCCGCAGTTGCGCGGCAGACGCCGCGTCGATCTGTTGGCGTGCGCGCAAATCTTCAAGGGTCGCCACGACATTGACCAGCGGCAGGGTCAAGGGCAGATAGCCCAGTTCCGCCGGGCCATGGAGAAGGGCGACATCGGCATCGTCCTCAAGCTCGCCCGTCGCATATTGCTGATAGATCCTGCCGACGCCGATCATGCCGAAGGTCGCGCATTCGGCGGCGCGAAGCGCGCCCATACTGGCGGCGCCGTAGATGCGCACACCCTCGGATAACGCGAACAGGATCTCCTTGTGCCACACGGGTGCGACCTGTTCGAAGTGACCGTCGACGAGCCCGATGACAGTGGCGCCGTCCTGCGTGGCGCGCAGGATGTCGCCCTGTACGGCTGGCGGGCGCAACACGATGTCGGTGTCGATGAGCGCTTGCGCGTCCGGCAAGGTCGGGCCGGCAAAGAGGATCTTCATGCGACCTCCAGCGCGCGCGACAGTGCCCTTGCGCCAAAACGGCGCTTGCGTGCTCCGTCCGGATTTTCGAGTTCCGGTACGAAGATTTTTATCACGGAGAACGGTAGCGGCGCGGCGAGTAGTGGAACCGCAACGACAGTCCCGATACCGGCGTGCTTCAGCGCTTCGAGCACGTGCTTGAGCAGCGAGTTGGCTCCGTTGCCAGCGACCGAGGCGAGGGGGTTGTGTGCGCCCGGCGCTGCCTCGAACAGTTGCTGCGTCTCGCGCGGCAGCCTGCGTGTGAAGGTTTCCGGAAAAACATCGTCGCGTGCGCCACTAATATATGTGAGACGCGATTGCGCCGCCTCTGTGATGGCGCGGATTGCGGCACGTCGCGGATCGGGATGGGCGCCATGCCCGACGGTGACGTCATGGTAACGCGGCTCTTTCGCCGCCAGAATGCCCGCATCCGCGATAACGGCGGTCAGGCATGGGATGCCGATGTCACTGGTCATGTCGAACAGGCGGAACGTCAGGCCCGCTGCAGCAATGCGGCGCGTCATGTCGTTAATGATGGGATCGTCGAGCAGATCGGCGTCGATGCAGGTGCGCAGTCGCGCCGTCAGGGACAGCAGCCGCCACAGGGTCTCGGCATCGCGTTCGATCCGCTCCAGCAGGCCGTGCAGAACTGCCTCGCTTTCGGTGTTGCCGGAGGCAAGCCCGTCCGACGACTGCCAGTAGCGGCAGCGCTCGAGCGTGCGATCGAGCAGTACCGCCTGAAGTGGAACGAAGGTCGCCTGTTGATCGAGAAGGTCGAAGCCGCGCAGCCACGCCGTTGCTTCGTCATCGTCAAGATCGGCTTCGCCGGCCGCTACAAGGCCCGGAAGGGTGAGCGCTCTTTCGCCCTTTTCCAGCAATGCACGCCGCGTCGCGTGCGTTGTTGGTGCTGACGGGTTGCAGGCGACCGCGCGCTCCAGCGCTTCCATCGCCGCCGATACCTTCGCGTCGATATCGGTGATGCCTTTGCCCTGGTTGATGACGATCGACTTCGCATTCGGCGAAACCGCGTTCCAGACGGGTATGCCGATGCTATCGAGCCCGGTCAGACGGGCAAGCCTGCTGATGCCGAATGAGGGCAACAGACGAGCGACGCGCGCGAAGGTCTCTTCGGGCGCGCAGACGCGGTCGGAGTAATGATCTGCAATGCAGGGACTGTCTGAAATCGGGCGGCTTTCGCTCGCCCGATCTGGATGTGTGGCCGAAACCATGCGCAAGCGCGCTGAGACTCAGCCGTCCATGAACCCGCCGGACACGGAGCCCGCGGAGTTTGCACGCACGGCCAAGTTGACGCCCTTGACCACCGTGGCGCCGGCATTTCTGTGCTCATTGGCCGAAGCCAGGGCGCCCGTGAGCGGATCTACAATGCGTGTGACAGTTCCCGTCCCGAGATCGGCCAGCCACAGGCCATCGTCGCCCTCAACGCCAAATACAACTACCTGAGTCGTCGTCATCATCTTTCCCCTTGTCCCTCATGTGGTGATGATACTTAGAATCCGGCCTTGCGCAGGCCTTCGCAGTAATGGGTTCGCTGCCATTCCTCGCGGAACGGAACGATTGCAATCCATTTGTCCAGGTTGAAGTCCGGGTGGACCTCAAACGTCTTGCGCACGTATTGTCCTGCCTTCTTGCGATTGCCGAGCATACCCCAACTCGCCGCGGCGAGACGATCGGCCGGGGTGGGATCGCGCATGCGCTCGATATAGTCAAGTGCTTGATCGTATTGAGAAAGTGAGTAGCAGGCGCCGGCGGCGGTCCAGAAATACTCGTCCGGAGCCATCGGGTTGAGATTGATTGCCGCTTCGATCTTGCGCAGGCCGCCATCCGGGCGCGAGGCCTGTACAAGCGTATCGGCGTAGCTGGCAATCACATTGGCATGCTGCGGGCTGAGCGCTTCGGCCCTCTCATGGAATTCGATGCTTTCGTCGAATTGCCGGCTGTAGAGTTTGACGACACCGAGCTCGCGGTAGCCCGCCGCAAGTGTATCGTCGATGGCGATCGCATCACGGGCGTGCTGTTCGGCAAGCGCCAGAAGTTCGCTGTCGCCGCGGGCAGTCAGAAGCCACTCGACGAAATAGCTTCGCGCAAGTCCACTCATCGCCGGAGCCAGATCGGCATTCTGGCTGAGTGCCTCGCGGAAGCTCTTTCGAGCACGCCGAACCTCCGGCAGGTTGAGTTGCTTGAGATAACGCTGGCCGAGCAGGTAGCTGCGATAGGAACTGCCGTTGCTTTCATAGGTCTTGCGCATGGTCTCGTTGCGCTCGACCTGACTGGCAATGGCAAACGCGATCTGTCGCGCAATCTCCTGGCGTGACCTCATCAAGCCATCGTCATCGAGCGTAAAGCGATCGGCCCAGATCACTTCGTCGTTGGCAAAGAAGATCAGCTGCGTGAACAGTGTCTGTCGGCTGCCTTCGTTCGTCAGGCGCGTATCGAGGATATAGCTGATGGCGTGTTGTTCGTAGGTGCTGGCCTTGTCCGCCTGCAGGCTGATCTGCGCTGCCGTGTAGGGCGCTATCACCGAAACCGAGCGGAGCGCGCAAAGGCCGATGGTCACGTCCTCGATCAGGGAGTGAGCAAACAGCGTGGCAGCAGCGTCGGCATTGCCGGCACCCGGCGGCAGCAGTACCACACGCGGCGGACGGGTTTCGCCCATGGTCTCCAGCAGCTGGGTGTTGGTCAAGCTAGACGGTGGTGCCGCCTTGGCGGTTGCGGCCACCAGTCCGCCGCCCGAAAGAAGGCGCGTGTCATAGTGCCGGCCCTCCAGCGTCAGGACGGTCTTGAGGATTTTGCGAACCTCGTCGTCGTCGGGGTTCTTCTCCAGAAGCTTGACGGCAGCGGACCTGACGAGCTTTCGATCCGGGCCGGTCGCAATCTCGGCCGCATTGATCAGGCACTCGCGCAGCAGGGCTGCGTGATCGGCGCGCCGTTGCTCGATCCAGTCGTGAAGCGCTCGGCCCTGCGACTTCAAATCCTTGAGAAAATCGTCACGGAATTTCTCCCCGGCCCATTGGAAGCGCGATAGCGCGTCCTGCTCGGCGTTCCGGCCGATGTCGTCGAGGTCGCTCGCAATCGAATCCGGCTGCATCCGAACAGTCGATGGCGAAAAACTGAGGAACGTGTGGCCGAGTTCTTCCTGACGCGACGTGATGCGGGAGATTGTCTTGCGCAGATTGACCAAGGCCTGGCTCGGAACGACTTCGTTCCACAAGAGCTTGGCGACTTCGTTTCGGGATTGCTCGCGATGGCCGCCGGCGATCGCCTGAGCGAGAATGAGCAGACCCTTCTCAGGGAAAGCGACATCGCAGTCGTCTTCGTCAACGAGACGTAATCGCCCGAGGGTCTGCAATCTAAATTTCATCTGGCTATCTCATCGGCAACCGGTGGCGGCTATCCATGCAGGTCTGGGGCGGGCGCAGTGCTGCCGTGGGCTGCGACTGTTTCCGCCTCGGGTGTCTGTGCGACGGCAGCCACCAGCGAGATGATTTTCTTGCGCAGGACCGGATCGGTAATCTTCAGGAAGGCCCGATTGAGCGCAATGCCCTCCTTTGACGAGACGAAGGACGAGATCTCGTTCGGCTCGCGGACATCGCCGAGGCCTGCCCTCGGGGATGCACCCTCTTCGCCTTCCTGGAAGAAGAAGCTCGGATTAACGCCGAGAACGTCGGCGATGGCTTGCAGCCGGCTGGCACCGATGCGATTCGTGCCCTTTTCGTACTTCTGGACCTGCTGGAACGTAATTCCGAGGCCGTCTGCGAGCTTTTCCTGGCTCAACCCGGCCATCAACCGACGCATCCTGACGCGGGAACCGACAAAGACATCAATCTGGCTGGGTGCTTTTGTGTTCACGTGTGTTTCCTCCGCATGTAGGCGTGACCAAATCATACATATGAGTTTGCTCGAATAAATGACTCGATGCAATCACTACGCGCCAAAACACGGATAATTGCGCTGTATGGCACGACTCATTCCCCATTGGATGGCAGGCGTTACGGCCGTTGTTACTGTTACGTACTTGCGCCCGGCCGGGGCAGCGGGTTGCTGTTGAGCAATGTGGGCCATGCCCGCCTGCAACGAAGTCCATTTCGGCAACGTCGGAGATGCGAGATGCGCGGAATAACCTTGACCTTGACGCTACTTTCCATAGCCGCTGCGCCGGCGTTGGCTGGTCCGGCCACGACGACTGCATCGGTCAATTTTCGGGCAGGCCCCGGCACCGGCTTCGACAGCATGGGGAAGATAGACGAGGGCGGACAGGTCGACGTCAAGGAATGTGACGATTCCGGCACCTGGTGCGCCGTCAGCTTTGAGGGGAAGGACGGTTTCGTCAGCGGCAAGTATCTGAACGCTGCCGATCCGAAAGCCCTTGGCTGGCCACGCGCCTACAAGACCGACAAGGGAGCGACGATCACACTCTACCAGCCACAGGTGAACGCCTGGAAGAATTTCGTCGATCTCGACGCCCTGATCGCCGCCGAATACAAGCAGTCCGACGATGCCAAGCCGATTTTCGGCGTCATCGGCGTCACCGGCAAGACCGTGACGGACAGTGGCTCGGACGAGGTCGTCGTCTCCGATATCAAGGTCAACGAGATCAACTTCTCGGTTCTCGATCGTCCGGAACTCGCCGACCTGGCACTGGAAGTCGGCAAGTTGATGCCTGTAGGCACGATAACGCTGTCGGAGGACAAGCTGACCGCGAGCCTTGCCGACTATGAGCGGCTCGGCAATGTCGAAGGGCTGAAAGCAGATCCACCGCCGATCTATGTCAGCAAGGAGCCGGCGGTGCTTGTCCAGACCGACGGCAAGGCGGTGTTTGCGCCGGTCAAGGCCGTCGAGGGTCTTTCCTTCGCCGTCAATACCAATTGGGACTTGTTCAAGCTCGACGCCGACAGCACCTACTACCTTCGCAACGAAAAGGCGTGGCTGCAGTCGAAAGACCTGTCGAGCGGCTGGCAGGCCGCAACGTCGCTGCCGAATATCTTCGGCAAGTTGCCGGATGATGACAACTGGAAGGACGCCAGGGCGGCAATCCCGCTTGCCACCGGTGAGGGCGTGACGCCAAAGGTCATCTATTCCGACAAGCCGTCAGAATTGCTCGTCTTCAACGGTGAACCGAAGCTCGAGGCGGTGCCCGGGATCGGCCTGAAGATCGCGACGAACACCGAGAGCGATGTCTTCTATCTGCCCGCGGATTCGAACTGGTACGTTCTTGTCTCCGGCCGCTGGTTCTCTGCCGCGTCGCTTGATGGTCCCTGGACCTTCGCCACGCCTAACCTTCCACAGGATTTCCAGAATATTCCGGAGGATGCCTCCTATTATACGGTCCGCTCTTCGGTTCCCGGCACCTCGGAGAATGCGGAAGCGCGACTGAAGGCGAGCATCCCCGAAAAGGCTCGCGTTTCGTTGGACGGCTCGGTCAAGGTTGACGTCGCCTATAGCGGAGACCCGAAATTCGAGAAAATCGACGGAACGTCGCTCACCTACGCCGTCAACACCAATGAGACGGTCATCAAGGTTGCCGACAAGTATTTCGTGTTGAAGGATGGAGTGTGGTTTGTCGGCGATACGCCGACCGGGCCGTTCACCGTTGCGAAGGCCGTTCCGGACGAAGTCTACACGATCCCGCCGTCGTCGCCTGTCTACAATGCCACCTATGTCCGGATCTACGAGACCGAGCCGGACGCAGTCTGGTTCGGATATACCATGGGGTATCTCGGCGCGTATCTTGCCTGGGACACGTTCGTCTACGGCACCGGCTGGTACTATGACGACTACTGGGACTACGGCTGGGCCGGTGGCGGCTATTGGCCATATTATCCGCGCCCGGTAACCTATGGCGTCGGCGCATTCTACAATCCGGCGGTAGGCACATTCGGTCGTTACGGCTACGCCTATGGCCCCTATCGCGGCATCGCTGCCGGCGCTGCCTACAATCCACGCACCGGCACCTATATCCGCGGTGCGGCAGGCTATGGACCTGCGGGTGAACGCGGCTTTGTCGCAGCCTATAATCCCCGTACCGGCAACGCTGCAATTGCTCGCGGCGGGAACAATGTTTACGGCAGCTGGGGGACGGCCGCCGTCAAGCATGGCTCGGACTTCGCCCGTATCAGCGGCGGGTCGACCGCTGGCGGCGCCGGTGCGCATTGGCGCACGTCCGATGGCAGCCACGGATTTGTCGCAGGAGGCAAGGGCGGCGACGTCTATGCCGGACGCGACGGCAATGTCTATCGCCGCGACGATGGCCAATGGCAGAAGCATACGCCCGACGGATGGCAACCGGTTCAAAAGCCATCGATTCAGGATGCGAAGAAAGCCGGCCAGCAGTTCGCGACCCAGCACCCGGATGCGGCGCAGAACCTGAACAAGCGCATAGACAATCGCGGTCAGATCGGCGACGGCAGCGCGATTGGTGACCGTGCACCCGACCATCTGGCAATCGACCGTGCGGGCCGCCAGATCGGCAATCAGCGTTCATTCGAACATCAGTCCTTCGACCAGCGGCCGTTGAATTTCCCGAGCGGCGGCGGCTTCGGAGGGGGCGGGTTCGATCGCCCCGGCGGATTTGGCGGTGGTGGCGGCGGATTTGGTGGCGGTGGCTTCCACGGCGGCGGCGGCGGATTCTCCGGCGGCGGTGGTTTTCACGGAGGTGGTGGCTTCCACGGTGGTGGTGGTTTCCGGCGCCGTTGACCGCAGAAATGTGCACCGAAAACGGAAGTTGGTATAAACGTCGGGGACTGTGTTAGCGTTTGTGCAAATGAGAACAGGAATCGATCGGCTCTCGCCGGTCGTTGGGGGTATGGTCAGCATGGTCGGTGTCAGTTCGTTGCGTGGATTCTGGGGGCCGATGGCCCGCGTTCTCGCTTTCTTGATGGTGTTCCTAGGACTTGCGTCCGCAAGCCACGCGCAGAGCCAAGGCTCCACGTCCGCTGCGGAGCCGGCCAAGGTTCAGCAACTGATCGAGCTGCTCGATGATCCGGAAGTGCGGCAATGGTTGGCCACCAAGCAGCCGGCGGCGCCCGGTGCGACCGCGCCGGCGGCAACGACATCGGCCGATGCCAAGCCGGAGCCCGGATTTGCGGCCCGCTGGACGGCTGAGATCCGCCACCATCTGACCGGCATCACCAACGCCGTGCCGCGCATTGGCCCCGAGTTCGACGCGGCGCGCATCCGCCTCGCTGGAGACATGGAAAACCATGGCTCCGCCCCGATCCTCAAGGGATTCCTCTTGATTTTGCTGGTCGGGTACGGCGCCGAATACGCGCTACGCTATCTTTTGAGGCGGACGTTGCGTTCGGCGGCCTTGACCGGGGCGGCGCGCACGATTCTGGTCAAGGTGCTGCCGCTCCTGGTGTTCGCTATTGCCACGACCGCCGTGCTCGCCGTCGCTGAGTGGCCATCGCGGCTTGAAGAAACCATCGCGCCGCTCCTGGTTGCCTGGATCGGAGCCCGCTTGCTGATCACCAATGGGGCCGCAGTAATGTCTGGTGGAGCGGTCGATGCGACCGATCCATCCGGTCGAGCCGGCTATCTCTCGCTGACGGCTGAGGATGCGCGTTTTTGGTACCGCTCGTCAGTGGCAATCATTTGTGCCGCCGCCGCCATCTGGGGTATCGGCGACGCCATGCAGGCCCTTTCTGTCGCCCCCGACGTTCGCAACCTTGTGGCTGCCGCGCTCGGTCTTATCGTGCTTGCACTTGCAATCCTCACCGTGCTGAGGAGACCAGCCGCAACCACAGGATCGCGCCGTGTGGTCGGCAACATTCTGCTGGTCTCCTTCCTGGTGCTGCTTTGGGTGCTGTGGGTGGCCGACATGAGGGTTCTGTTCTGGATCGGCCTTTACTTCATCGGCTTGCCGCCGCTCCTGCGCTTCACCAGTGCCTTTGCCCGCACGATGCTGGATGTATCGGCGGACGACGATATGCGCGTCATGCGCAATGTGCTGATCGAACGCGGCGCCAGATTGGCGATCATTGCCTTGGCGGCCGGATGGCTCGCGCTTGTCTTCCGCGTCAACGCAGCGATGATGGTCCAGGACGACGTTTTCAATCGGATTTTCCGTGGTGCGCTTGCCGGTGTCGTCATTCTGCTCGCGGCTGACTTGATATGGCAGTTGACGAAGAGCCTGATCAGCCTGCGCGTCAAGCACGCTACCGTCGAAACGACTGACCCCTCCGAACGCGCACGCAACACCCGCTTGCTGACGCTGATGCCGATCCTGCGCAATTTCCTTGCGGCCTTCATCCTCGTGGTGGCGCTGCTGATGGTGCTTTCCGGCCTTGGCGTTCAGATCGGCCCGCTGATTGCCGGCGCCGGCGTTTTTGGCGTCGCCATCGGCTTTGGTTCTCAAACCCTGGTCAAGGATGTGATCAGCGGGATCTTCTACATGATGGATGACGCTTTCCGCATTGGCGAGTACATTCAAAGCGGCAGCTACAAGGGGACGGTGGAATCCTTCAGCATACGCTCGGTGAAGCTGCGGCATCATCGCGGTCCGGTCTTCACCGTGCCGTTCGGGTCTCTTGGTGCGGTTCAGAACATGAGTCGCGACTGGGTGATCGACAAGTTTATGATCAATGTGTCCTACGAGGCCGACATCGCCAAGGTGAAGAAGGTGGTGAAGGGCATTGGCGCGGCGCTTCTCGATGATCCCGACTTGGGGCCGACGATTATCGAGACGGTGAAGATGAAGGGCGTCGAGAGCTTCGGTGACTATGGCATCACCTTGAGTTTTGCGATGACGACCAAGCCGGGACATCAGACACAGGTCCGGCGCCGGGCACAGGCGATGATCAAGGAGGCCTTTGACAAGAACGGCATCTCCTTCGCTTCGCCGACAATGCACGTGGCCGGCGACGAACAGAACGCGGCTGCGGCAGCCGCGACGCGCGATGCGATCGCCAAGAAGAATGCAGCGGCAGCGCTCGCCGAGGGTGCACCACCGGAATAGGGTTTTCTCTGGCTGGGGAGGCCATCGATGAGACGCCTCGCATTGTTTCTGCTGTTCTTCGCCGTGGCGGGGACCGGTCATCTATGGGCTCAATCGGACGAAAGCACATTCCAGCCGATCATCGCCCCGCATATGGGTGATCTCGACGTCATGGAGAAGCGGCGGCTGGTGCGGATCATCGTGCCCTTCAGCAAGACCATCTACTTCATCGATCGCGGTCGGCAGCTCGGCACGGCAGTCGAGTTCGGAACGGCGCTCGAAAAAGAGCTGAATGCCGGGCGAAAGAAGGAGATCGAAAAGATAAGGGTCGCATTCGTGCCGATGGCACGTGGGCACCTGTTGACGGCGCTCGAGGAAGGCCTTGGCGACATCGTCATGGGAAATCTCACGATCACCGAGGCACGGCTGGCCAAGGTTGACTTCACCGATCCGTTGTTCAACGAGGCCAAGGAAGTACTGGTTACGGGACCGTCGGCGCCGGCGATCGCCAATCTGGACGATCTGAGCGGCCGGGAAGTCCGGGTTCGTACGTCCAGCAGCTACCACGAGCATCTGGTCGCGCTGAGCGATGGTTTCGTCAAGGCTGGGCGCGCGCCGATCACGATCAAGGAGATGGACGACAATCTCGAAGACGAGGACATTCTCGAGATGGTGAATGCCGGCCTTTTGCCCTGGGCGGTGGTCGACAGATACAAAGGCAGCATCTGGGCTACGGTGTTCACGGATATCAAGATGCGTGACGATATCGTTGTGTCCGATCACGGACAGATTGCCTGGGCGATCCGCAAGGATAGTCCTCGGCTCAAGACCGCGCTCGATGCCTTCGTCAAGACCCACCGGGTCGGCACCACCTTCGGCAACATCCTGAAGAACACCTACTACAAGAGCGACAAGATGCTGAAGCGTGCCTATGCGCCTGAGGACATGGAGCGCTTCCAGCAGCTGGTCGAGATTTTCCGCAAGCACGGCGGTACCTATTCCTTCGACTACCTGATGCTGATGGCGCAGGGCTATCAGGAATCGCAGCTTGACCAGTCCCGGCGCAGCCCGCGCGGTGCAGTCGGCATCATGCAGCTTCTGCCGTCTACCGCCGCCGACAAGGCTGTCGGCATCCATGGCATCGACAAGGACCAGAACCTGAATGTCGAGGCCGGATCGAAGTATCTGAGGTACCTGATCGATACCTATCTCGATGACCCGGCGGTCACGCCGCGCAACCGCATGCTCTTCGCCTTCGCGGCCTATAACGCCGGCCCCGGCAATTTGCACAAGTTCCGTGCAAAGGCAAAGGACATGGGCCTCGATCCGAATTTGTGGTTCGGCAATGTCGAAAATGCCGCGGCCGCGATCGTTGGGCGCGAGACGGTTCAATATGTCAGCAATATCTACAAGTACTACGTTGCCTACGGGTTGCTGGCGGAGCAGGCTCAGGAAGCCACCACAATAAAATCCTCGGCCGCTGCCAATGCCAGTGCGCAGTAGATTTGCATCACGTCGTCTTGAGTGGCCCGAGGCGTTCCTGATGACAGAGACCCGAAAGCCAACTGGACCTGATGGTGCCGACCGGCCTATTGAATGATGCCTTCAATCAATCGGATGAAGGCATTTTTGGGCGAGTGTGAAATGTTGCGGCGACCATGACGTACGTTTTTGAGGCGCTGGATACTGGGTCACGAGCGCCTCGTCCGGGGCCGGCCCGAAGGAGGTTTTGGTGATGGTTGTATCGAGACGCGCGTTCCGTCCCTGCGGGCCATTGGTGCTGCTTGCAGTGTTGGGCCTGGCTCTGGCCGGCTGCACCACTCCGGATCTGGAGCCGATACCGGGAAGCATCACCTATGGCGGCCAGCCGAGGACGAAGCTGACGAAGGCGCCGGTGGGCAGCATGGTGCCGCATACTTTCGTGAGCGGGAACAGCTTTGTCAAAGAGACATACATTATCCAGCCGGATCGATCGCTCAGGCTTGTTCGAAGGGACTATTTCGACATACCTGTCAATTGATCCGGTTAAGGTCCGTGTGCGGCCCGAAGGCCGGCTTGCACTGCCGCTGCCGTTGACAGTGTCAAACGAAGACGCGATAGCTCGATCTGCATGAAAATCGCCTTCTACGCACCGCTGAAATCCCCCAGCCACCCCGTTCCATCCGGTGACCGGCTGATGGCGCGCCTGTTGATCGACGCGCTGCGGCAGGCGGGACATGAAGTGTGGATTGCCAGCGATTTGCGCAGCTTCATGGCGGATGCCAGCGAGGTACAATTCGCGTCGCTGGCGGCAGCCGCGGCCAGCGAAACGGAGCGTCTTCGCACGCTTTGGCAGTCCCTAACGCCACCTGATGTCTGGTTTTGCTATCACCCCTATTACAAGGCGCCGGATCTGATCGGGCCAGGGCTTGCTGCCGAGTTTTCCATTCCCTACGTCACAGCCGAGGCCTCCTACTCCTTCCGCCGCAATGAAGGCGTTCGCGCTGTTGCTCAACGGCATGTACTGCGCGCCATTGAACAGGCCGCGGTCAATATCTGCCTGACGCAGCGGGATCGCGATGGCCTGGTCGAGGCAGCACCCACCTGCCGGCAGGCGATGCTTCCCCCCTTCATCGATACGGCTCCGTTTACACGGGCATTCCGCAGTGCTGCGGATGGTTGTCGCCTCGTCACCGTGGCGATGATGCGCAGCGGCGACAAGATGGAGAGCTATCGTATGCTTGCCAGATCCCTGTCGCTGGTTGTCGATCGGCCGTGGACGATGACCGTTGTGGGTGATGGGCCGTGCCGGCAGGATGTCCACGACGTTTTTTCCACTTTGCCGGCAGACCGATTGATTTGGCTTGGCGAAAAAGATGCGAGCGACATCCCAGGCATCCTCGGTGAAAGCGCGCTTTATCTTTGGCCGGGCTGCGGTGAAGCCTATGGGCTGGCCTATCTCGAGGCACAGGCTGCCGGACTGCCTGTCGTTGCGCAGCGCACAGCGGGCGTGCCCGAGGTGGTGCGGGATGGCGAGACCGGGCTGTTGACACCCGAGGGCGACGTCGATGCCTATGCGGCAGCGATCCGCTGTCTGATCAACACCCCAGAGACCCGCCAACGGTTTGGCGAAAATGCCCGACGTTTCGTCCACGAAGAGCGGTCCTTCCCCGCCGCAGCACGGCGATTGGGCGAGATTTTCGATCAATTTCTGGAGGAGCCCGCGTGACCATTGATGCCAACTGGCACTTACTCGTCGATGAACTCGATCGCGCGCACGTGCGGGGACGAAAGGTCGACTTCTGGCTGAGGGACGACGATGCCATCGAGCCGAGTGTTCCGCTCGACCGGCTTCTGTTACTTGCCGCAAGCCATGCGGTGCCGGTGACGCTCGCCGTGCCGCCTGCGCCGGCAACCGAAGCGCTGGCGCGACGTCTCGCCGGCCTTGCCGATGTCTGCGTGACGGTGCATGGCTGGGCGCACCGCAATCATGCGCCGCCTGGCGAGAAAAAGCAGGAACTCGGTGCCCACCGGCCGCACGTCTTGATCCTCGATGAATTGCGATGCGGCGTCGAGCGTCTGCAAACGCTCTTTCCCGAACATTTCATTCCGATGCTCGTCCCGCCGTGGAACCGGATCGATCCGGCCCTGCTGCAACGACTGCCCGAGGCTGGATTTGCCGCCCTTTCGGTTTTCGGACCGGAGAAGCCGTCGCCTTTCCCGCTGGTCAACACTCATGTTGACGTCATGGATTGGCGCGGTACGCGCGGATGTCGGGACCACGGGCTTATCATTGCCGATATCGTCTCGCGCACGCGGCAGGTCAGCGGCGACATAGAGGGCAAGGAGCATCAGTCGGGCCGCACGGTCGGTCTCTTGACCCATCACCTCGTGCACGACGAGGCCGTCTGGGATTTTCTCGAGAAGCTCTTCACCGTCACGGCCGGGCACCCCGGTTGCCAGTGGCGTCAGGCGAAAGACCTCATAGATCGATGATCTGACCGTCACGGGCAGCGAACGCACCGGCAAACATGGACTGTACGTCGATTTCCATCGCGTCCAGCTGTGCGTCTGTTCGCGCGGGGTCGTGATGGAACATTGCCAAGCGCTTGACGCCGGCGGCCATCGCAAGGCGCGCGCCATGCATCCCGGTCGAATGACCAAAACCGCGAAAATGCGTCATCTCGCTTTCGAGATAAGTGCAGTCGTAGATCACCAATTCGGCGCCGGCGATGAGCTCAAGGACCGCCGGGTCGAGGATGCCGGGTTCGTGTTCGGTGTCGTAGACGAGCGCCACTGCGCGGCCGTTCCATTCGACGCGATAGCCGACGCAGCCGCCGGGATGGGTAAGGCTCGTCGTGCGGATCGTCACGCTCTCGCGCGGGGTCAGCACGTCTCCGGGCTTGAAGTCGACGCCTTCAAGGCTTGCCTGACAGATATCCGGATCGACGGGGAACCATGGCGGCCGCATGAAATCGCGGATCATTTCCTTGGTCGTCGTCAAGCCGTGCAGATGCCCCGACCAGAACCGCACCGACGACTGACACTTGTAGATTGGCTTGAAATACGGAAGGCCGATGATGTGGTCGTAGTGGCTGTGCGTAAAGAAGAGGTCGTAATTATCGACGCCTTCGGCAATCAAAGAGGCGCCCGCTTCGCGCAATCCTGATCCTGCATCGAAGAGCAACACTTCCTTGCCGCATCGAATTTCGATGCAGGATGTATTTCCCCCATAGCGCAGGAACTGCTCGCCGGATACCGGCAAACTCCCTCTTACGCCCCAGAACCGCACTCGAAAATTGTCTTCTTGCATTCCTGTTTCGGCTTCACGCTGTCCGCGCAAGCCTAGTTGCCTGCGCTTAACTGATAGACAAGCACATATGACCACCCCCCTGCAATGGCATGGGTTATTGTTTAGACATTAACCTTATCAATGCCCACAAATGACGATGGCATATTCGATGTTGTGTCGGGTGGTCCGAAGCCTTGTTGCGGGCAGTGGCCAACGGCCGTTTTGCAACAATCGTCAGGCTTTTCGGGAGCTTATCCGGCGACGTGGCCATCGCAGCTGTTGCTCCTCCTCGAGCTGATGCAGCGAATTCTTGCAATCGCCAGCGGATATGAAGCGGCACATCCCAAGCGTTGCTTCTGCCTCTACTCATGACGTTTGCGGCAGCGTCTGGTCACGATGTCACCATTTTATGCTGATGCCGATATTCCCCTCCAGCACTTGCGTTTTGTCTCCGCCGAGGTTGGTCGTGTAGTCCGCCGTCGCGAAGAGACTGGTCGATTCCGATATTTTTGCAACGAGACCACCGCCGATTTCCAAAGCGGTGCCGCCGACTTTGGTGACGATCGCGTCTGAGCCGAAGTTTATGCGCTGGTCCGCATCGAAGCCGTGCCAGATATTGGCTTTGACGTAGGGATGAAGCGTTGCCGTTTCTGTCGGAATGTCGCCTTGCAACCGAAAGCCCAAACGGCCGGTAACAGCGTCCTCGCTGTCGAAGGACGTCGTCGAGAATGCATCCTGTTGCTCGTCCAGCGAGAGATGTTGCCAAATCAACTGTGCCTGCGGTTCGAGCGTCCAGCTCTCGGTCAAGGCTATCGGATAGCCGCCCTCCAGCGATGCCGTAATGCCGGTTCCGTCAACCCCGATGCCGGTGCCGCCGTTGGAGTTCGCATCTCCGTCGAACCAGGTACCCATCAAAACGGCATCGAGATACCAGTCATTGGGGCCGATATGGGTCCAATATCCGCCGAGGCTGTTTGCGTCGACCTCGATGTCGCCGACGCTCAGATTGTTCCAGCCGAGCGCCTGGCCGGTGATGTCGCCGTCGGCGCGGACGTGGCTGAGGAAAAGACCGACGCGGTCATGATGGCCCGTATCGGTTTCCCATCCGAAAAGGTCCTGACCGGCCTGAAAGCCGAACAGGTTGCCATCGAATCCCGGCGCGACAGTTCCATCCCACTCCATTTCGGTGTTCTGGCCGAAAACACGCGCCCAACTTGTCGGCAGCGCTCCTGCGCCGTCAAGCAATGCCTGCTCGCCGCGACGTTCGTGGAACGTGCCGAGGCTGGAGAGGGCAAGATACTGGGCAACGGGCGGCACGGCCGCGTAGGTAGGCACCTCGACACGGTAGAGTGGAACGACTTCCACAGCTGTCGGCGTACCGTCTATCGTCACAACCACCACCTCGGGGGGTACTGGCGTGGCATCCTCTGAAGGGGGCGTAACGCCAGGTCCAGGCGGTACGATGACCACTTCCGGCGTCACGACCTCCGGCAGCGGGGTCGTCACCGGCGGCGAGACGATCTCTACCGGCGGGACGATCACCGGTGGTGTGACAACCGGAGGCGCAATGAGGGTGGAGCGCAGGTAAAAGTTCTCCTCCGTGCCGGCTGAAACACCGCCCTTGAAGAGAAAATATTCGCGGGCGCCGGCCGCAACCCGCCCATTGAGCCCGAACGCGCCGGCGGCCGCCGTTGCACCATTGGTAAGCTCGACCACCATGATGCCGTCCAGCAACGTCGATGCTCCGCGCCCGCCAGTGTTGGCGATACCGATGCCGGTGGTGCCGGAAGCCGTGCCCCCCGAGACGACCAGTCGGTCGGACGGCGAAGAATCGTTGCCGAGCACGGTGTTGAGCAGGAGCAGGCCGCCATTGCCGGTGTAGTTGCCGTTGACCGTGAAAGTGTCGCTCGTGCTTGCTGCGCCATTCGTGAGGTCGATGCTGCCGCTGTTGACGAGATTTGCGAATTGGCCGGCTGTGGCAGCTGATATCGCGACATTGGTGCCGCCCGCCAGAAGGGTGCTTGATGAATCGACATCAAGTGTCCCCGTTCCGGTGCCGCTGTCGCCAAGCGTCAGATTTCCATCGAAAGTCAGTACTGTGCCATTGGTGGCAGCGATGGTTTCCCAGTTCTGCAGACGAGCGACGCCGTTTGTCGTGACATTCGCGAGTGTCAGGTTGTCAATGCCAAGGCCGCCCGTGATCGCGTCCGTGCCGCCAAGATTCGCACTTGTGAGGTTGCGCAGCGTCGCGGTGTCGTTGTCAGCGCCGAGTTCGACTGTGCCCTGGATGACGCCGCCGCCATCCCAGGTAAACGTATCAGCCCCGAAACTCATCAACACGTCGCCAGCGAGGGATCCACCCGTCACGGTGACGTTGTCCGTGCCGCCGCTGACGCTGATATTGCCGCCGATCGTGCCACCGGAAAGGATGATTGTGTCGTTACCGAAGCCGGTGACGAGGTTGTTGTCGATCGCACCGCCGGACATGTCGAAGACGTTATCTGCGAGAAGCATGTTGACGCGGCCGATCCGACCGCCGGTCATGACCGCATGATCCCCGTCGTCGAAGAAATTCACGATTCTGCCACCGGACATGAAGAATGTGTCGAAGCCACCGCCTTGGTTGAGCGACTGGAGAACGCCGGCGGACATGGTGAAATCGTCGATCCCGTCACCCTGTTGCAGGTTGCCCGTGATGGTGCCGCTGTGAATCGCGACGGTGTCGGCGCCGGGGCCGAAGGTCACGGTGCCGTTTATCGTACCGGTGCCACCGGCGGGAAGCGTGAGGCTGTTGTTGCCGCCGAGGTCGCTGAGGCTGCCCGACGTACCGCTGTCGCAGACATAGACGTCGTCGCCCGCGGTAGGGGCGAACGTGCAAGCAGCGTTAGCCGTTACGTCCTGGATCAGAATGAGGCCGAGCGCGGTTGAGGCCATTAGGGCGACGCGACGCCAGGGCCGGCAAGGACAGTCCTCCGTTCGTTGGCGCCGAAAGCGCAGCAAAGAGAGGGGTATGCCGTCCGGGCGGCCTTGCGTTACAAGATGCATGATGGCCCCCCCCTGCTCCAATACGCCGTTTTCAATCCAAGGCTGATGATCGGCGATTGTTCTAGCGACATGGATAGGGCCACGGGTGCCGAGACCTGACAACCGTCAAAATTTTAGGAGGAAACTCGGACAATCGAGGATTGTTGCCAAGGCGTTACGTCCAGTTGCCAAGGTCTTTGACGGCTGATGCTGAAACCCGCTTCGCGGGCCTCTTGCGTTGCCGGGGTCGTCGCAGGTTCCCTCAACACGGGTATCGGGATTTGAAACTTTTTCTTGCGGTCTTGCGTGGAACATCTATCGACATAGCCAGTGGGTAAAAGCTCGGAGCATCGATGGCAGAGACGAGTGGAACACGATTCTACGACAGCGTGCCGCTCTTCGACGCGTTCGAAGGGGTTGCCGACGAAACGAATTACCGTGCCTTACCGGACGACTGGATGCTCGCGCTCGCCGATATCGTCAATTCAACCGGCGCGATCGCCGAGGGCCGCTACAAGACCGTGAACATGGCCGGCGCTAGCGTCATCTCCGCGCTGATGAACGGGCTTGACGAGAAATCCATGCCGTTTGTTTTCGGAGGCGACGGGGCACTGGCAGTTCTGCCAGCATCGATGGCGGAGCGCGCGAAAGCGGCGCTTGCCGCGGTGAAAACGTGGGTCCTTGAAGAACTCGGGCTCGAGTTGCGCGCGGCACTGGTGCCGGTCAGAGATATCAGGGCGGATGGCCTCGACATGCGCGTCGCCCGCTTCAAGGCGAGCGAGGAGGTTTCCTACGCCATGTTTGCCGGCGGCGGAGCAAGCTGGGCGGAAGCGGCCATGAAGGCGGGGCGTTACCAGGTGGAGGCGGCACCGCCGGGCACGCGACCCGATCTCACAGGTCTATCGTGCCGATGGAACCCAATCCAGTCACGACACGGCTCGATCGCCTCGATCATTACAGTGCCCGGCGAAAAAGGCAGCGGACCGGAATTTCAGGCGCTGATCGCCGACATCGTTGCTCTTGCCGACGAGGAAGAGCGACACGCGCATCCGGTTCCCGAGCTCGGGCCTGAACCACGCTTTTCCACTCAAGGCATCAAAGCCGAGGCGCGGGCGAGGGCGCCGCGTGGAGGGCGGCTTCTGGCGCGCCTGTGGATCACGCTGCAGACACTGGCGCTGTTCATCTGTTTTCGCATGGGTTGGAACCTCGGCACGTTCGATACGACCCGTTATCGGCGCGATCTCGCCAACAACACCGATTTCCGCAAATTCGATGACGGCCTCAAGATGACGATCGATATCAGCGCCGCGCGCCTCGCCTTGATCGAGGCGCGGCTGCGTCGGGCCGAGGCGGCCGGCGTCGGCCGCTACGGCCTGCACGAACAGGACTCTGCACTGATGACCTGCATCGTGCCCACCCCGATGAGCCGGGATCACATGCATTTCGTGGACGGAGCCTCAGGCGGCTATGCGGTTGCCGCCAGCAAGCTGAAGGCGGCCTTGGCTAGGCCTTGACGATGTGCGCGCCGGTCAGGCCGTGGCGCTGAAACACGTTGCGCGTATCGACGATAAGCGGTGAGGCGCTAGCAAGGGCGGCGTAGTCGACCTGGTCGTGGTCGGTTGCCACCAGCACGACATCGAACTGCCGGATCGACTGCTCGTCGAGCGTCACGGACCGTCTGCCCTTCAGAGCGCTGTATTCGCGCGTCGATGGGATCTCGGCGACATAGGGGTCGTGGTACTCGCACCGACCGCCGCGTTCCTCGATCAGTTCGATCAATTTCAGCGAAGGGCTTTCGCGAATATCGGGCACGTTCTTCTTGTAGGCGAGGCCGATGACAAGGACCTTCGAACGGCTGAGCGCCTTGCCCGCATGGCGATCGAGCGCCTCGGCGAGCCGGCTGACCACGTGGCGTGGCATTGCCGAATTGATCTCTCCGGCCAACTCGATGAACCGGGTGGGCAATTCGTATTCGCGCGACTTCCAGGTGAGATAGAAGGGATCGATCGGTATGCAATGCCCGCCGAGCCCTGGCCCGGGATAAAACGGCATGTAGCCGAACGGCTTGGTCTTCGCCGCCTCGATCACTTCCCAGACGTCGATGCCCATCGCCTCGAAGACAATCTTCAGCTCGTTGACGAGGGCGATGTTGACCGAGCGGAAGATGTTCTCGGTTAGCTTGACCGCTTCGGCGGTGGCGTTGGACGATACCGGTACGACCGTTTTGACCACCGCGGCATAGAAGCGTTCCATCAGGCTTGCGGCGAGCGGCCCGTCGCCTGCCACAACTTTCGGAATGCTGGTCGTCTCGTAGACCGGGTTGCCGGGGTCTTCGCGTTCGGGTGAAAAGCCGACAAAGAAATCAACGCCCGACCTGAGGCCGGTCTCCTCGAGGATCGTGCGCACGACGCCGTCGGTCGTTCCCGGGTAAGTGGTCGATTCGAGCACCACGAGCTGGCTGGCCCTGAGCGTTGCTGCAATCGCACGTGCCGTATTCTCAACGAAGGAAAGGTCGGGATCGCGGTGTTTCGTCAGGGGCGTTGGCACGCAGATGACGATGACATCGCAACTGCCCAGCTGTCCGAAATTGGTGGTGGAGCTGAAGCGCCCGGCTGTCGCCTGCTCGGCCAGCACGGCGTCCGGTACGGCTGCGATATAGGATTTGTGCGCGTCGAGCGCGACGATCTTTGCCGGGTCGATGTCGAATCCGGTCACCGAAAAGCCCGCTCGTGCCGCCGCAACTGCGAGCGGCAGGCCGACATAACCAAGTCCGATGACGCCGACATGGGCCGTGCGAGCCGAAATCGACGCCAGCAGCCTTTCGTGATGGGGTGAGGTCAATTTTCGGTTCCAGCTTTTGTGAACGGGAGGCGCCAGCCTGGCGACATGTCGTGGTTTGTTGGATAGAAACAAGGTACAAGTCAAGCGTGGCGCGGATGCCTTCCCCTGACTGCGGTGCATTGGCGTGCCATCAAATCTTCGTGTGGCCGTGGCGCGAAACAAAAAATTCGCGCGCCTCTGGAAATTGCAGAGGGCCATCAATATCTGCAGTATATAAGTGCCGCATTCCGGGTGCCTGCACGTCATCGACGCCGGAATCGGTTGGAGCATTTTCTTAACGGGCACGTATCATCATCAGCCGCCGCGAGCGAACGCCGACACATCGTCGGGCCGTTCGCCCATCGCAATTGGGCATGGTGCTGGACTGTCTGTCACGGTGAGGACGCGAAATGGGCCCGGTAAACGATAACGTATCTGAAATCCTGATCGACAAGGTCGCGGACTGGCTCATGCGGACGTCGCTCAGCGACGAGTCGCTGGAGACGATCGTCAAGGGCTTCTGCGAGCGGCTGGCAGCTGCCGGCCTGCCGTTAATGCGCGTGCACCTTTCCTTTTCCATGCTGCATCCGCTCTATGACGCGCTCGGCTTCACCTGGGCGCGCGGCAAGGGCGTCGAGGTCAGCGGCCTGCGGCACGAGGAACTCGCGCTCAATCCGGAGCGATTCCTGCGCAGCCCCTACTATTACCTGCTCAACAACAATCTCGAGCATGTCCGTCGGCGCCTCTACAAGGATACGCCGTCCGAGTTCCCGATCTTCGACGAGCTGAAGGAACAGGGGGCGACCGACTACATCGCCTTCATGCAGTCGCTCGGCGCCGATTCCGGCCACGGTATGGTCGGCTCCTGGACGACGGACCGCCACGGCGGCTTCACCGATGACGTCATCGGCGCGCTGTTGCGCCTGCAGAACCATCTCGCTGTTGCGGCCAAGATGGCCGTTCTCGGCAAGCTCGCCGACAACATGCTGACCACCTATCTCGGCTCGAGCGCCGGCCGCCGCGTGATGAGCGGGCAGGTCCGGCGCGGCGACGGCGAGACGGTGCGTGCGATCCTTGTCATGGCGGATATGCGCCGCTCGACCATGCTTGCCGAAAAGGAGGGCCGCCAATCCTATATCGAAACGCTGAACGGTTACTTCGATGCGATTGCTGCGCCGTTCAACCGCAACGGCGGCCATATCCTCAGCTTTGTCGGTGATGGTTTCCTGGCAGTCTATCCCTGCGGCCGGCACAAGGAACCTTCCGAATTTGCCGCGCGCGAGGCGTTCGGCGCGGTGCGCGCCGCAACCGCGCGCATGGAATTGCTCAATTCCGAGCGGCGCAAGCAAGGGCGTGACCCGATCGGCTATGGCGTTGGGCTTCATGTCGGCAATGTAATGTTCGGCAATGTCGGCCTTCGCGACCGGTTGACGTTCTCGGCCTTCGGCTCTGCGGTCAACGAGGTGCAGCGGCTGCAGAACCTGACGAAGAAATACGCCCACAGCGTTGTCGCCAGCGAGGCTTTCGCCAATTATTGCGGCGGCGACTGGACCGCGCTCGGGCAGGAAAAGCTGCGCGGCGTGCGCCAGAAATTCACCATTCTCTACCCAAATGAGGCAGCGCTTCTGCCAAAGCCGGATGAGCGCCTCGATGATGTTTTGCAGGATGGACTTTCGGAAGCAGAGCATGTCATGCTGCTCCATCGCAACACCCGCCCGCTGCAACCGCCGCGTGGCCTTATCGACAAGATGCTTCAGTAAGGACCTCAATGTTCCGAGCAGCCCTCATCGTCGCGAGCTTCTTCATCACTGGCGTTGCAGCAGCGCAGCCGTGGGAAACCAAGCTTTTCGACGGGTTCGAGGGAAAGGATTTCTCGCCGGACGGCGGGCTCTACTACCGGGAGAATTTCGAGCAGAGCGCGGGGACGGCCGAGTTTCAGAGCATCGTCAAGCGCAACGGTAATGGCGGACTGAAGCTGAGCGTCGTGCCGATCTGTCCGGATTCGCTCGACGGCTGCAGTGAGAGAGCGGAAATCTGGGAGAAGACGGCGCTGCGGGTGCCCTACGACCAGGGTATTTGGTACGGGTTCTCCATGAAGTTTGCCGACCCGATCCCCTCAGGCGATCATCGTTATCTCGTGGCGCAATGGAAACGCGAGATCGACCCGGGTGCTGAAGGCGATTTCAGCCCGTTCCTGGCGTTGCGCATGAACTTCGGCAAGTTGTTCGCAACTATCGAGACCAATTATATCGCGCCGGTTTCCACCGGGCCGGACGGGGTCGCCGCCGCCTGCAGGCCGGGTGAAGTGCCGGTATGGGGACGCCCGGGCGTCAACCAGATGCGCATGCTTGTGGCCGCTGATCCCGCGTGGAAGACGGATGACGGCAATCTGTTCAACGCCTGCACAGATGCGATCACGGTGAAGAACCACGGCAATCCATTGCCCGATCCGAAGTCGGGCTGGATCGATTTCGCGATTTATACGAAGCCGGGCGCCGACGGTACCGGCCATATCGAGCTCTTTGCCAATGGTAAGCCGATCATCACGGTCAAGGGCCATGTCGGGCATGCTGACAAGGGGCTCGGCCGTAATCAGTATTTCAAGTTCGGCCCCTATCGCGCGGCCGATGCGACCGACTGGACGCTCTATTATGACGATTTCCGTCGATCGCCGCGCTGCGCCGACGTGCTGCCCCAAGAAACTTGCCCTCTTCCCTGAGATTGCGACGCGACCGTAAACTATGCTGTGGTTGCAAGGGGCTAAGCTGGACAGCCCCCTGAAGCTGCGATAGTCTTTTTTAGAGGCGGCGGATACAAGGGCAATGAGGGAAGTGTGTTGTGATGACATCAGGGGCGGACCTGCTTCGAGTTGAAGGTCTGCGGATCACATTCTCGGTGCTCGGCGGTGAAGTTGAAGCCGTCAAGGAAGCGAATTTCAGAATTTTGCCAGGAAAGGTGACCGCCCTCGTCGGTGAGTCCGGTTCCGGGAAATCGGCCATCAGTCAGGCCGTCATGGGTATCCTGCCGAATGTCGCGCGGGTCGGTGGACATGTCCTGTTCAACGATCCGGCGGCCAAGGGCAAGCCGATCGACCTGCTTTCGCTGGAGCGCGAAGGTGAAGAAATACGTGCCTTGCGCGGCACCCGCATCAGCAAGATCTTCCAAGAACCGATGACGTCGCTGTCGCCGCTTCACACGATCGGCAACCAGATCTCCGAAGTCTTGAAAATTCATACGGATGCGGAAAAAGCTGAAAGGCGCGCCAGAACGGAAGAGCTTCTTGGTTATGTCGGGTTTTCGAACCCGAAGCGTGCCTATGATATGTATCCTTTCGAGCTCTCCGGCGGCATGCGCCAGCGTGCCATGATCGCCATGGCGCTGATCTGCCGACCGGCGCTGCTGATCGCCGACGAGCCGACGACTGCGCTCGATGTGACGGTGCAGGCGCAAATCCTGCAGTTGCTGCGCGAGCTGCAGGTCAAGCTCAACATGGCGATGCTGTTGATCACCCACGACCTCGGCGTGGTTGCCAATATGGCCGACGAAGTCGTGGTGATCTATCACGGCCAGATTGTCGAAGCAGGTCCGGTCGATGCGATCTTCCGCAATCCGCAGCATCCCTATCTCAAGGGCCTGATGGCCGCGGTCCCGCATTTCGACATGAAGCCGGGCGAGCGGTTGAAGGCATTGCGGGAGGTGCCGGTCAAGGCTGGGACACTGCTGGGTGCCAAGGCCTCCACTAGGGCGGTTGGCCCCGACGTTCTCCTGTCCGTACGCAACCTTTCCAAGACCTATGGAACGCGCAAGACCTCGTGGTTCGGCAAGAAGGACCCGTCTCGCCATCGCGCGGTGGACGATGTCAGCTTCGATATCCGTCGTGGCGAGTGTCTGGGTCTGGTCGGCGAGAGCGGCTGCGGCAAGACGACGGTCAGCAAGATTTTGATGCGGGCCATCACGCCTGATGGCGGCAGCGTCAGCTTCGATGACGGCGAAGGTCCGATCGACGTGCTCAAGGCGGAAGGTGATGAGCTGAAGACGCTGCGCTCGAAGATCCAGATGGTTTTTCAGGATCCGGTGTCGTCGCTCTCGCCACGCATGACTGTCAGGAATATCCTGAGCGAGCCGCTCGAAATCCACGGGCGCGGAACGGCGAAGTCGCGTGTCGAGACGGTGCGCTCGCTGCTGCAGGCCGTCGGGCTCGACCAGCGGTTCGTCAACCGCTATCCGCATAGTTTTTCCGGCGGCCAGCGCCAGCGCATCGGTATCGCGCGGGCGCTCGCTCTGGTGCCGCAACTGCTGATCTGTGACGAGCCGGTATCGGCGCTCGACGTTTCCGTCCAGGCCCAAATCCTCAATCTGCTCAAGGATCTGCAGAAGGAACTTGGGCTTACATGCCTGTTCATCTCGCACAATCTCGCGGTGGTCGACTATATGGCCGACCGGATCGCGGTGATGTGTGCGGGGCGCATCGTCGAACTCGCGCCGCGCGAAGTTCTGATGCGCAAACCGGTGCACCCCTATACGAAGTCGCTGCTCGCTGCCGTCCCCTATCCGGATCTCGATCGTCCGCTGGACTTCGATCTGCTCAAGGCCATTGAGGGGTCGGACATGCGGCGCTGGGGACCGCAGTTCAGCGACGACGGCGAGGAAGGTGCGCTTTTTCCTGCTGACCTCGGTGGCGACCACTATGTTCTCGCGCGCAAGTCAGTGGATGCAAGGGAGTTACGGCCATGATCACTCGCCGAACTGCGCTCGCCCTGCTCGCAACAGTGGCGTTTCCCAAGTACCTTCTTGCAGCGGCAAGCGAGCCGAGATTTTTCGAGGCGCTTGTCGCCGAGGGAAAGCTGCCACCCGTCAATGAACGGTTGCCGAAGACCCCGCGCGTCATCAACGTTGCGGCCATGGGACGCCAGCCAGGCAAACACGGCGGCACCGTGCAGAGCCTGATTGGCAGCGCGAAAGACATACGGTTGATGACCGTTTACGGCTACTCACGCCTGGTCGGCTACGACGAAGAACTCGAACTGCAGCCGGACGTGCTCGAAAGCTTCGAGACGGTCGAGGACCGGATCTTCACGTTCCATCTGCGCGAGGGACACAAGTGGTCGGACGGAAGCCCGCTTACGACGGACGATTTCCGCTACTGCTGGGAAGATGTTCTGCTCAACGAGAAACTGAGCCCGGCGGGCCTGCCGATGGCGCTGGTGATCGACGGCGAGGCGGCAAAGTTCGAGGTGCTCGACGAGCGGACCGTGCGCTACACCTGGTCCACGCCCAATCCCGATTTTCTGCAAAAGCTCGCCGCACCACAGCCCTTGGTGCTGGTGATGCCGGCGACGTACCTCAAGCAGTTCCACGATAAATATCAGGATGAGGACAAACTCAAGGCGCTTCTGAAGGAGCAAAGGGTCAAGAAGTGGAACCAGCTGCATATGCGCATGGCCCGTTCCTACCGCCCGGAAAATCCCGATCTGCCGACGCTTGACCCGTGGCGCAACACAACATCCTTGCCGGCCGAGCAGTTTGTCTTCGAGCGTAACGCCTTCTATCATCGGGTCGATGAGAACGGGTTGCAGCTCCCCTACATCGACAAGTTCGTGCTCAACGTCAGTTCTCCGGCGCTGATCCCGGCGAAGGCCGGCACCGGCGAGAGCGACCTGCAGGCGACAAATATCGACTTTATCGACTACACCTTCCTGAAAGATGCGGAAAAGCGCTATCCGGTAAAGGTTCTCCTCTGGAAGAAGACGCAAGGCTCACGGGTCGCGCTGCTTCCCAATCTCAATTGCTCCGATGCGGTCTGGCGGTCGTTGCTGCAGGATGTGCGCGTCCGCCGGGCGCTGTCGCTGGCGATCGATCGTTCTGAAATCAACAAGGCCGTCTTCTACGGACTGACCAAGGAGAGCGCCGACACTGTCCTGCCGGACAGCCCGCTGTTCCGGCCGGAGTTCGCCTCCGCCTGGATCGCCTACGACCCGGTGCAGGCCAATGCGTTGCTGGATGAGGCTGGCCTGACGAACCGCGGCAGCGATGGCATTCGTATTCTCCCTGACGGCCGTGCCGCTCAGATCGTCGTTGAGACCGCAGGCGAAAGCACCCTGGAGACCGATGTCCTGCAGTTGATCACCGACTACTGGCAGAAGATCGGCATTTCGCTCTTCATCCGCACGTCGCAACGCGACACCTTCCGCAGCCGTGCCGTCGGCGGTGAGATCGTCATGTCCATGTGGTTCGGACTCGACAATGGTGTGCCGACTGCGGACATGAACCCCGGCCAATTGGCGCCGACTGCGGACGATCAGCTGCAATGGCCGGTTTGGGGGCTCAACTATCTCTCGCATGGTGAGATGGGGCAGGCGCCCGATCTTCCGGCCGTCGTTGAGCTAACCGAGCTTCTGCAGCGTTGGCGGCACTCGGCCGAGGATGCCGAGCGCACCGAGGTCTGGGAGAGGATGCTGTCGATCTACACCGACCAGGTCTTCTCGATCGGCATCGTGAATGCCTCCCTGCAGCCAATTCTCGTTGCCAACAAGATCAAGAATGTCCCGGAAGCAGGGCTCTACGGATTCGATCCGACGAGCTATTTCGGCGTCTACAAACCCGATACGTTCTGGATCGAGCAGGAAGGCTGACATGCTGCGATACATCCTCTGGCGCATCGCGGCGATGGTCCCGACCTTGCTCATCATTTCAGCGCTCGTCTTCACCATCATTGAGCTGCCGCCCGGCGACTACTTCGAGAGTTACGTCGCCGAGATCAGGGCGCAGGGCGAAGGCGTCAACATGGAGCAGATCGAGGCTCTCCGGAAGGAATACGGCTTCGATCAGCCGCCGCTGCTGAGATATGTTCATTGGCTCGGCGGCATGCTGCAGGGCGATTTCGGCTACTCCTTCGAGTACGAACTGCCGGTCAGCGCCGTCGTCGGCGACAGGATGTGGCTGACGATCCTCGTCTCGTTCGTCACCATCATCTTTACCTGGCTGATCGCCTTCCCGATCGGCATCTACTCCGCGACTCACCAGTATAGCTGGGGCGATTATGGGCTGTCGCTGGTGGGGCTGATTGGCATAGCCATTCCGAACTTCATGCTGGCGCTGATCCTGATGTACTTTGCCAATATCTGGTTCGGCATCTCGATCGGCCATCTCATGGACCAGAAATATCTGGCAGAGCCCATGAGTTGGGCGAAGGCGAAATCGATCCTCGAACATATCTGGATACCGGTCATCATCGTTGGTGCGGCGGGGACCGCCGGCATGATCCGGCGTCTGCGCGCCAACCTGCTTGACGAATTGCAGAAGCAGTATGTCGTGACCGCCCGCGCAAAGGGGCTTTCGCCAATGCGTACGCTGGTCAAGTATCCGCTCAGGATGGCGCTGAACTTCTTCATCTCGGATATCGGTTCCATCCTGCCGGCGATCATTTCCGGCGCGGAAATCACCGCGATCGTGCTGTCTCTCGAAACGACCGGCCCGATGTTGATCAAGGCGTTGCAGAGCCAGGACATGTACTTGGCCGGCTCGTTCCTGATGTTCCTCGCATTTCTGACCGTCATCGGCGTGCTGATTTCCGATCTCGCGCTCGCCATTCTTGATCCTCGGATACGGCTGCAAGGCAGGAGCACCAAGTGACGTCATTCCTTCCGGCGCCCGGCGAACCGCTGCCGCACTACGTATCGACAGCACCATTCGATCCCTATTCCGTCGAAGCGATGACGGAAGAACAGGTGCGGGTTAACCAGGCTTCGCAGCTGCGGCTAATGTGGTGGAAGTTCCGCCGGCACAAGCTGGCGCTGATATCAGGCATTTTCCTGGTCGCGCTCTACCTGATGATCGCGATCTGCGAGTTCCTCGCACCCTACAATCTGCACACGCGCAATGTGGATTACATCTATGCGCCGCCGCAGTCTGTGCACCTGTTCCACGAGGGGAAGTTCGTTGGCCCGTTCGTCTACGGGCGGACGATGGAACTCGATATGGAGACGCTGAAGCGCAACTACACCGACAACCTGCAGGACGTCGAGCCGATCCGCTTCTTCTGCCGCGGTGACAGCTACCGCTTCTGGGGCCTGTTCGAAAGCAATGTGCACCTGGCATGCCCGGCAAAGGACGGTCAGCTCTTCCTGCTCGGCACCGACCGGCTCGGCCGCGATGTCCTGTCGCGCATCATCTATGGTGCGCGCATTTCGCTGACGATCGGCCTTCTCGGCATTACGGTGAGCTTCGTGCTCGGCATCGTCATCGGCGGTCTCGCCGGCTACCACGGCGGTGTCTTCGATCTCATCGTCCAGCGCATCATCGAAGTGCTGCAATCGATCCCGAGCATTCCGCTCTGGCTGTCGCTGGCCGCAATCATGCCTGCGACCTGGAGCCCGATCCTGATTTATCTGGGTATCACGATCATCCTCGGGCTTCTCGACTGGACCGGGCTTGCCCGAGCGGTGCGTTCGAAACTGCTTGCGCTGCGCGAGGAGGACTACGTTCTTGCCGCGCAATTGATGGGCGCAAAGAGCGGCCGCATCATCGGTCGACACCTGGTTCCGGGCTTCATGTCCCATCTCATCGCCACTGCGACCATTTCCATTCCAGGGATGATCCTCGGCGAAACGGCGCTGAGCTTCCTCGGATTGGGGCTGCGCCCCCCGATCACCAGCTGGGGCATCCTGCTGACGGAGGCGAAAAGCGTGAGCGTCATCGCCTTCTACCCCTGGCTGCTATTCCCAACGATCCCGGTCATTTTTGTGATTTTGGCGTTCAACTTCTTGGGAGACGGGTTGCGCGATGCCGCCGATCCCTACAAATGAGGTTCGTTTCGACGCCGGCCGCAAGCCGGCGTCGCGAGTTTTGATTCGTTTTTTCCTGAGCGAAAGGTTTCTGGCATGACGCGGCGCTTAGAAGATGCCCGGATACTCATGTACAGCCATGACACTTTCGGGCTCGGCCACCTGCGCCGATGCCGCACGATTGCGCATTCGCTGGTGGAAGATTATCGGGGTTTGAATATCCTGATCATATCGGGTGCGACGATTGCCGGCGCCTTCGATTATCGCGCGCGCGTCGATTTCGTGAAGATTCCGAGCGTCATCAAGCTGCACAACGGCGACTACACGTCTCTCGATCGCCATATCGAGTTGGACGAGACGTTGAAGATGCGCCAGTCGATCATCCGTCACACGGCGGAAACCTTCAAGCCAGACATCTTTATCGTCGACAAGGAGCCGATGGGGTTGCGAGGCGAGGTCGAGGAGACGCTCACCTATCTCAAGGCCCATGGCACGACGCTCGTTCTCGGCCTGCGCGAGGTGATGGATGCGCCGCATCTGCTCGAAGCGGAATGGAAACGCCGCGACACCATGCGCAAGATCGAGCAGTATTACGATACGATCTGGGTTTATGGGCCGCCCGACTTCTACGACCCGCTGACGGAACTCGAGGTGCCGCCCGCCGTGCGCGAGCGCATGAACTTCGTCGGCTTCCTGCAGAGGAGCGTACCGCGCGAGGAATTGCCCGGTCACAAGCCGGAAGGCGACTATATTCTCGTCACCACCGGCGGTGGCGGCGATGGTGCCGACCTGATCCACGATTTTATTCACGCCTACCAGCAGGATCCGGAGTTGACGCATAAGGCGCTTGTGGTCCTTGGCCCCTATATGCCGGTCAAGAAGCGCGAAAAGCTGATCAAAAAAGGAAGCAAGATCCCTTTCATCAAGATCATCGAGTTCGATAATCGCATGGAAGAGCTGATTGCCGGCGCCAAGGGCGTGGTGGCGATGGGCGGTTACAACACCTATTGCGAGATCCTGTCTTTCGATAAACCGGCGCTGATCGTCCCGCGGATTCAGCCGCGCGAGGAGCAACTGATCCGTGCACGTCGTGCCGCCGAGTGGGGTCTCATCGACATGCTGCTGCCCGACGAGGCGGTGGATCCCTTGCGTTTCGCCGCCGCGTTGAAGGCTTTGCCGCAACGCGCGCCGCCGTCGAAAAGTTGTGCCAACGGCCTGCGGCTCGAGGGGCTGGTGCATATCTCCGAAATCGTAGGCGGGTGGCTCGACGAGCAGTCGAGTGAGCACCTGAGTATTGTCAAGAAATCGAGCTGAAGCATTGCCAACGGACCGCAAGATTGCCGTCATTCTGAAGGGATATCCGCGCCTTTCGGAAACCTTCATTGCGCAGGAATTGCTCGGACTTGAGAAAGCGGGGCATGAGCTGGTCCTGATCGCGCTGAGGCGCCCGACCGACGGCAAGCGCCATCCCGTGCATGACGAGATCCGCGCCGACGTGCACTATCTGCCGGAGTACCTGCACGAGGAGCCATTGCGTGTCCTCAAGGGTCTGGTGCGTTCGCTGCCGAAGCCCGGATTCTGGAAGGCGCTTGGGCTGTTTGTGAAAGATCTGGGCCGGGACCTGACGCGCAATCGCTTCCGCCGTTTCGGGCAGGCGCTGGTTCTGGCATCGGAATGGCCGGGCGATCCGCGCTGGCTGCATGCCCACTTCATCCACACGCCGGCTTCCGTCACAGCTTATGCCAGCGTCATCGCCGGTACGCCCTGGACGTGCTCGGCGCATGCGAAGGATATCTGGACATCGCCCGACTGGGAGCTTTCCGAAAAGCTCGGCCGCGCGCGCTGGACGGTGACCTGCACCCGGACCGGCTACGAGCATCTGCAGAGCCTGACCTCGCAAAAGGCCAGAGTGCATCTGAGCTATCACGGCCTCGATCTCGAGCGTTTCCCGCGTTTCGACGGCGAACATTCGAGCCGCGACGGTTCCGATGAGGCAGACCCGGTGCGCATCGTCAGTGTCGGCAGGGCGGTGGGCAAGAAGGGCTACGATGTTCTCCTTCAAGCTCTAGCCCTCTTGCCTGAGGATCTTCACTGGCGCTTCGAGCATATCGGCGCCGGCGAATTGACAGCAAAGCTCAAGGTCCTGGGTAGCGAGCTCGGTATCTCGGACAGAATTGCCTGGAAGGGTGCGCTCGATCAGACCGACGTGCTCGCCCACTATCGCACCAGCGATATCTTTGCGCTCGCCTGCCGGGTGACGGCAGATGGCGACCGTGACGGACTGCCGAACGTGTTGGTCGAAGCGTCGAGCCAGCGGCTCGCCTGTGTGTCTACGGCAATCTCGGGCGTGCCGGAACTCCTGGTCGACGGAGAAAACGGTCGTATCGTGCTCTCCGAGGACGCGAAGGCACTGTCTCTCGCCTTGGAACAGCTGATCCGCGACCCAGAGGGTCGCCGCCGGCTGGGCGCTGCCGCCGAGAAACGGGTGAGGGCGCACTTTGACCACCACTCCAGCATCGAACAACTGACGACCCTGTTTGCAAACGAATGGAAAGCGGCGTGATGCGGCAGCGGCGGGTCTTCTTTTATGTCCAGCATCTGCTGGGGATCGGCCACCTCGCCCGGGCAAGCCGCATTGCCAGCGCACTTGCCGCCGATGGTTTCGACGTCACGGTTGTCACCGGAGGCACGGCCGTTCCCGGCTTTCCAAGCGCCGACCTCAAACACGTAGCCCTGCCGCCGGTTGTTGCCGGCGACAAGGGGTTCTCCGGCCTGGCGGACGAAACCGGAAATCCGGTCGATGATGACTTCAAGGACCGCCGACGGAAGATGTTGCTTGACGCTTTTCGCACCTGCGACCCGGATGTCGTGATCTTCGAGGCGTTTCCGTTCGGTCGCCGCCAGATGCGGTTTGAACTGATGCCGCTGCTCGACCTCATCGAGGCATCGAGCCCGCGCCCACTGGTGGCGACATCCCTTCGCGATATCCTGCAGGAGCGGACGAAGCCCGGCCGTGCCGAGGAGATGCTGGATCTGGTACAGGAGCATTTTGACCTTGTACTCGTGCATGGGGATCCCGCCTTCGCTCGGCTTGAAGAGACCTTCCCTTACGCGCAGGAGATCGCCGACAAGGTTGCCTATACCGGTCTGGTCGCGGGCGATCCGCCGGCGCCGCCGTTGGAGCGTTTCGATGTGCTGGTCTCGGCCGGTGGCGGCGCAGTCGGCAAGGAGCTGATTGGCGCCGGTCTGGAATCTGCGAAGCTCCTGCCGCCGGGGCTGCAATGGTGCATGATTACCGGGCCAAACCTTCCGCAGGTCGACTATGACGCATTCGAGGCCGCCGCGCCTGGCAATGTGAAGCTGTTCCGTTTCCGGCAGGATTTTGCCAGTCTGCTTTCGGGTGCGCGGCTTTCCGTCTCGCAGGCCGGCTACAATACGGTGTGTGACATCATTCGCGCCGGTTGTGCGTCGCTGCTGATCCCGTTCACGGCGGGCGGGGAAACGGAGCAATCAACGCGTGCGGTTCGACTGGAAAAGCTCGGGCTTGCCGGTGTCCTGCCGGAGAGCGAGGTAACGCCGGCCCGATTGGCGCGCGACGTTGAAACGCAGCTCGCACGGGCCAAGCCCACGATGCCGCCGCTCGACCTCGAAGGCGCCGCCCACACGGCGGCGATCCTGCGTGAGCGGCTTTCGCAAGTGGCGGTCAAACCGTCCCGATCAGCATGAACCTTGTATATTTCTTCGTCGGCAACGCACCGACGAAATCGAGCGTCGCGAGTTTCGCCTGGTCGGCGAAAGCATCGACGGACTCGACGCAGTTGATGTGCGTCGGTTCGCTGAAGTAATCGTTCGACTGCAGGAGAACACGTGTGCCTGATGGGATCAGCGCAAGCCAGCTCCGCAGATCGGCGATGTGCTCGCAACTCGTGTTGACGATCAGGTCGGCGTCGAGGCTTGCGTAGTCGATCGCATACATGTCGGCCGTGATGGCCCGGAAACGATCGGCAAAGGTCGCGTTGAGGGTGCGGGCGACAGCCTCGACGGAGGCGTCAATGTCGTAGCTCTCAGCCATTGCGATTTCGAAGCGACAATCCTCAAGCAACATCGCCGAAAGGATGCCGTACCACCCGCCGAGAACGACGATCCGCTTATAAGACTTGCCCGCCGCTTGCAGCAGCGTGTCGCGAGCCCAGAGCTTGCAGGCAACCTGCCTATGATTGAAGGCATTGGCTATATCGGCGTCAGGGTGTCTGGCAATCACCTTGGCGATGCCATCGATCAGCGGGCTTCCGGTATAGGCGGCGATACCGCGCGTCAGGTCGAAAGCGTTTTCGTACCAGTCGCTCGCAGGAGTAGGGGGATGGCTGGTGTGTTTCATGCACTCGTTGTAAGCTGGCAGACAATCGAGTGCAATATGGGCATTTTTCGTTCCCCACGCCTTGATCCGCCGCAGGGAGGCATGAGCGCCGATCTTGAAGGTGCGTTCAGGCGTCCATTGCGGTTTTCTCGCGCTCCTGCATAATCTAATAAACCGGATTCGAAACCGGATCAGATTTTTGCCGAAACGCCTTCGCGACCGGCCGCCCGTGGCAGTTCAGTCGGAAAGGACCACAAGCAAGCATATCGTGGCCGGGTATCGGTGGCTGCCCGCGCCGCAAACAACGCAGTGTTCAATAAGGTCTCGTTGCCAGAAACATGGAACCACGCCTCTCCCGCTACATTTGGACT
Source organism: Ensifer sp. Root31 (assembly GCF_001424825.1). Classification (NCBI taxonomy): domain Bacteria; kingdom Pseudomonadati; phylum Pseudomonadota; class Alphaproteobacteria; order Hyphomicrobiales; family Rhizobiaceae; genus Ensifer; species Ensifer sp. Root31. The sequence goes on along the minus strand of NZ_LMCO01000065.1, from coordinate 205,757 downwards.
CATACGCGCAAGGACCAGCTCTGGATCCTGTTGGTCGTGGCGTTCTCGATGGTCCCCTACTTCCTGTCCTTCGATCTGCCCAAGCAGATCGTCAACGGACCAATTCAGGGCGACGGTTTTGACAGCCCGGAAGCGACGCAGGCGTTCCTGGCGATCTCCTTTGACTTGCCCTATCTCGGGACGATCAATCTTTTTGACGGCTTCCAACTCGGTCGCGAAGGCATGTTGCTGGCCCTGAGCCTCGTGTTCCTGCTGCTGGTTGTCGTCAACGGCCTCTTCAAATTCTATATCAACACCTTCAAGGGGCGGCTCGGCGAGCGTCTCCTGCGGCGGATTCGCTTCGAGCTTGTCGATCGCGTTCTGAGGTTTCCACCGACGCATTTCAAACGGGTGAAACCGGCCGAGATCTCAACGATGATCAAGGACGAGGTGGAGCCGCTCGGCGGCTTTACCGGCGATGCCTTCGTGTCGCCCGCACTGCTTGGCGGTCAGGCGCTGACGGCGCTGATCTTCATCCTGCTACAGAGCTTCTGGCTCGGGCTGATCGCCTCTGTTATCGTCGCCGTTCAGGCGGTGATCATCCCGCGCATGCGCAAGCGGTTGCTCGTCCTTGGCCGCGAGCGCCAGCTGACTGCGCGCGAATTGTCTGGCCGGGTGAGCGAAATCGTTGACGGCATCGGCACGATCCGCGGCCACGACACCTCCAATCTCGAGCGCGCCGACATCGCGTCGCGGCTCGCGCGCATCTTCAAGATCCGCTACGACCTCTATCAGTGGAAATTCCTGGTCAAGTTCATCAACAATTTTCTCGCCCAGGTGACGCCGTTCATGTTCTATTCGATCGGCGGCTATTTCGCGCTTCAGGGCCGCCTCGATATCGGCCAGCTTGTCGCCGTCATCGGCGCCTACAAGGACCTGCCCGGGCCGCTGAAAGAGCTCATCGATTGGGACCAGGCGCGCCAGGACGTGCAGGTGAAGTACGCCCAGGTGGTCGAGCAGTTCAGCATCGAACCGCTGCTCGATCCCAAGGTCCACGCCCTCGCAGCGGCAAGTCCGGCGCCGCTGAACGGCTCGCTCGCGGCCGTCAACCTGACGGTGACCGATGATGGTGGTGTGACACTCCTCGACCACGTCTCGCTGCAGGTGCAGCCCGGCGAGGCGGTCGCACTCAAGGCCGGCGGGGAAGTTCTGGCAGAGGCCTTCGCTCGACTGATCTGGCCGGCTGGCGGTCGTGTTGTCATCGGCGGTCAGGATATACTGGAGATGCCGGAGTCGGTCACTGGCCGGCGGATTTCCTATGCCTCCTCAGACGTGTATGTGTTTCAGGGCAGCCTTGGCGACAACCTGCTCTACGGCTTGAAGCACGCGCCAATGACCGAGGTCCGGTATGAAGGCGAAAGGGCGGCCCATCGCAAGTGGGAGCTGGTCGAAGCCAAGCTTGCAGGCAATCCATCCTTCGACGTCAACAGCGATTGGGTCGATTATCAGGCAGCCGGGGCGACCGGACCAGACGATCTTCTGATCAAGATCAGGCCTGTCCTTGATGCTGTCCTCCTGACCAATGACGTTCTGGCGCTTGCCGTGCGCTCCACCATCGACCCGAACCGCAATGCGGCCTTTGCCTCTGGTATCGTCGAGATGCGCAGCGCGCTTCGGGAGCGCCTTGAACAGGAAAAGCTCAGCGATCTCGTGGTGTTCTTCGAGCCCGGCTCGTACAACATCGAAGCGACCATCGGCGAAAACTTGCTCTTCGGCACGATTACCGATCAGGTGATGTGGGACGGTGCGCTCGAGGGACACCCGTTCTTCAAGACCGTGCTTCAGCGCGTCGGCTTGCGTGACGTCTTCTACGAAATGGGGCTGGAAATCGCCGAGAACGTCGTCGAACTGTTCCGCGACCTGCCGCCGGATCACCCGTTCTTCCAGCAGTTGACATTCATGACGGCCGAAGAAATTCCTGTTTATGAGGCGTTGCTGCAAAAGGTCCGTGGGCGACCACGCGCGGACGTTGCCGAGGATGACCAAGTCAAGATCATTCGGCTGTGCTTCGGCTACATCGAGCCTCGACACCGCTTTGGTCTCCTGACCGACGAACTGATGTCCAAGATCGTAGCTGCCCGGCGCGAGTTCGACGAGGGCCTGCCGACGGACCTCGCCGGCATGATCGAGCACTATCGTCCGAACCGCTACATCGCGTCCGGCAGCATCATCGACAACGTGCTCTTCGGGCGCATCGGTCACAAGCACGCCGATGGATCGGAGAAAATCCGGGCGATCGTGCGCGATCTTTTCGAAGCCGTTGGCCTCTATAACGAGGTGCTGGCCTTCGGCTTCGAATTCAATGTCGGCGCCGGCGGCAAACGCTTGACCGCAGGCCAGCGCCAGAAGCTTGACCTGGCCCGCGCGCTCATCCGCATCTGCGACTTCTATATCTTCAACCAACCGCTGCTGGCGCTCGACCAACGGGTCCAGGAGCAGGTGGTCCGAAACGTCTTTGCGCTCTTGCGGCAGGGCGGGCGCAATCCGGCAATCGTCTGGGTGGTCGCAAATCCGGCGGTGATGGAACTGTTCGATCGTGTCGCCGTATTCGAAAATGGCCGACTGGTTCGCGACAACGAAACGGAAGTGGGGGCTAACGAAGGACCCGACTATAAGGAAATGGCATCTTGATGTAATATTAATGTCAGGGCACCAGCATAAGGTCCCGCGGCAACGCGGGAGGCAGGTCGCCCCGGCTGGATACTCGGAGAAACGGATTGTGATGTTGCTCAAGGATGAAGTCGAAATGCTGCGCCGGATAACCCTGTTTTCAGGATTGCCGCCTGCAAAATTGAAACTCCTTGCCTTCACCTCTGACCGGGTCATGTACAGCGCCGGGGAGGCCCTTTTCTATCAGGGCGATATTGGCGATGCCGCCTATGTCATTCTCTCAGGCAAGGCCGACGTGCTGGTGACGACTGCAAGCGGGCCGCTGAAGCTTGCGGAAGTGGAACAGAATTCGATCGTCGGCGAAATCGCCATTCTCTGTAACACCCCGCGCACGGCGACCGTGCGCACCACGACACCGCTGGAAGCCCTGCGCATCCGCAAGGACGACTTCCTGAAGCTGCTGGCCGACTTCCCCGAAATGGCGGTGGAAATCATGCGCGTGCTCGCTGACCGCCTCAGCCAGACGACGGCCGAACTTACGGAAGCGCGCAGCCGAAACGAGCGCATGGAAGCGTGAAATCGAACCGGCGGCGCCCGTCGTTGGCATGTCCTGGCCGCATGGAAGACCTTCGCAAAAACGATTCCGCTTGACCGGGATATGGGCTAGAGAAGCGCCATGCGTGCGATCACCTACTTCTGCAAGACCGTCCATTTCCCTGACAAGCCTGAGAAGAAGCGCTTCTTTGCGCGGCTTCAAAGCGGCGAGTGGGAGCCGTGCACATTTCAAAACATCGAGCGGCTGGTCGACGGCAACACGACCTTTGTCGATATCGGCGGCTGGATCGGCGTGACGCCCTATTGGGCAGCTCAGATAGCCGACAACGTCATTACGGTCGAACCCGACCCCGTCTGCTTCGGCATCCTCAAGGAAATGGAACCGCAGAACGAAGGGGAGGTCGCGCTGATCAATGCTGCACTTTCCGAGGATGACGTCCTGGTGCTGAACTCGGTCGGCGGATTTGGTAGCTCGGAGACCTCGGCGCTGATCGCCGACGACACGGGGCAGGCGATCAAGGCGAAAACGATCACGATTGCCGAACTGCAGTCGCTGGCGCGAACCGAGAAGCTATGCTTCAAGATCGATATCGAAGGCTACGAATACCGTTCCCTGGCCCAGTTCCGGGATATCGACCGCACGCGGACGACGGGCGTTTTGCTCGCCGTTCATCCGCAGATCCTGTTTGCGTCACTGAGCGGGCCGGCAATCGTCAGGGCATTGCGCACCGTCGTTGCCACCCTCGGGCTCGTGCGCAGCTTTCGCGGCTTCCGCCTCGACAATCCATCAGCGATATGGACTGCCCTCAAGAAATCCACCTTCCGGCGTGAATTCCGCGGGTTCGATCTACTCTTTGTTGCAAGGTCAGCGACCCGTAACGATGCGCGCTGAAGAGAAACAGTCGCTGACGTTCTGAGCCACGGCCGCAGCCAATACATGCCTTGTGGAAGCAGGACTTAGCTGAAAGGCGCTGAGTCCACGAATTAACCACGTCTGCAACAAGGTTAATTCTTGGTTTAAGAATGTTACTTCTGCTGGTATAAGCGGCTAGTTTCTATTTTCATTCCTCGGTTTTTCTGCTGTGCCATGAGAGCGGTCAGATGTCCTGGATGTATTTTGTTGGCGCAACCTATTGTATCGCTGCGCTTTTCCTGTTGGCGATGACCTATCTGGAAGGTCTGCAGGCGCACGCGCCCTGGAATGTCTATCGTGTCGCCGGCATTGTGATCTGTATTTTCTGGCCGGTGCTCATTTTCTATCTAATGTTTAAAATTGTAACGAAAAGAAAAATTCCGCAGGGGTAAAGGTATTTCTGTGATGTTTTGATGACGTATTTTTGTCTTCCTGGAGAATTTACCATACAACCAGAAAACGCCGGCGGTTAACCCATGAACTCTTCATGCGGATTATGTTTCGGTTGTGATTGACCCGTGTGAAAGTTCTGAACATGTGCGGTTTTGGCGGCTATTTCGGTTCGGTCCGGGAAGCAGAAACCCTTCTCAAGAGGATGGTGACCGCGATCGCGCATCGCGGACCGGACGAGCATGGCACATTCGTGGCGCCGGAAGCCGGCCTCGGTCATGTCAGGCTCTCGATCGTCGGGCTTGGTGACGGCCAGCAGCCAATGTCAGATGCGACGGGCGAGCTAACAATCGCCTTCAACGGCGAGATCTTCAATTATGTCGAACTACGCGAGGAACTGCGCGCCAAGGGCCGGCATTTCCGGACTTCGAGCGACACCGAAGTTATCCTCCATCTCTACGATGAGATGGGCGAGGACTGCCTGTCCGTCCTCAATGGCGACTTTGCCTTTGCAATCTGGGACGCCCGCCGCCACCGAATGATGCTCGCTCGCGATCGCATGGGCGTGCGTCCACTTTTCTATACGACCAGAGGCGGCACACTCTACTTCGCATCCGAGATCAAGGCGCTGCTTCAGGTGCCCGGCATCGTAGCCGAGATCGACCCGATCGCGCTCGACCAGATCTTCACGCTTTGGGCGCCGATCGCGCCGCGGACAGGCTTTCGTGATATCCACGAGCTGGAACCCGCAAATTTCATGATCGCCGAGCGGGGGCGTCAGACGATCAGGCCCTATTGGCGTCTCGACTATCCGGATCGCGAGGCCACTTCACGCTTCGTCAATGAAGACGAAGCCGCCGACGAATTGCGGGCGCTGTTGAGCGACGCGACGCGGATCCGCATGCGGGCCGATGTGCCGGTCGGCTCCTATCTGTCGGGCGGTCTTGATTCCTCCATCGTCGCGGCGCTGGCGGCGGGTATGGCGCCGCAAGGATTGCGCACGTTCTCCGTCACGTTCGACAGCGTCGAGCACGACGAAAGCGCCTACCAGATGCAGATGGCCGCGGCCCTCGGCACGCAGCACAGCACCGTTGCCTGCCGTGCCGGCGATATCGCCAGGGTGTTCCCGGATGTGGTACGTTTTGCTGAAAGGCCGATCATCAGGACGGCGCCGGCGCCGCTCTATCAGCTTTCGGGCCTGGTGCGCGAACAGGGGCTCAAGGTCGTACTGACCGGCGAGGGGGCCGACGAGGTCTTTGCCGGCTATGATATCTTCAAGGAAGCGCGCGTGCGTCGGTTCTGCGGGCGTCAGCCTGGCTCGCACATCCGCCCGCATCTGTTCCGCAAGCTTTATCCCTATCTCCCTGGCCTACAGCAGCAGTCGGCTGAATATCTCGCCGCGTTCTTCGGGGCGGGAGACGTTGCGCTAGACGATCCGCTCTTTTCCCATCGCCCCCGCTTCAAGAGCACGGCGGCGACGAAGATCTTCTTCTCGCCCGATCTGCGCGCCAGCCTTGCCGGCTACGACGCGGCAGAGGAGCTGGCGAGCCGTCTGCCTCAGGATTTCGGCCGCTGGCATCCCTTGCATCAGGCTCAGTATCTCGAGGGTCGGTTCCTTTTGCCCGGCTATATCCTTTCGAGCCAGGGCGACCGCATGGCGATGGCGCATGGCATCGAAGGGCGTTTCCCGTTCCTCGATCATCGGCTGGTCGAGTTTGCGTCCGGTCTGCCGCCGGAGATGAAGCTCAAGGGGCTGGTGGAAAAGCACATCCTGCGCGAGGCAACCAAGGACCTGATGCCGGAAGCGATCGGCAAGCGCACCAAGCAACCCTATCGAGCACCCGATAGCCTTTCGTTCACCGGCGTCGGTGAACTCGATTACGTCCGCGAGGCAATGAGCCAAGACAGAATTGCCGCGGGTGGTCTCTTCAACCCGAAGGCGGTCACGAAACTCTACGAAAAGTGCCAATCCCAACCGGTATCCGGCTTCCGCGACAATGCAGCGTTCGTCGGAATCCTGTCGACACAGCTATGGCTGAAGACATTCACTGGCACGAGCATCCACGCCGCCCAGGCGGCCTGAACGACTGAGGAAAGGAAAGGAAAAGACATGACGGAGACGATCAAGGACAAGGTCAGGGCCTTTGTCATCGAGAACTTCTTGTTCGGCGACACGTCCTACGACCTTGCCGACACGGCATCGCTGATCGAGAACGATATCATTGACTCCACCGGCGTGCTGGAGCTGGTCGCATTCATCGAGGATCACTACGGCATCGCCATGGCGGACGCCGATATCGTACCGGCGAACCTGGATTCGCTCGCGCGCATCTCGGCTTTCATCGAAGCCAAATCTGGCGCGACGGTAGCGGCGTAAGCGACAACGGGTGAGGTCCACGCAGATGCGGTTCGAGCAATTCCTTATCGACAACGCCGCGGCGCATGCGGCGAAAACAGCATTGATCACCGACCGCAAGCGGCTGCGGTATGACGAGTTCGATCGGCTTTCGAGCCAACTGGCGGCCTCGCTTTCCAGGAACGGTGTCAAGCGCAATGACCGCGTGCTGGTGTTCATGGACAATTGCTGGGAAGCCGCTGTTTCGATCTTTGCCGTGCTGAAGGCAGGCGCGACCTTCAGTCCGATCAATTCGTCGACCAAGGCAGACAAGCTGGCCTACATCATCGGCGATTGCGAGGCAGCCGCCATCCTCACACAGGCAAAACTGATGCCGGTCGTGGGCGATGCCCGTGCGCTTGCCGGCGATGCGATGCTGTTCGTTGCTTCCACGGCGGCGCCCAACGGCCAGGTGCCTGCGGGTGCCACCGCATTCGACACATGCCTGGAAGGCGAGCCGCAGCCGGTTGTCCACGGCGGGATCGATGTTGACCTGGCGATGCTGATCTATACCTCCGGCTCCACTGGGCGCCCGAAGGGCGTGATGATGACACATCGCAATATCGATGCGGCGTCCGGATCGATCACCACCTATCTGCGCAACCAGCACGACGACATCATCCTCAACGTCCTGCCGCTCGCCTTCGACTACGGCCTCTATCAGCTGCTGATGGCGGTCCGGCTCGGAGCGACGCTGGTTCTCGAAAAGTCCTTCGCGTTTCCGCATGCGATCTTCGAGCGCATTCGCGAGGAGGGTGTCACCGGATTTCCGCTCGTGCCGACGATGGCGGCGATGATCTTGCAGATGCGCGATCTGGAGCCGGGTTTTCTACCCAGCCTTCGCTATCTTTCCAACACTGCCGCGGCGCTGCCGCCGGCACATATTGCCCGGCTAAGAGAACTCTTTCCCGGCGCGCGGCTCTACTCGATGTACGGGCTGACGGAATGCAAGCGCTGCACTTATCTGCCGCCCGAAGAACTTGATCGTCGGCCGGGCTCCGTCGGCATCGCCATCCCCAACACCGAGGCCTTTGTGGTCGACGATGAGGGTAAGCGCGTTCCGCCGGGCGTGCCCGGCGAACTCGTCATCCGTGGCCCGCACGTCATGCAGGGCTATTGGCGCAACGATGCCTCGACCGAACGCATGCTTCGGCCGGGACCGCACCCTTGGGAGAAGGTGCTCTACACCGGCGATCTGTTTCAGGCCGATGCGGAGGGCTTCCTCTATTTCGTCGGGCGCAAGGACGATATCATCAAGACCCGCGGCGAGAAAGTTGCGCCGAAGGAAGTCGAGACGGTCCTGCATTCCCATCCAGGCATTGCGGAAGCCGTCGTGCTTGGTGTGCCCGACCCGGTTCTCGGCCACGCGATCGCGGCACTTGTCGTGCGCTCGGACCAGACGCTCAGCGACAAGGACATCATCCGTCATTGCTCGCGCCATCTGGAGGACTTCATGGTCCCGAAGGTTGTCGAATTTCGCATCGAGTTGCCGAAGACGGACACGGGTAAGGTTAGCCGCCGACTTGCGGCCGAGACGATGGAGCCTGCAGAATGAACATTCGCCCGACCCAGGACACGGCTGCGTTTTCGGCCGAAACGCTTGATATCGACCATGCGGCTGAAACCGACCGCATCGTGGCAGGGCTGCGTGAGCAGCTGCGTGGAATGAAGAAGCGCGGCCTCGTGCTAGGTCTTTCCGGCGGCATCGATTCCAGCGTGTCTGTCGCCCTGGCTGTGCGAGCTGTGGGTGCGAAGAACGTCTTTTGTCTGTTCATGCCCGAGAACGACAGCGACCCGGAAAGCCTGAGGCTCGGCCGTCTGGTCGCCGAAACCTTTGGCGTCGATGCCGTGGTTGAGGATATCGGGCCGATCTTGCAGGCAATGGGCTGCTACGAGCGTCGCGACGCCTTCATCCGCCAACTTGTTCCTGCCTACGGCGAAGGCTGGGCATCGAAGATCGTGATCGCCAACGCGCTCGAAGGTGAGGGCTACAACATCTCGTCGCTGGTGGTCCAGGATCCACAGGGCAAACAGACCAAGCTGCGCATGCCGCCGCCTGTCTATCTCGGTATCGTTGCCGCCACCAACATGAAGCAGCGCACGCGCAAGCAGATCGAATATTACCATGCCGACCGGCTGAATTTCGCCGTCCTCGGCACGCCGAACCGGCTGGAATACGACCAAGGCTTCTTCGTGAAGAACGGCGATGGCGCCGCCGACGTCAAGCCGATAGCGCATCTCTACAAATCGCAGGTCTACGCGTTGGCGGCCTCTCTCGGCATTCCCGAGGAAATCCGCCGCCGCCCGCCGACGACGGATACCTATTCGTTGGAGCAGACGCAGGAAGAGTTCTATTTCTCGCTGCCCTACGACCGCATGGATCTATGCCTTTATGGCCTCAACAACGGACTGGCGATCGAGGCGGTTGCGCAGGCTGCGGGCTTGACGGCAACGCAGGTCGATCGCGTCTGGGCGGATATTGCCGCCAAACGCAAGGCGACGCGCTACCTTCATCTCGGGCCGCGACTCGTCCAGACCGTTGAGGAGATTGCTGACTGATTGGCATAGGGTGCGATGGCCAATCCGGCCGCATCGGTCAGTCGAAGCGGCCGCCCATAAGTCGGCTCCAATGTTCGCCGGCCAACCCGTTTATAAATCCTTGCGAATGGCGGAACGCCTGAACGAGTTCGTCGTCGCGCGAGTGGATCACGGTTGACGCCATGTGCACAAAGGCGATGCGACGACCGAGCATGGCCTCAAGGAGAGCTGGCTGCGTCCGACCACGCAGACCCGCGACACCGCGCGCGGCTGCGTGGTCGATCAAACAATCGATGACGGGGCCGGCCTGTCCGGGAAGGGCGAGGATCTGCAGCACGCGGCCGATATCGCCGGAGCGAGCGTGATAGGCAAAGGCGCCGACGACGGTTCCGGTGCGCGCGGTGACGGATGCGAAGATTGCGCTACCCTGATCAGGTTTTTGCACCGCGTCTGCGAGGATGTTGTTGAGCTGCCCTTCCGCCCAATCCGGGCGCAAAGGGAATTGGGCAGTGAGCGGACCGACGAGATCGGCGAAACCGCTTCTGTCGATTTCACCAACGCGAAAATTTGCCTGTCCCGTTCCGCTTTCGGGGACGGCCGACCAGCGCCGCTCCCCGCGACCCATCCTGTTGCGATAGAAACGATCAAACGCATGCGCGAGCGGATTGACCAGCCGAGCGAGCTTGATCCGGTGCTCGGCGACGCTGAGCGTGAATGCCGATGGCCGGATGACACGCACCCAATCAAGACTGTATTGCGGCAGTACGATACCGCGCAGTTTCGTCCACATCTGAGTCGATACTTCGCTTGCGGTCTCGCTGAACGACAGATCCTGTGGACCCGCGAGGAAGGCCTTCAGCAACCGTGCACCCGCCATCGGATCGCTTTCACGATCCTCGGCCATAAGGGAGCCGCATATGGCGGCTCGCAACGGCCGACCGTTAAACGTCATCGGCAGCGCGTTAACGCCAACGAAACCGGAGATGCGGCCGTCGCCGTTGACGTGAACGAGGGGCCGAATCTCGCGATCGCAGCCAGGTGCGTCCAGGTAGAGCTGCCGCATATAGTCGACGAGCGCAGCTGGCGGCTCCGTCTGATCCTTGCAGAAAACCCTCTGGAACATTCCAGCGATCGCAGGAATGTCTGCGGGTTCAAGCGGCCGGATGTTACTCATCGTTCCTCGTCCCCGGCACCCGCCGCAACGGATGCTTGAGCAACAAGTTTCCTGACGATGGCGACGCGTGGCCGGCCTTCCACATCGGTGGCGAAGGTGACGGCCTCATAGGCCTTGGTGCGGGCGAGAAGGGCGGATGCCTGTCGATCCTGGCCAGCGCCGAACTCGAAGAGCAGCCAGCCGCCCGGTTTCAGGAAAGCCACAGCATCGCGGATGAGGCGCTGATGGATCGAGATGCCGTATGGGCCGCCATCGAAAGCTTCCCGCGGTTCGGCTTCAAGCAGGTGGGCGCTGTCACCTTCGAGCCGAGATGTCGAAATATAGGGCGGGTTGCAGACGATCATGTCGACCGAGCCCTCGAGATTGTCGTCGGCCAGCGCACCAAACAGATCGCCCTGTCGTATGGTGACGCGATCGGCGACGTTCAGGCGAGTGACGTTTCTGCGGGCCAGCGCAACGGTGCTATCGGTCAAGTCCGCACCCCAGACGCGGGCGGAAACGACATCGGCCGCAAGCCCGAGCGCCAGGTTTCCGGAGCCGCAGCACATGTCGATGACGGTTGCGCCGGATGGCCGGTCATGCAGGATCCTTGAAGCCGTGCGTCCGAGCAGCTCCGTTTCTTCTCGTGGCACCAAGACATCGGGTGCCAGTTCGAGTTCGACGTCCATGAAACGGTGCAGACGCGGCGCCTCGCCGCTTGCCTGATCATCCTGAAGGGGATTGTTGTTTTGCGGCACGGCCTCTCCTTCATGCGTCGATCGATGGCTGCACGATCCACACTACTGCAATCAGGTAAACGGAAGCTAAAATGCAATTGATGCGGGAGTGTTAACCGCGCAATCATTTCTAAGTGCTATTCTTTGCGATGATCGGAAGCGTGTGCTCGGCTGTTGCGGCAACGCCCATCCGGCATCGGACGCACATTTCGTCGGATTGTTGTCAAAGGCAGATCGGGATGGCATCGGAAGGTCTCAGAGAACCGGGCGCGCACAGACCGTTCCTGTCGATGATCATGTCCTATGCCGCCTCGGGCGGCAGCCTCATCATTGGATCCGCTGCCCAGCTTCTGACGTTCGCGATCCTCGCACGTTGGCTCGGCGTTCATGAGTTCAGTGTCTTCGTGGCGATCACGGCGGTTGCCAATATTGCCGTGCATCTCTGCGGGCTGGGGGCGATGGAGTGCCTCGTGCGCCGCGTCGCACGCGATCGGAGCATGTACTCTCGCATGCTCGGTCACAACGTCATCTTGACCGCCATCAGCGGCATCGTTCTGGTTTTGCTTGGCGCGATTGCGCTGCCGTTCTTCTTCACGCTGTCAGCTGACCCGGCTACCAACATTGCCGTGATTGCGCTGATGCTGATCACCAACATCATCTTCGTTCGCGTCATCGTGCTGACGGAGCAGATCTTTCTCGCTCACTCGAATTTCGCATCTGCCAACAAGGTTGTCGTCGGCTTCGCCATCGCCCGCACCATCGCCGCGGCGCTCGCCTGTATCGTCTTTGGCGTGGCGACCGTTGCCTCCTGGGCGGTCTGGCAGTTCGTATGCCATGTGCTTGTCGCCATCGGTTGCTGGTATGCCGTAAAGGGCCTTGGCCGGCCCGTCTATGGGATCGTGCGCGAAGAGCTGCCGCAGGGGCTCTACTTCAGCATCCCCTTCATTCTGCGCGCGGTGCGCCAGAATGCCGACCTGCTCGTCCTGAGCCTCGTTGCCTCCGCAGAAGTGATGTCGAGCTATAGCGTCGCGCGGCGCATGCTGGAGAGCAGCTATCTCTCGGTCGAGGCGCTGAACCGGTTGATTTATCCCGGTTCGGCCAAGGCAACGGCCTCCGGCCTGCACCATGCCTTCGAGCGGGTACGCAAGGTGCTCGTTGCTGCCACTTCGATCAGTATTGCGGCGGCGATCGCGGTCTTCGTGCTTGCGCCGGTCCTGCCTTACCTCTTCGGCAAGGACTATGTCTCGTTGGTGTCCTTCGTTCGAATTCTCTGCTGGGTCGTCGTGCCGATTGCCATGTGGTCGGTCGCAATGGAAGCGCTCGGAGCATCCGGGCATCACCCTGCGCGTGCCTCTGTTATGGGTCTCGGCAGCGTCCTTGGCGCTGCGTTGACAGCGTGGGCGACTTGGTATGCGCCACCTGCGGGCACGTTCATCTCCTTCTATGTGATCGAGATCGCGATGGTCATCGTTTCCTGGAGTGTCTTCCTGCGCTTCGTCCGGCGCGACAGGGAGGGAGCGGTTGAGCACGTCGTCCCGGCGAGGATGGCGCATGAAGGCTGAGCTGAGGGAACTGGAAACTGCCACAGCCATCGGGCATCGCATGCAGCACCCGGGCCGCGTGAGACCGATGGAGCTGGGCGATATCCCTGCAGTTAGCTCGCTCTTCAGCAAGATTTTCCGCAAGCGCGACATTGAGCCAAGTGGTGACCTCCGGCAGTATCTTGAAGCGGTCTTCTTCGGCAGTCCGCTTTACTCTCCCGAGCATGGCAGTATCGTCTACGATGACGGCACCATCGCCAGCGCAATCCTGGCATTGCCGATGGAATTCTCGATCCACGGTCGCCATACCGTCGGCAAGCTTCTTTGCGCGTTCATGTCAGACGGCAAGGCGGGTGCCGTTGGTGCGGCATGTCTCGCTCGTACGATGCGCTCCGCGCGCCAGGACATGTGCTTCTCGGATAATTCGTCGCCGGTGAGTGCGGACCATTGGGTTGCCGGGGGCGGGGTCGTGCTTCCGATACAAAGCCTGGAGTGGCAGCGATCGTTTCGACCGGCTACCAGCAGCGCCATTCGTGCCAGCCGTCAATTTCCGGCATTGGGTTCGAAATTGGTGCTCGGTGTCCTTGGTGCATTCGACAGGGTGTTGCGCTGGCGAAGACCATCCGTCAAACCCACCCCGGCTTCAGGATGTATGACGAAGGTGATCGGGGCCGGCGAGTTTCTCGGTTGCGCCCGACCGATGATGGAACGGTTTTCGGTCAGGCCCGTTTGGTCAACCGAGGAGTTCGATTGGCTCGTCGCGATCGCCGGTAAGAACCAAGGCCTCGGTGAAGTGCATTTCCGACAAGTAACGGCGGATGGAAGAGCGATTGGCGTTTTCCTCTTTCTTGGCAGGGCGAACAGGACTGCGACGGTTCTGAATGTGCTTTGCCAACCGGGTCGGGAGTTTGAGGTGACGGCCGAGATGTTTGCCTGCCTCGACCGCGAAGGTTACGCCCAGGCCACAGGCGCCGCACAACCATTTCTGATGAACGCGATCTCGCGCCAACGCTGGCTGACGTTCCGCCACCGTGGCTATTTCTGCATGGTAACGCGCCATGGAGATCTCAAGGACGCGGCATTGCGCAACGACCTCTATATCGGCGGTCTGGCATCCGAAAGCTGGAGCCGGTTGCTGACGGACTTCTAAGCGTCAAGGTAAACGGCTGCCGGGCCGATTAACGGAATTTTCACCGTACAACTCTAATCCTTCATTGGAGATACGAGACGCGCAAGCCGGCGATTTTTGCGTCTTGAAGCGGGCGTGAGGGATGCGGATGTATAGGCCGAACGAGCCCCGACAACAAAGGTCGCCTCAGCCAGCGCACGGTCAACGTGCGATGGTCGGCGGCGGTTCGTTGCTCAACCTTCTGCCGACAGACGACGAGGACGCGCTCCCTCCTTTTGAAGAAAAGCAAGCGCCGCGAAGAGAGCCGGAAGTCCGGCGTTCCCAGGTGGTTGCGCGGGCACAGACCGAGACGCAGCCGACGCCGCATGTCGGTGGCCTGTTCTTCCCGCGGCTTCACCTCGTCAGCCAGATCGGGGTAGACGACGGTATTCGCTGGCTGCGCGACGGTATGCTCTGGATCATCGCCGCAGTGACGATTTGCACATTTGCGGCCCTTGTCTATGCAATGACTGCGTCGCCTCGATACACCGTCTACACGGATATCGTCGTCGACCCGTCCAATCTCAACGTTGTCAGCGACGATGTTTTTACAAGCAATCCGCAGCGTGACGCGCAGCTGTTGGAGGTGGAGAGCAAACTCCGGATCCTGACGTCACGCAATGTGCTGGCGCGGGTGATCGACGAATTGCAGCTCACGCGCGATCCCGAGTTCGTCAAGCCGGCATCCTTTGCATCGCTGCGCAACCTGTTTTCATCGAAGCAGGAACAAGAGGTCAACAACGAGCTTGCAGCCATGCGCGGGCTTTCGGAGCGCGTGGAGGCGCGGCGCGAGGAGCGTTCTTTCGTCGTCGTCATGAAGGTTTGGAGCGAGGAGCCGGCAAAGGCCGTGACCCTCTCGAACGCGATCGTCGATGCCTTCGAGCAGGAGCTGTTTCAGTCGGCGGCCGAAAGTGCAGGGCGTGTCGCCAAGAACCTCAACGCCCGGCTGGACGAATTGCGCCGCAACGTGACCGATGCCGAGCGGGCGGTGGAAGATTTCCGCAGGGTCAACGGCCTGCAGTCGACCAATGGTCAATTGGTCAGCAACCAGCTTTCCGGTGAACTCAACACCCAGGTCCTGGACGCACAGCAGCGCTTCATCCAGGCGGAGACACGCTACAACCAGATGAGTGCGGCAATCGCTCAAGGGAGAACCGCCAGCGCGTCGGAGTTCGAGTCCGAAAACATGACGAACCTGCGCGAGCAGTACAACTTGCTCCAGCAGCAGATTGCCTCGATGCAGCGCACGTTCGGCGAACGGCATCCCCGTCTGGTGTCGGCTCGATCCGAGCGCGCGACGATCGAGGGTGCGCTTGCCGACGAGGCCCGGCGCATTCTGGAGCGGGCCAAGGCGGACATGGATCGCGAGCAGCAGGCGCTTGAAGCCTTGCGCGGTAAGGCAAACGTCGAGAAGTCGAATGTCTTCACCGACAATGAGTCTCAGGTGCAACTGCGCGATCTGGAGCGCGATGCCCGTGCCAAAGCGGCGATTTACGAGACGCACCTTGCGCGCGCCCAGCAAATTACCGAACAGCAGCAGATCGATACGACCAATGTGCGGGTGATCTCGCGGGCGTTGCCGCCCAACGCACGCACGTGGCCGCCACGTACGGTGACCCTGCTGGTCGCCGGCGCTATGCTCGGCCTTTTCCTTGGTGTGTCGGCAGCGATCGCCCTCGGCCTGTGGAGATATATTCGCCGCCCGCAGCCGGCGACTGCCTGACGGGAGCGCGCCAATGACGAGCGCCGCCTACGCCGAAACCAATGCCGCCGAAACGCTGCGGCTGCGTGTCGGCACCGTCCTGTTCATGACGACGTTTCTGTTCTTCTGGATATCGATCACCCCGTTCGTCGACCTGACGGGAGCAGCAGTGCTTGATCCGTCGGCCGGTAATTCGAACCGATTGAACCAGATCGTTTCTCTTTTGTTGTTTACGGGCATGCTCGGTTACGGCCTATGCCATCCGATGCGAAATATCATCCTGCAGCCGCGGCCGCTGCTTGCAGTGCTGTTTACCTGGTTCCTTTTCGTATCGGTGATCTCAGCCCACCCAATGCTTGGGATCAAGGGCACCGTTCTTGCCATCATGGTCACGGTCAATGCCAGCATCTACCTGCTGTTGCCCGCCAGCGAACGGCATTTTGCCAAAATGCTGGGCATCGGTACGCTCATCATGCTCGGCGTTGCCTATTACGGCATCGCCTTTAAGCCGATGCTCTCTATTCATCAGGCGTCAGAACTGCGCGAGCCCATGAATGCGGGTCTATGGCGCGGCCATTTCCCGCACAAGAACAGTGCGGCCGCCGCGATGGTGATCGCGGCCTTCTTCGGGCTTTTCGTCATGAATAGCTGGTCGCGATTGGCCGGGATCGCCATCGTGCTGCTGTCGTTCAACTTCCTCATCCATACCGGCGGCAAGACCTCGACCGCGATGCTGCCGGCGATCCTGTTGCTTGCCTGGATATTCGAGAAGATCCGTCTCCTGCGCATCCCGATCGTCATCGGTGGCGTCGGGCTGTTCAATCTGTTTGCCGTCGGATCAGCCGTATTCATGCCGCTCAGCGAGTTCATCACCGAACTTGGCATCGACGCGACGTTCACCAACCGGGCGGATATCTGGCGCTTCGCGTTCACCGCGCTCGCCGAGCAGCCTATCACCGGCTACGGTTTCAAGGCATTCTGGCAAACGGAAGAGCTGGTCCACAGCGGCGGAGCGATCGAGACCTGGGCGGTGGCGGCTGCCAACGGCCACAATTCCTATCTCGACATCGCCTTGATGACGGG
Source organism: Ensifer sp. Root31 (assembly GCF_001424825.1). Taxonomy (NCBI): domain Bacteria; kingdom Pseudomonadati; phylum Pseudomonadota; class Alphaproteobacteria; order Hyphomicrobiales; family Rhizobiaceae; genus Ensifer; species Ensifer sp. Root31. Next base: position 188,933 of record NZ_LMCO01000065.1, on the reverse strand, counting down.
CTTTCCCGGGCTGCTGCTCACGGTGTTGTGGATCCTCATCCTGCCGCTGCGCAATATTGCCCGCATGGCGTCCGCCGAGCAGCATTCACATCTCACGCGGCTCTTTACGCGCGTCTGGCTCTATACGATCTTCAACGCCGGCCTTGAGAGCTTGTTCTACGAGGGCGGCAACCTGCTGTGGTTCACCTTCCTGTTTTCGGTCTACGGTCTGCATTTGCAGGCCCGCGCGGTCCTTGCCTTGCCGTCTCAATCTGCCGAAAAAAGGGGCGTGGCCTATGCCTGAGTTTTTGCAAAAGGTTGACGGCCTTGTCGACCGGCTGGCAAATCGTCTGATCTGGCGCCTTGCTCAGAAGAAGCTCGCCGTTGCGACCGACGTTCCGCTCGTCTCGTTCACCTTCGACGATGTGCCTGACAGCGCCTTGCACCAGGGTGCCGAAATTCTTGAACGGCACGGCGTCCGCGGCACATTCTACATTGCCGGGGGGCTCGAAGGGCGGGTTGAGCCGGATCGAACCTTGATCACCGCTGCGGGTTGTGAGGCTCTCTCCAAGCGCGAACACGAAGTCGGCTGCCACACCTTCAGCCACAGCAAGATAAGACGTCTCACCGGGGGGGCGCTTGCGCGCGACCTCGACCGAAATGCGGACTATCTGGCAGCCAGTGGCGTCGCTGAGCCGGCAAGGAACTTTGCGTTTCCCTACAACGCCGCCTGGCCGATGGCACGCAGGGAATTGGGGCGGCGCTACCGAACGTGCCGGGCCGCAGGGGAGGCGATCAACCGCGGTGCAGTCGATCCAATGATGTTGAAGGCGGTCGAGATCCGCCAGCCCGAGGCGCACGCTCTTGCGCTGACCCGCTGGATCGATGACCTCGTCGCGCAGCTGGGATGGCTGGTCTTTTTCACGCACGACATCGCGCCACGACCGACGCCTTATGGCTGCACGCCGGAGACGTTCGAGCATCTGGTCCGCTATGCGGTCGAGAAGGGATGCACCGTCCTGCCGGTCGACAAGGCACTCGATCGGCTTGGCGGATGAGGAGAACGATGTGCTCAACACGATAGCCGCCGGCAAGCGACTTCTCGCCATCAACAACTACTTCTATCGACGCGGCGGCGCCGAAGCGGTGTTCTTCGACCATATGAAGATGTTCGCCGATATTGGCTGGGATGTCGTGCCCTTTGCCATGGAGCACGAGGACAACGAGCGCTCTGAATGGTCCAAGTATTTCGTCTCCGAAATCGAATTTGGTCGGCAAACGAGCTTTCTGCGGAAAATAGAGCAGGCGGCAAGCGTGATCTATTCGCGCGAAGGCCAGCGCAACATCGCCAGGCTGATTGACCGCGCGCGTCCGTCGGTTGCCCATGCACACAACGTCTATCACCACCTGTCGCCGGCGATCTTTTCGACGTTGAAGGCAGCGGGCGTGCCGGTTGTCATGACGGCTCACGACCTCAAACTTGCCTGTCCTTCCTACAAGATGCTGCGCGACGGCAAGATCTGCGAGGACTGTCGCGGCGGACGGGTCTACAACGTCCTGCGTCACCGCTGCGTCAAGGGCTCGGCGATCTTGAGCGGTGTCGTGCTGGCAGAAACGGTGCTGCATCGTACGCTGGGCCTCTATCGCAACAAGGTCGACCGGATCGTCGTTCCGAGCCGGTTCTACGTGGAGAAGCTTGTCGAATGGGGCTGGCCGCGTGAGCAGATGGTGCACATTCCGAACTTCGTGGATGTGGACGATTACAGCAGCGCCTGGGACGAGGGCGACTATTTCGTTTTCGCAGGCCGGCTTGCACCCGAAAAGGGCATCGCCACGCTGATCAAGGCGGCGGCACTTTCGAAACAGCGGTTGGTCGTCGCCGGTACAGGCCCCGAAGAGGCATCGCTTCGTCGGCTCGCGAGCGAGCTTAATGCAGACGCGACGTTCACCGGATATCTCTCAGGCGAGAGCCTGCACAAATTGATCGGATCATCCAGGGCACTCGTACTGCCGTCGGAATGGTACGAAAATGCGCCCATCAGCTTGCTGGAAGCCTATGCTCTGGGACGGCCGGTGGTCGGTTCAGCCGTCGGAGGCATTCCGGAAATGATCCAGGTCGGGGAAACGGGCATGACGGCAACGTCGGGAGACGCTGATGATCTGGCAAGGGCGCTGGCCGACATGACGGCTCTTGGGCCGACAGCGCGCGCCCGCATGGGCGCTGCCGGCAGGGCGTGGATATCCAGAGATTTCTCCGCCAATGCTTATCGCGACAGAACGCTTGATCTCTACGCTGCGCTCGGGGCGACCTAGTTGGCAGATTTATCCTTGCGTCATTAACCAAGGCTTGCGAATATACTTACCGCGGCATTAAATATGTTCGTTTATTGATCGAACAATTAGATATTTAACGATTTAATTACGATCTTATTAAGTATTGTTAACGTAAATGGCCTTGGGTGCGCAATCTTTGAGGCCACGCCATGGGCAGGAAGTTACGAGTCTCGCAAGTTGATCGTCGGCAACAGCCGTCGGTTTCCACTGAGATTGTACAATCTGGAATATTGGAAGGCGTCGACGGGAAGGGCGGTACTGCCCAGCGTGGAGTCCACCTCGTGCACAATCATCGCGAGCTGACAGGCAAAGATCGTCGGCTGAGCGCGCGAACCGGACGGCGGCGCGTGATGATGCTGGGCCTGCGCGGAATTCCGGATGTGCAGGGCGGCATCGAAAAGCATGTCGAGATCCTTGCCGGCAAGCTCACGAAGCACGGCTGGGACGTCGACGTGATCGGGCGGCGCCGATATCTTCCGGCATCTGTCCCCTTCAGCTGGAATGGCATTCGTGTCGTTCCTTTCTGGGCGCCGCGCCGGATGGCGCTGGAAGCCATCGTTCACACTTTCATGGGTGTTTGCTACGCGGGCTGGCAGCGTCCCGACGTGCTGCATATCCATGCGATCGGGCCAGCACTGTTCGTCCCGCTTGCGAGAATGCTCGGCCTGAAGGTGGTCGTGACCCATCATGGCTATGACTACGACCGGCAAAAATGGGGTGCTCTTGCCAAGGGTACGCTGAAGCTCGGTGAACGCCTGGGCATGCGCTTTGCAAGCGGGCGGATCGCCATTTCGAAGGATATCGCTGAGACCATGGGCGCGCGGCACAATGTGTCCATGGCCCTTGTGCCCAACGGGGTGTCGGTCACGCCGTCCAGGGGTGAGACCGGCATTCTTGCCGAGTTCGGCCTTGCGCCACGGCGGTACATTCTGCTTGCCGCACGGATCGTGCCTGAGAAGCGCCAGCTCGATCTGATCCGCGCCTATGCCAAATGTTCCAGTCCGGAGTTCCGGTTGGTTCTGGCCGGCGGTGCGGAATTCGAGACGTCCTACACCGAGGAGGTGAGAAGGCTGGCAGGTGATATCGCAGGTGTCGTTCTAACGGGCTTTCAGTCCGGTGACCGGCTTGCGGAGCTTTTCGGCAATGCGGCCCTGTTCGTTCTGCCTTCCAGCCACGAGGGCATGCCGATCGCGCTGTTGGAGGCCATGGCCTACGGCTTGCCGGTTCTTGCGAGCGATATCGTTGCCAATGTCGAGCTTGGCCTTGCACGCGACGAATATTTCCCGCTCGGCGATGTCGAGGCGCTGGCATCGGCCATGACGGCGAAGCTTGCCAATCCGCCCAGTGAAAGCGAGATGCGCGCCCGTGCGGCGCACGCCGAAGCCGCCTATAGCTGGACAAGCGTGGCGGAAAAGACCGTCGCGGTGTATAGCGCGTTGGTGGCAAAGTAGATCGCGCGCAATCGCACGGGCTGATTTTTGCCGTGTTGTGTGCGGTGCGGAGAGACAAGAACAGTATGAATATCAAACGCGCCGCTGGCCTATTTGGCTGGCTCATATTCGCCGTGATCGCCTATTCGACCCTATCACCACTCGATCTGCGCCCGCGTATGGGCACGTTCGTGCATGTCGAGCGGTTCGGCGCGTTCGGGCTGATGGGGCTGCTCTTTGCAATTGCCTATCCCCGGCGGCTCCTGCTTGTCCTCGGGCTCGTTTTGGCCACCGCCATCGGGTTCGAATTGCTGCAGGTGGTGTCGGCAGACCGTCACGCCCGGATCGGGGACCTCGCCATCAAATTGCTTGGCGGTGCATGCGGCGTGGCTTCGGGTTGGGTCCTTATCCGCAATCGGTCGCGTCTGCTGCAATTGCTGGTGCAAATAAACCAAAACTCAAAGTATCGCGGGTAGAACTGGCTGCGCCGGGACGCTTGGCTACTGCATAATTCCTTAAATCGGAATCGATTTAAGGAGAAAATTATGCAGCAGGATTCAAGCGTTACAGCGTCCTTCGCGCGTCATATTTGACGCGCGGCGCTGTAGACGCCCCGGTGATTTTGGAGGCGCGCTTGTCAGTATCCGTCATCATCAAGACGCTGAACGAAGAGAAGCGAATAGCGGCCACGATTGAAAGTGCGCTTGCTGCCCTCGGAGCGACAGGTGGCGAAGTCATCGTCGCCGACAGCGGCTCATCCGACCGAACGGTCGAGATTGCCGCGCAATATCCCGTCGTCATCGCCCAGATCAGCCCGCCGGCGCGGCCAAGCTGCGGCATTGGCCCGCAGCTTGGCTTTCAATACTCCAAAGGCGACCATCTCTGTCTGCTTGACGGAGACATGTTGCTCGACCGTGATTTTCTCGCCGTCGCCGTGGCGTTTCTCGCCGACAATCCTGAGGTTGCCGGCGTTACCGGCCATGTCCAGGAGATGCTGACGTCCAATCTCGAGTTCTCGCGTCGCGTCAATCGCAACTCGCCGGAAAACCGGATCGGATCGATCGACCGGATGAACGGCGGTGGGCTCTACCGGCGCGATGCGATCGAAGCGGTCGGTTACCTCTCCGATCGCAACCTGCATGGATACGAAGAATTCGATCTCGGCATCCGGCTGCGAAGCGCTGGATGGGGGTTGCATCGCCTTGACCGGCGTTTCGTCCAGCACTTCGGACATACTGTCAATTCCTATCGCCTGCTGGTTCGACGCTGGAAAAGCAAATATCTCTTCGGTATCGGCGAACTTCTGCGCGCGTCGCTCGGTCGGCCGTATTTCTTCCAGCTGCTGCGTGAGCTGCCCGAGCTGAAGCTCTGGTGTCTCGTCTATCTGTGGTGGGCGCTCTCGCTCTGTGTGCTTTTGTTCTCGCCGAGCCTGGCTGTCGGCCTGGGCATCGTCTTCGCTGTCCTCGCCGCAGTCATCGTGTTGATGAGCATTCGCAAAGGCAGCTTGAACATGGGGCTGTACACGGTCGTCGCCTGGTTCTTCCACGCCGCTGCACTGCCTGTCGGTTTTTTCGGGCGGCGGCGAAGACCGGAGGTTCCGATCGAGAGCAAGTTGCTTGGAGCGGTAGCTTGATGCGCCAGAGATGTCTGGCTACGGTGCTGGCGCTTGCGGTGATGTGCGTGCCTGCGCGCGCCGCGGATCAATGGGTTCCGGTGAAGGAGATCTCCCTCGAATTGCGACCAGGCAGCCCGCTCGACTTCTCGTCCATCCTGCCCAACGGCCGGATCGATGGCGGTCATAGACTGGTTGTCGGCAAGGAGGGACGTCTCGCCTATGCGAAAGCGCCGGATACGCCGGTCAGGATGTTGTGCGCCTCGCTTGCCTGGAGCCCTGCGTCCGGCGGCTTCCCCGATCATGAAGGCGCGGACCGTTATGCGCGCCAGCTGGCGATGCATGGCTACAACATCGCGCGCCTGCATTTCGTCGACGCAAGTCTGATGTTCGGGCGTGATCGGGATCTCGATTTCGACCCGGAAACGCTCGATCGGATCCAGTATCTGCTTGCGGCCCTGAAGCGCAACGGCATCCACTGGATTATCGACGGCCTGTCGTCGCCGCGTGGCGCCTATGGCGGTTTCGATGACCGCTGGGACACGGGCGGCGATGTAAAACTCATGCTACATCTGGACGATCGGACCTTTGAGCATTGGAGGCGGTTGCAGCAGGCGGTCCTCGGGCGCGTGAACCCTTACACAGGCGAAGCTCCGATCCGCGACGAGGCCCTGGCCCTGGTCATTCTGGCCAATGAGAATGGCCTGGAGTTTGAGGCGGTGGTTCATGATCGGCCCGGCCGGGCTCCCTATGACGACCGGTTGGCTCAGCCGTTCAATCTCTGGCTGAAGAAGCGTTACGGCACGACGGCGAGCCTGGCGAAGGTCTGGGGCGTGCTTGATTCCGGGGAAGTGCTTGAAACCGGCGGGATCAGGTTGCCTCGGGACCGCTATAACGACAGCCCGCGTCTGCGCGATCTTCAGGCATTCTTTGTCGAAACCGAGCGTGCCTCCACCGCACGCATGAGCAAGGTTCTGCGCGACCTTGGCTACACGGGCCTGATCACCAACTACAACAACTGGCCGTCGAGCCAGATGGCCCTCAGCAGGCGCGACCTCCAAGTCATCACGGCAAACACCTACCACGATTGGGTCGGCGGCTACACGCCGGGCAGCGAACTCCTTCAAACCAGCTCAATTGCCGATAGCGTCAACTACATCAGGATGATCGCTGCATCGCGCTGGCTCGGAAAACCGTTTGTCGTCAGCGAATACGACCACCTGTTCTGGAACCGCTACCGCTACGAGGGTGGTCTTGCCATGCCGGCCTATGCCGCCCTTCAGGGCTGGGACGCCCTTTGCCGCCACGGCCATGGACCGATCGCGCTCGCCTATGGTGAGCCGTTTCCGCATAAGCAAGCGATGCTGCCCTACGCGATCGCCCTCGATCCGGTTGCGCGCGCGGGCGAAACCCTGGCCGCCTTGCTCTATCGGCGCGGCGATGTCGCGACCTCGGATGTGACGATCCCATTTTCCGTGCGCGGCGAGGAGGATCTGACGGACGACATGCAGGCGCGCGAGCCGGAGTCTCTGACCGATCTTGCCCTGGTCGGTCGTATCGGTCTGGAACGCGCCGAGCGATTGGGTGATGCGATCGCGGTTACCCAGCCGCGGCGGGAAAGCAGCGACAATGTGCTGGCGCTGCTGCGTGCGAGCAGTAGGTTGAAGCCGGACAACGCAACGACCGTCGATGCCGGCATCTATCAAAGCAGCACCGGTGAAATCGTTCTCGATCGTTTCGCCAGGCAGCTGCGCGTAGCGACGCCGGCGACGGAAGCGATGGCGTTTGCGTCCCTGCGCGAACCGGTCGACCTCGGTGTGCTGCGGGTGGAGCGCGCCGACGGCAACGGTCTTGTCGCTCTCTCGGCGCTCGATCCTCCGGCAACCCTGTCCGACAGCCGGCGTTTCCTGTTGATCTTTGCAACCGACGCCCAGAACACGGACATGACGTTCCGTGACAGTGAAGAGAAGGTCATCGAGAGTTTTGGCCGGTTGCCGGTGTTGATCCGGCAGGGAACTGTCGATCTCTCCCTGTCGAAGACGGCGGCCAAGTGGCGCATTTCACCGGTGGGTCTTGACGGAACAGTTCACCCACCGGTCGTCGATGGCGCCGGTGCGGTTAAATTTCGCCTGAGCAACGACGGCCCGTCCGGCCCGACGACCTACTTCCTGCTGGAGTTGCGATAAGCGACGTTCGGCGAACAAGTCGGCCGTCAGGATCAATGATTGGCCACGATCTTCGGCTATCGTCATTCCTCCAAACCGTAGGAGGATGCAATGAGAACGTGGGAAGCGATGCACCCCGGCGCGCGCTGGATAGCGCCTGAAACGGACTTGCGCACCGTGGCAAGGATTATGCGTGACGAAGACATCGGCGCTCTGCCGGTCGGCGAAAACGATCGCCTCATCGGCATGGTGACGGACAGGGACATTGCGTTGCGGGCATGGGCAAACGGGCACGACGACGCTGCGTTGCTGACTGCGCGCGATGTCATGACAAGGGATATCGTCTACTGCCGCACCAGCGAAACGATCGAGGAGGCTGTTCGCCTGATGGAGAGCAAGAAGATACGGCGCCTGCCGGTGATCGATGACGAAAAGCGAATGGTCGGCATGTTGTCGCTCGGCGATATTTCGCATGCGAGCAGCCGTGAATTGACGACCGGATTGGTCAAGGCCGTCACCGCCCATCACGCATGACGTACGACTGTCCGTTTGGTTGCTGCCCTCGCCGTGTAACGGCGAGGGCGGAGATTTTCCACTGCATGTTTCCTTAAATCCTATTCGATTCAAGGATAAAAACATGCAGCCATTCAAAGCGCTACAGCGACCTTTGCGCGTCTAATATGGCGCGCGGCGCTGTAGACCTGAAGCGGTGTCATCCGCTGGCGAAAAACGTCAGAAGCGGTAGGTGATGCCTGTGCCGATCAGCCAGGGATCGAGTTTGACCTTGCCCGTCACCGTGCCGGCGCCCGGCAGGGTCGCGTTGACCTCTGGCTCGAGGAACAGTTTCTTCACGTCGAAGTTGATACCCCAGTGATCGTCGAGCTTGATGTCGACACCGGCCTGCAGGGCCACGCCGAAGGTGTTCTTGAGGTTGAAGCTGGAGAAGTCGCCCTGGGCTTTTTCATTGTAGAAGATGGTGTAGTTCACGCCGGCGCCGACATAGGGCTTGATCGTGTCGGTGAGATTGACGTGGTACTGCAGCGTCAGTGTCGGCGGCAGCAACCAGGCCTTGCCGATCTCGCCGAGACCGGCGATCGAACCGCTGCCCCTTGCGCTGTGCGGGGTCGTGCCCAGGACCAGTTCCGCCGCAAGATTGTCGGTGAAGAAGTAGGTGATATCGAGTTCGGGCACGACCGAGTTGCTGACGCCGACTTTTTCGCCGTCAAGTGACGTGCCATTCAACTGCAGCGATGCCTTGTCTTCGGGTAAAACGGCAAGCGCGCGGGCGCGGATCATCCATGGGCTCTGCTCGCTTGCAGCCGGTAGCTGAGCGGCGGCCTCGCTCGGCGCGGTAAGGTCCGCGGCTTGAGCCGCAGTGACCGAGGCCGCCAGCAAAACGAGTGCGGCGGCGGTTGGCAGGATGGAGCGAGTAGACATGATTCCGGACCCCCAGAAGAAGTTGAAAATTGCCATTCAGGGCATGCGGCGGCAGGGAATCTGCGGCCGGCGGCACTATGGGCAACTCCGCTCGACGGGAGGTTGTTCTAGATCAAGGTACTTTGTTCGTTGGTGAGGGGGTCGCTAACGGTAGATTCGTGAGTGACCGAAGCGCTCAGGCCGGCATGCGCGGAATGCTGGCAAGCAACCGCTGTGTATAGGGATGCTGGGGCGCCGTCAGGATATCGCGCGTCTTGCCGCTCTCGACCACCTGTCCCTTTTCGAGGATGACCATCTCTTCGCAAAGCGATGCGACGACACCAAGGTCGTGCGAAACGAACACCAGCGTCAGCGTTGCCGACAGCGTCTTGAACAGTTCGACGATCCGGATGCGGGTCGACAGGTCGAGAGCGCTGACGGCTTCGTCGGCAAGAATGATCTGTGGACGGGCGACGATTGCGCGCGCAATCGCGATGCGCTGGCGCTGTCCGCCGGAAAATTCGTGCGGGTAGCGTTGCATGGCATCGAGCGGCAGGCCCACAGCCTCCAGGGCTTGCGCCACCGCATCCTTGCGTGGACCGGCGATGCGCAGCGATTGCAGCGGCTCAGCGATGCGCAGCGATTGCAGCGGCTCAGCGATGATGTCGAGCACCTTCTGGCGAGGATCGAGCGACGAATAGGGGTCCTGGAACACCGGCTGCACCGCGCGCCGGTAACGGCGCATGAACGCGCCATCGGCCGGATCGAGTGCATCGTCGCCGAAGCGGATCGTGCCGCTCGTGGGCCGCTCCAGACCGAGCAGCAGCCGCAGCAGTGTCGTCTTGCCCGAACCGGACTCGCCCACCAGTCCAACGCTGGCGCCGGCGCGCACGCTGAACGACACGTCGCTCAAAATCTTGCGGTGACGGGAATAGCCGAAGTTCACATTCTGCAGGTCCAGCATCACGATCCCGTCCGTCCAAGGGCCTCGTCGAACATGCGCGCGGCATCGACAAGCGTCTGCGTATAGTCGTGCGACGGGTTGCTAAACACGTCGACAACGGCGCCCTCTTCAAGCGCGATGCCGTCGCGCAGCACCATCACACGCTCGACCACTTCGGCAACAACAGGCAGGTCATGGCTGATGAAGAGCAGCGCCATTCCCGTTTCACGCACAAGCCCGTCGAGCAGCTTGAGGATTTCGGCCTGGGTGGTGACGTCGAGCGCGGTCGTCGGCTCGTCGGCGATCAGAAGTTTTGGGCGGCAGGCAAGCGCCATGGCGATCGCAACACGTTGGCGCTGGCCGCCCGACACTTCGTGCGGATAGGCGTTGGCAATGCGCTCCGGTTGCGGCAGGGCGACCTTGTCGAGCAGGTCGAGCACTTCGCGGTCGACCGCTGAACGCGTCGCGCGTCCCTGTTCGCGCACGAGCCTGCGGCGCACCGGCTCGGCGATCTGCTTGCCGATTCTCATCAGCGGATCGAGGGCTGTCAGCGGCTCCTGAAAGACGACGGCGGTTGCGACCCCGCGCAGCCGGTTCAGGCGCTTGTCTTCAGTGCCGACCACCTCCTGGCCATCGAGCACGATCGAGCCGGTGACGGAGATGTTCGCCGGCAAAAGGCCGGTAATGGCCATAGCGGTCATCGACTTGCCCGAGCCGGATTCGCCGATCAGTCCCATTCGCTCGCCGGAGCCGATGGAGAACGACAGGTCCGAGACCAATGTCTTGCCGCTAGCGCGGACGGTCAGGCCCTGAACGGAAAGCAAGGCGCTCATCGCGATCTCCCGCGTGTCGGGTCGCCGACGTCCCGCAGGCCGTCGGCAAGCAGGTTCATGCCAATGACCAGTGCGACGAGGGCAATGCCGGGTGCAATCGCGCCGACGGGGGCGGTATAGACCGTGCCCTGTGCCTCCTGCAGCAGCCTGCCCCAGGATGCGTTCGGCGGCGGTGCGCCCAGGCCGAGATAGGAGAGCGACGCTTCCGCGATCACTGCCAGGCCGAATTGCAAGGCGAAGTTCACCGAGAGCGTCGGCCAGATGTTGGGCAGTACATGGCGCACGACGACGCCGGGCCACGAGGTGCCGGAGGTCCGGGATGCGACGATGTAGTCCTGGCGCAGCACACGCTTGGCAAGGATCCGCGTCAAGCGGGCGACGATCGCCGAAATCGCCAGGCCAAGTGCCAGGGTCGCCGACCACAGGCTAGCACTGTCGCTGGCCGCGACCACCAGCATCGCCAGCAGCAGCGTCGGGAACGCGATCAGAATATCCAGGGTGGCGGCCATGACATCGTCGAGCAGGCGCGTCGCGAAAGCGGCGAGGATGCCGAGCGTCACGCCGATCGAGGCGCCGATCGCAACAGCGCCAGTACCGACGATCAACGCCGTGCGCGCGCCGATCATGATTTGCGTCAGGTAATCGCGGCCGAGCCGATCCGTTCCGACCCAATGCAGCAGCGACGGCGCTTCGAGCCGGCCGCCGGAGGCATTGAGCGGGTCATAGGGTGTCCAGAACAGGGTGAGGAGTGCAACCGCGACATTGAGGCCGACAAGGGCAAGCCCGATGGAAAGCGACAGCGAGTGTCTGCGGGCGGGTCTACCCGTCGAAAGGTCAAGCGCGGTCATGGCGCAGCTCCTGTCGCCCGTTCGCGCAAGCGGGGATCGATCAGCCGCTGAAGCAGATCGGCGGCAAAGCCGATCAGCAGCACCAGCAGGGTGGAGATGAACAACACGCCCTGGACGTTGGGGTAATCGCGCTGTTCGATCGCCAGCAGCAGCATCGAGCCAAGGCCGGGCAGGGCGAACACCCGCTCGACCACGACCGCGCCAAGCAGGGTCGTTGCAAGCTCGATGCCCAGGATCGAGACGATCGGCACGGCGCCGTTGCGAATGCCGTGCCGGATCAGCGCCTGCGAGAAACTGGCGCCGAGCGCACGCGCCGTCCGCAGATAGTCGCTGCCGAGAACATCTTGGGTTGCGGATCGGATGTAGCGGATCAGCGAGGCGGCCATGACCAGCCCGATCGTCAGCACCGGCAGCGCGAGCGCATAGAGAACCTGGCCCTCGTTCTGCCAGCCGCGCCGGGGATAACCGCCCGACGGAAAGATCCGAAGATTGACCGCAAAGACGGTGACAAGCAGGATTCCGACCCAGAAGACCGGGATGGCGATGCCAAGCTGCGACACGGTCGATATGGCCGCGCCGTACCAGCGGTTGGCCTTGACTGCCGAAACGATCCCGAGCGGCACGGCGATCATAACGGCGAGCCCAAAGCCCAGCAGCGCCAGCGGCACCGTTACGGTTAGACGGGCGGCGATTTCCTCGATAACGGGCTTGCCGCTGACGAAGGACGTTCCGAGATCGAAGCGCGCAAGGCTGCCGACGAAGCGCAGGAACTGCTCCCAGAGCGGTAAGTTGGAGCCGACCTGTTCGCGCGCGGCCTCGATCTGCTGCTGATCGGCGCCGACGGAAAGCAGGGCGTTCGCCGGGTCGCCCGGCAGCAGGCGCAGGAGCACAAACAGCACCACCGCGGCGATCAGCAGCGACAGGATCAGGATGGCGAGGCGGCGCAGGACATAGGCGAGAATGGTCGGCTTCCTTTCGTCCGACGGGGTAATACCCGGGGCCGGAGCGCTGGCTTTTGCATAAAATCAACCGGGAGGCTACTGCATAATCCCTTAAATCCTCATCGATTTCAGGCAATGATGCAGCACGTTTCGAACGCTGATGCGTCCTTGGCGCGCCATGACTGTCGTGTTGCTTGGAAAAGATCTGACGTAGCGTTGTCGACGCAATGAATCGCCGTCAGCTGCAAGGCAAAGGGAGCCCCCAACTCGCTCGGGGGCTCCTTACATGTACGCGACTATAACGGATCGCTTGGGAAACGAGCGATCAGTTCCCGCTCTTCTTGATGTTGTAGGCGAAGAACTGTGAGTTCAGGCCGTTGACGGGGTAACCGGTGACGGCGGAACTCGAAACCACGATCTGCGGATAGAGATAAAGCCAGTTGCTTGCCGCGTCCTCGGCGATGATGCGGTTTGCCTCCGTCAGCTTGGCGGTCTGCTCGTCGGTGTTGGCCGCAGCTTCCGATTCCTTGATCAGGTCGACAACCTTCGGGTTGTTGTATCCCCAGTAGAAGTCGGGATTGCCGTAGAACACGATGTCGCGGTGGTTGACGTGTTCCTGCAGCGTCGCCTGGAAGTCATGCGCCTTGTAGACCTTGGTGTACCACTCGTTGGCGGTGATGATGTTGATTTCGACCTTGATGCCGACCTTCGCCAGTTCGCTCTGCAGGAACTGGGCAACGATCGGATGCGGATCATAGTTGGGCGTGTCAAGCTTGAACGAGAAGCCATCGGCAAAACCGGCTTCCTTCAAAAGCGCCTTGGCGCTTTCGACGTCATAGGCATCGACGCCGGTCAGGTCGACGTACCACGGATCGGTCGGCGGCACGAAGGAACCGATCAGCGTGCCGTATTCGCCCCAGATCGACTGCAGCAGCTTCTTGTCGTCGATGGCGCGGGCGATGGCCTTGCGAACCTTGACGTTGTTGAACGGCTCGACCCTGTCGTTGAACGCCAGAAGCTCCTTGGTGGTCGACTGGCCGGCGGTCACCGTGTAATCAGGATTGTCCTTGAACTGGGCGATCGAATCCGGGCTCTGGACGCTGGTGATGACATCGACGGCACCGGTCAGGAGCGCATTGTTCAGCGCAGTGGCATCGGTGAAGTACTGGAAGACGACTTCGCCATTGGTCGGCGCCGTGCCCCAGTATTTGTCATTGCGGGTCAGCGCCAGCGAGGAGCCGCGGCGCCATTCGTCCAGGCGGTAAGGGCCTGTGCCATCTTCGCCGGCGTTCAGGTCCTTCGCCGCGTCGTTGACGATCCAGACGTAGCTGAGGTTATAGGGCAGCGAGATGGAGCGGGCGGAGAGCTTGACCACCACCGTCTGGTCGTCGGGGGTCTGGATCTCGCTGATCGTCGCCAGGCTCTTCTTGCGCGAGCTCTTGGAATCCGGTGCCACGACGCGCTCGATGCTGTGCTTCACATCCTGTGCCGTCAGCGGGTCGCCGGAATGGAAGGTCACGTTCGGCCGAAGCTTGAACGTATAGGTCAGGCCGTCTTCGCTGACCGCCTGCTCGGCCACGAGGCCGGGAGCGACGTCGCCCGCGTCGGTCAGCGTGAACAGGGCCTCGTAGACATTGCCGTTGAACGCCTCGTTGATGCCCTGGCCGGCGCCGGCGGTGTTGTCCAGGTTCTGCGGTTCATAGAGCGAGCCGATGACGATGGAGGCATCCGGATCGAAGTTTGCGAACTGCGCGAGCGCTGCCGTGCTCGTTGACAGAACCATGGCCAAGGCCGCGGTGGCGAGGATCGAACGCCTGCCTTTCCGGCCCGGTCCTGAAAGTCTGCCAAAGTCGATCGTGTTGCCAGTCATTTCCCTAACTCCTGCATATATGCTCATCACGCGAGGTCGCGCTTGCCATCCGAATGTACACATCGGGCGGTTGCGGCGCATCATACAAATTCCCTACCAATTTAGTGGGAATTTTGGTTCGTTTTGTTTGGCGAAGTTGAAATTTGCACCCGCTGTTGGCATCGGCAAGCGAAGGGCGTTCCTAAAACCGGAGGGCCGCTCCCGCCGGTTCAGCGCTGCGCATATCGCTGCGACCACCGCCGCGGAATCATCAACACCAGCGTGAACAACAGACCGGAGAGGATTGTCGGGGCCCAGAGCGAGAGCTGTCCGAAGCGGTACTCGAGCATGGCGCCGACGATCGCCCCGCCAAGCATGCCGATCCAGGGCACGATCTGGATCGTCCATTGTATGTTGCCTGTGCCGATGATCCACCGGCCCAAGCCACGGCCGAAGCGGGACAGGGCGCCCGTTACATAGGTGAGACTGATCGGCAGGCCCTCGATATGCTCGACAGAGGCGTTCACGACGCCCATGGCAAGGACGATGAGATAGAAGCGCAGTTCGTTCGGCAGGTGGTCGCCACCGGCGGCGGTAAGGGCGAGGGTGACGGTGACGCCGAAAAGAACGCCGCCCGCACGAAACCTGCTTGAAACGATCGTTCCCATGGCATTGCCGACAACGAAGACCGCGAGCGAGCCGAGAAGGATGAGCGACCGCAGGATGTTGCCTTCGGCGACGGCTGTCGCGGCTCGTGTCGTGTTGCCGCTCATGAAAGAGACGAAGTCGCCGACTGTCAGCAGGCCGATGGCGTCGGTCATTCCGGCCAGAAAGGAAATGAGCGCGACCACGAGAAGCGCGGTCCCGGTTCGCTGGCGCCGCACGATCCGGCGCCTCCGCTGAAACGTCATGATGGTATCCTGCAGGGTTTTGCTGGGGCCGTTAAGTGATGTCGGTGAACAGGTGGCATTTGACCGCTTCGCTTTACTGTCAGCATTTCAGACTGAACCAATGGACGCGAGTCGGTGGCCGCTTGTCCACAGTCCACGGTCCGATTGGATCCACAATTTCATCCTGTGCCGGCAAAAGGATTCGACAGTTGCGGCATTCTGATATATCGCATGATTAATCGTTTAATCACCGATAACGGAAACCACGGCCTTGGCGCGTTCCGGACCAAAACTGACGAGGATTGCCAGAGCACTGGGCGTCTCCGCGGCGACGGTCTCCAACGCGCTCTCCGGTAAGGGGCGTGTCTCTGCCGAAATGGCCGAAAAGATCCGCGCGACGGCCGCCGAACTCGGTTATGTGCCGAGCCTCGCGGGCAGGGCGCTGCGCACCGGCCGCACCGCCGTCATCGGTCTGGTGCTTCCCGATATCGCCAATCCGCTCTTCCCGCAGATCGCGCAGGCAATCGAACTGGCTGCCTCTTCGGCCGGTTACGGCGTTCTGATCGCCGACTCCCGTGGGGACGTCACCACCCAGACCAAGGCCATCGAGCGGCTGATTGATCGCGATGTCGACGGCATGGTCATCGTGCCGCGGCGAGGGACCCGCATCGCCGATGTCGGCTGTCCCGTGGCGGTCATCGATACGCCGTCCACGCCAGGCAATACTGTTGCCGCCGACCATTGGGGCGGGGGCCGCCAGATCGCCGAGCATCTGAAAGCGCTCGGCCACCGGAGCGTGCTCGTCATCGGCAACAATCCGGCCTCCAACGTGCAGAATGACCGCATCGGCGGCATTCGCTCGGCGCTTGCCGAGGACGCATTCGTCGAAACCCTGTGGATCGAACCGCTCGAGCGCGAGCAGGGCAAGGGCTGTCCGCTCGGCCTTGCCGAGAAGGTCGCGCAAGGTTTTACCGCCTTTGCCTGCGTCTCCGATCTTCATGCGCTGAGGGCGCTGACCGAACTGCAGCGCGCCGGCATCAACGTTCCGGAGAGAGCAAGTGTTACCGGCTTTGACGATCTCATTTGGTCGCCTGTGGTAACGCCGGCACTGACCACGGCGCGCATGGACATGACGCGGATCGCCGCGATTGCCGTCGAAGCACTTGTAAAAGCGATCGGCGAGCGCGACCCGACCGATGCCGCCATCGGCGCACCGGTGACCGCCGCTAACGCCGAGGTGCCGATGCAGCTGGTCGTGCGCCAGTCGAGCGCCGCGCCGCCTAGAACACAGTTCCAGCCTGCCCAGACGATCGCCAACGCAAGTACGATTGCCGACGCCAGAACCTCAGCCCCCGAAGGAGAACACCAGCCATGAAGAAGATCCTGCTCGCCTCCAGCGCGCTTTTACTCGTCGCTGCACATGCCGCTTCCGCCCAGGAAAAGACGCTGACCATTTCCGTCTACGGTTTTGCCCAGGACGCTTTCAAGGAACTGGTCTACACGCCCTTCGAAGCCAAATGCGGCTGCAAGCTGGTCGTCGAGACCGGCAACAGCGTTGAGCGCCTCGCAAAGATGGAGGCCAACAAGGCAAGTCCGGTCGTCGATATGGCCGTCGTCTCCATGGCTGACGCTCTTTCGGCCTCGCGCGCCGGCCTGATCGAAAAGATCGACAACACGAAGCTCACGAACTTCAACAAGCTCTACGACCTTGCCAAGGACCCGAACGGCGACGGCATGAGCGTCGGCTACACCTTTTACGCAACGTCGATCGTCTACCGATCCGACAAGATGGAAGTGAACTCCTGGGCCGACCTGCTCGACGAGAAGAATGCCAGCCATGTCGCCTTCCCGAACGTCACCACAAACCAGGGCCCGCCAGCGCTCTACATGGTCGGTGAGGCGATCGGCAAGAATACGCCGGATCTGAAGGAAGCCATCGCCGCCGTCGGCGCGAAGAAGGACGAGATCGTCACGTTCTACGTCAAGTCTTCGCAGCTCGTGCAGCTGATGCAGCAGGAAGAAATCTGGGCAGCACCTATCGGTCGCTTCTCCTGGGAGGGTTTCACCAAGCTCGGCCTGCCGATCAAGTGGGCGACGCCGAAGGAAGGCCAGACGGGCGGCATGAACGTCATGGTTCTGACCAAGGGTGCCAAGAACCAGGATCTGGCGCTGGAATTCATGGACTTCTGGCTCTCGACCGAAATCCAGACGGCACTTGCCGAAAAGCTGGTCGACAGCCCGGCCAACAAGGACGTCAAGGTCGCGCCGGAAATCGCTGAAAACCTCACCTATGGCGAGGAAACCGTGAAGAGCCTCAAGCTCATTCCGTCGGCCGTCGCTCTCGACAACCGCGAAGCCTGGCTTTCCGAGTGGAACGCCCAGGTCGGCCAGTAACAGCCATCGACAAACGCCCCCATCGCCGTGATGGGGGCAGTTTTGCGGGTCGGCCGGCAACCTTTGAGCCGATCCCGCAGTGAATGAACGCGACGAAAGGAAGACCAGGGATGTTTCAGAACCGCGCCGAGGCACTGGCGCTCGCTTTGCCGGCGGCGGTCTTTGCGGCGATCGTCTTTCTGGCGCCCGTCGTCATTCTGCTCGCCGAAGGCTTTCGCAGCGCCGACAGCTGGTCGCTTACAGCGTATGTCGATTTCTTCACCGACCCGCTGAACCGCACGGTCTTCCTGCGCACGTTCCGGCTCGGTCTGATGGTGACTGCCGTCTCGGCCGTGCTCGGCTACGCCGCTGCCTTTGCGATCGTCAATCTTTCACCGCGCAGCAAGGGGCAGATGATCGGCCTTGTCGTGCTGCCGCTTATGATTTCGTCGGTCGCCCGCACCTATGCCTGGATCGTCATTCTCGGGCGCACCGGCATCGTCAACCAGGCGCTGCAGCTCATCGGCCTTTCGGACGAACCGATCCGCTTTCTCTTCACCGAGACAGCCGTGTTTATCGGCCTGTTGCAGCTGTTCCTGCCGCTGATGATCCTGTCGCTGATCAGCGCGCTCGAGAACATGCCGAAGGATGCCATTCCGGCGGCGCGCGTGCTGGGTGCCAACTGGTTCCAGGTGTTCTGGAAGGTCATTCTTCCGCTCACAAAGGAAGGTCTCGTCATTGGCGGTACCCTGGTCTTCACCGGTTCGCTGACTGCCTATATCACCCCGGCAATCCTCGGTGGCTCCAAGGTGCTGATGCTCGAGACGCTGCTCTACCAGCGCGTCACCGTCGCCAATGATTTCGTCTCGGCGAGCGTCATTGCCTTCATCCTGATCGTCATGAGCTTTGCCGCCAATCTACTCCTGAAACGGCTCGCCACCGCGAGGAACAAGCGATGACCCCCCGCGTCTTTTCTCCCCTCGTCCTGTTTCTGGTGATCGCCTTCCTGATCGGGCCGTTCTTCATCATCGTCGCGGCATCACTGTCGGGCGGCGAGACCCTGGCTTTCCCGCCACAGGGCTTCTCGCTGAAATGGGTCGCCAAGGTCTTCACCGTCGAAAGCTTCCGTGAAAGCTTCGCCGTGTCGATGTTCCTTGCCATCGGTGGTACCGCGATGGCGCTGGTGCTTGGCATTCCCGCTTCCTACGCGCTTTCGCGCTACAAGCTGCCCTTCGGCGAAACCATCCGCACGATCGTGTCGTTGCCGATCATCGTGCCTGGTATCATCGTCGGCCTGGCGCTGCTGCGCTATATCGTCGTACCTTTCGGCTTCAACATCACGCTGGCGCTCTTCCTTGCGCATACGGCGCTGGTGCTGCCCTATGCTGTGCGTGTCGTCTCAGCGAGCCTCAACAATCTGCGCTCCGATATCGAGGAAGCGGCAGTGCTGCTCGGCTCTTCGCGCGCCGGAGCCTTCTTCCGGGTGGTGATGCCGAATATTCGCAGCGGCATTCTCGCCGCCTTCATTCTCGGCTTCGTCACGAGCTTCAACCAGGTGCCGGTCTCGCTGTTCCTGTCCGGTCCTGGCGTTCGCACGCTGCCGATCGACATGCTCTCCTATATGGAGATCACCTATGACCCGTCGGTGGCCGCTCTTTCAGCGCTGCTCGCCTTCATGTCCATCGGCATCGTTTTCCTTGCCGAACGCTTCCTAGGATTTTCCCGCTATGTCTGACGCTTCCTTCCTCAGCCTCGAAAAACTCACGCTCGCCTATGGCGATACCGTTGCGGTGAAGGATCTCGACTTGTCGATCCGCAAGGGCGAACTGGTGGCGTTCCTCGGTCCATCCGGCTGCGGCAAGACGACGACGATGCGCTCGATTGCCGGGCTGCTGACGCCCGCCTCGGGCCGCATTAGCCTCGACGGTGTCGACATCACGCGGGTTTCCGCCAACAAGCGTTCGGTCGGGCTCGTCTTCCAGTCCTATGCGCTTTTTCCGCATCTGTCGGTTTTCGAAAACGTCGCCTTCGGCCTGCGCCTGAAGAAGCAGCCGGCAAACGACATCGAGACGCGTGTGACCGCCGGCCTCAAATCCGTCGGCTTGTCGAAGTTCGCCACGCGCAAGCCGGCCGAGCTTTCCGGCGGCCAGCAGCAGCGCGTCGCGCTTGCCCGCTCGATGGTGATGGAACCGAAGGTCCTGCTGCTCGACGAGCCGTTGTCGAACCTCGACGCCCGGCTGCGGCTGGAGATGCGCACCGAGCTGCAGCGTGTGCAGAAGGAAACTGGCGTGACGATGATCTTCGTCACGCACGATCAGGGCGAGGCGCTGTCGCTTGCTGACCGGATCGTGGTGATGCTCAACGGCGCCATCGAGCAGATCGGCACGCCCGAGGATATCTACAACCGTCCGGTTTCCCGCTTTGTTGCCGACTTCGTCGGCTTCGAGAACATTTTTGCGGTCGAACGCGGCAAGCTCAAAGCCGCAAACGGCCCGATCGCCCTTTCCGAATCCCTGCCGCCTGACACGGCAGGGCTTGCGTGGCGTCCGCGCATGGTGACCCTTGGTTCTGGTCCTTTCCAAGGCACTGTGCGCGGAGCCTCTTTCTCAGGCAGCACACGCGAATACCTGCTCGATACGCCGCTCGGCGCGATCAAGGCCGAGGAGGATGCCGGCCTCGCCGCGCATCAGCCGGGCACGGAACTTACCTTCGATTTGCCGGTCGCCAAGGCGGCCCGGCTCGAGCGGTTCGGGTAATCAGTAATGGGCATCTGGATCGATACGGATATGGGTTTCGACGACATCGCTGCGGTGCTCGTCGTTCTCCATGCCAATGAGACGATTGACGGCATCTCGCTCGTGTTCGGCAACACGCCGCTCGAGCAGGTCAAGCGCAATGCAGCGAGTGCGGCGATGGCATTCGGCTGGTCGTTTCCCATCCATGAGGGCCGCGCCTTGCCGGTGCTCGGCAAGCTCGAAACCGCGGAGCGGATCCTCGGGCAAACCGGCATGCCGACCGTCGGCCTGACGCTTCCGGCGGCCCCGCCGCTGCCGACGAGCGACGCCTTCGCCGCGCTCTGCCGCTGGTTGGAGGAAGCCGAGGGACCGCGTCGTATCCTGGCGCTCGGGCCGCTGACCAACCTTGCCGCGCTCTGCCTTGCCCGCCCGGATCTGGCCGCGAAGATCACCGACCTGACCTGGATGGGCGGTGGCGTGACCAGCGGCAACCATACGGCCTCCGCCGAGTTCAACGCTTTCGCCGACCCGGAAGCACTGGCGATCGTGCTGGCGCACGAATTGCCGCTGCGCATGGTCGACCTCGACCTTTGCCGCAAGGTCTTCGCCTATCCCGATGATATTGCACCCATTCGTGCCACGGGCGGTGTCAATGCCACGCTGATCGCCGATCTGCTGTCCGGCTATGTGTCCATTGGTACCAGCCGCGGCCGGCCGGGCATGGCGATCTACGATCCGACCGCTGCGGTTGCATTCGTCAATCCGGGGGCGATTTCCTTCCGCAAGGCGCGCATCGATGCGGAGCTTGCAGGCTCGCTGACGCGTGGGCGCACCGTGGTCGAGATGCGTGAAAGCCACGCAGCCTTCAATGCCGAGTATGCGACTGACGTGCATGCGGAAACGGCGCGCGCGCAAATCCTCGGCGCCCTGATGAAGGAAGCCGCCAAGTGACGCGTCTGCAGGAACCGATGGACCTGATGGATCCGGCGCTGCGCACGCGCGCGGTTGCCGCGGCACGGGGTGCGGACGCATTCGATATGCTCATCACCGGCGGCGTCGTCGTCGACATGGTCACCGGTGAAAGGCGCGCTGCCGATGTGGGCCTTGTCGGTCTGCTGATCGCCAGCGTGCATGCCCCCGGTAGCCGCAGCGACGCCGCCTCGATGGTCGAGGCCTCCGGCGCCTTCCTGTTGCCGGGCCTGATCGACACGCACATGCATGTCGAAAGCTCGATGGTCACGCCCGCAACCTATGCCAATGCGGTGCTGCCGCGCGGCGTCACGACCGTAGTCTGGGACCCGCACGAATTCGGCAATGTCTGCGGCATGGCCGGCGTTCGCTGGGCTGCAGACGCCATCGTGGACCTGCCGTTGCGCTGCGTTCTGCTGGCGCCTTCCAGCGTGCCATCAGCGCCTGGCCTGGAATTGGCGGGCGCCGACTTCGATGCCGATGCCATCGCCACGATGCTTTCCTGGCCCGAGATCGGCGGCATCGCCGAGATGATGAACATGCGCGGCGTTATCGATGGCGATCCGCGCATGCACGCAATCGTCCAGGCAGGGCTTGCCGCGGGCAAGCCGGTCAACGGCCACGCGCGCGGCCTTGCCGGTGCGGACCTGCAGGCATTCGTGACCGCGGGCGTCAGCTCGGACCACGAACTGGTTTCTTCGGACGACCTGATGGCCAAGCTTCGCGCCGGGCTCTCGATCGAACTGCGCGGCTCGCACGATCACCTATTGCCCGAGTTCGTCGAGGCGCTGA
The DNA here is from genome assembly GCF_001424825.1 of Ensifer sp. Root31. Classification (NCBI taxonomy): domain Bacteria; kingdom Pseudomonadati; phylum Pseudomonadota; class Alphaproteobacteria; order Hyphomicrobiales; family Rhizobiaceae; genus Ensifer; species Ensifer sp. Root31. Next base: position 166,824 of record NZ_LMCO01000065.1, on the reverse strand, counting down.
ATACACTCGGCCATCTGCCGCAAACCGTGACGCTTTGCACTGACGATGTCTTTCCTGATGATCTCGATCGCTCGGGTGGGCTCGACGACGTCGTGCGGCGGCTCGTGCGCTATGGCCTAAGGCCCGAATGGGCGCTTCGCGCCGCGACGCTGAACGCCGCGACCCGCCTCGGCCGTGCCGACCTCGGCCTCATCGCCCCCGGACGGCGCGCCGATATCGTGATCTTCGAGGATCTTACCGATCTCGAGGCCCGTGCCGTGATCGCCGGCGGCAAACAGGTCGCCGTTGCCGGACGGATGATCGATGCCCTGCCGAGGACCAATGTAGAAGCGCTTGCCGGCACCATGAAAATCGAGCCATTGAGCGAGACCGATTTCGCCATTGCGTCGACCGGTTCAAAGGTGAGGGTCGCTACGGTCGATCGCCCGCGCTTCACGCAGTGGGGCGAGGTTCTGGCCGCGGTCGAGAATGGCTTCGTCGTTCCGCCGCAAGGCGCAACGTTGATCGCCGTCGCTCATCGCCACGGCCGCGCCGACAGCAAGCCGCGCGTCGGCCTGCTTACCGGTTGGGGAGAGTGGCGCGGTGCATTCGCGACCACCGTTTCACACGACAGCCACAACCTGACAGTCTTCGGCGGCAATGCCCGCGACATCATGGAGGCGGCCAATGCCGTCATCGCCGCCGGTGGCGGCATGGCTGTCGCATCGGCGGGCAAGATCGACGCGGTCCTGCCGTTGCCGCTCTGCGGCCTCGTCTCCGATGCACCGTTGGCCGATGTGTCTGCCGGCTTTGCCGCCCTGCGCGATGCTGTCGGGCGGATCGTCGATTGGCAGCCGCCTTACCTCGTCTTCAAGGCCTGCTTCGGGGCAACGCTTGCCTGCAATGCAGGGCCGCACCAGACCGATCGCGGCATCGCCGATGTGCTAACCGGAAAGCTTCTCGAAAATCCGGTGCTCGAAGTCCTCTGAGGCATCAAGCACGGCGACGATTGTCGCCCTCAGACTGCTGACAACGTCAGTACGAGGAGTAAGGAAGGCTCGGCGTTAGCCAAATTCTCCTTCATTCCTGTGCCTGTCACAGGAATCTGGCCAGCCCAAGTCCTTGGGCTGAACGGTCTTTTGACCTGACGGACGTCAGCTCGCTCCGGCACGGGGCAGGAATGAGGCAGAACTGAGCGAGCCTTTCGTCAACCAGGCATTCTCAAGCTTTGTCATCATGCTCAGGCGTCGATTGACGCCCCGCTGACCCCTTCGGCAACCACCGGCCTCTACCGAAGGGGCGCGACGTTTCGGAGCAGCGGACATTCTGAGCGACGGCGTTACATGTTCAGAGGCCGGCCGAAGCACTCAGTTCCTGTTCCACCAATGTCGTCCAGAAGGTGGTGCCCGGACCAATCGCGTCGTCGTTGAAGTCATAGGCCGTGTTGTGGTGCAGTGCGCCGTCGACGGCGGGTCCGTTGCCGAGCCAGACGTAGCAGCCGGGAGCTTCGAGACCAAAGAAGGCGAAGTCGTCGCCGGCGGTCGATGGCGGAAACTGCGTGCGGGTCTTTTCGCCGAAGACGGCACGGGCTGCCGAAAGGGCGCGTTCGCTGGCGCCGGCGTCATTGACCACGGGCGGAATGCGACGCTCGAACGCGTAGTCGACCTTGATGCCATACATCTCGGCCGTACCGCGCGCCAGCCGGCCGATCTCTTCCTCGAGCTGATCGCGAACAGGAGGCGTGTAGGCGCGCGCCGTGCCGCCGATCTCGACCGTATCGGGAATGACGTTGAGCGCCTTCGGGTCGCCGGCGCGAACGGAGCAGGCGCTGACGACGGCCGGCTGTAGCGGATCGACGACGCGGCCGACGATCGATTGCAGTGAGGCGAGGAACGTGCCGGCTGCCGTCACCGGGTCGCGGCCGAGATGCGGCTTGGCGCCGTGGGTGCCGACGCCGCGGAAAGTCAACCGCCAGCTGTCGGACGAGGCGAGCTGCGGTCCGGCGACGACGGCCATCTCGTCGGGGTGAAGGCCGGGCATGTTGTGCAGGCCGTAAACCGCGTCGCAGGGGAAGAGCCGGAAGAGGCCATCCTCGACCATGCGCTTGGCACCGCCACGACCTTCTTCGGCCGGCTGGAAGATGAAATGCACCGTGCCGGAAAAATTGCGCGTCCTGGCGAGATGGCGGGCGGCGCCAAGCAGCATGGCGGTGTGGCCGTCATGGCCGCAGGCATGCATCTTGCCGGCTTCCTTCGATTTGTATGGCCGCTCGGCCAACTCCGGCATGGCGAGGGCATCCATATCGGCGCGAAGGCCGATGGAGCGGGTGCCGTTGCCGATCTGCAGCGTGCCGACGACACCGGTTTTTCCAAGGCCCCGGTGGATTTTAAGCCCGGCTTCTTCAAGCAGTTTCGCGACCAGATCGCTTGTGCGAACCTCCTCGAAGCCAAGCTCCGGATGGGCGTGGAGATCACGACGGAATTCGGTGAGGAAGGGCAGATCGTTGGTGATCCCATCTGGCACGCGCATTGTCTGGCAGTTCCTTGCATGTCTGTCGGAGAAGGGCCGTCGAATTCCCCAGATTTGCGTCTGCCGGGGCGCCCTTTCGGTTTGATCGAAGTGGTAAACGGTATAGACGAAAACCGCCGGAACCAGAACAGTGCGCCGGCGTTTTCATTGCCTTTCGTTCGAAGCCTTGGTGGCGCAGAAGAGGACAGTACCGATGCAGCCGCATGAATTCTGGCAGGATGTGTTCCCGCCGAAAAGTTTCGATACTGGAAGCGGTTATCGGGATTTCTTCCCGGCAACTCTCGAAGACGGTCGCCAGATCCTGTTGCCGATCCGGCAGCTCTCCGATGGCAAACACGCGCTGGCCTCGCTGATCATCAACCAGGCGAGTTTTGCGGTCGAAGAAGCGCTGGCAACGGAACTGGCCACCAGGCTCGCGCCGTTAAAACCGGATGTCATCGCCGGTCTGCCGACGCTGGGGCTGACCCTCGCAGCTGCCGTCGCCCGCAAGCTCGGCCATGCCCGTTACGTGCCGCTCGGAACGTCGCGCAAATTCTGGTATGTCGACGATCTCTCTGTGCCGCTGTCGTCGATCACCACGCCCGACCAGAAGAAACGGCTCTACGTCGATCCGCGCATGCTGCCGCTGCTTGAGGGCAAGCGCGTTGTGCTCGTCGACGACGTCATCTCCAGCGGCACGTCGATCGTTGCCGGCTTGACGCTGATGGAGACTTGCGGCGTCGAGCCGATCGCAATCGGTGCAGCCATGCTGCAGACCGAGCGTTGGCGACAGCCTCTGGCCGATCTTGCGCCGCGTTGGCCGGAGTGCGTGGTCGGTGTGTTCCGCACGCCGTTGCTGGCCCGAGGGGAAGACGGCGCCTGGCGCGCCGCCTGAGCCTTATCGCCGATAAAGTGCCCGCGCTATTGCGCCGGCCGGACCTCGTAATAGACGGTCGCAGCAGTGCCGGCGGTCTTGGCGATGGTGTAGACGTCGTAGGACGCCTGCGGATCGTTGCCCATGCCAAGCGAACCTGCGGGCATGCCGGGCACGGCAATGCCAGCAATGTCCGGCTTTTCGGACACAAGCTTCTGTACTGCCTCAAGCGGCACATGCCCTTCTACGACATAACCGTCGATGACGGCGGTGTGGCACCCCTCCATGTCGGCCGGCACGCCGAGCCGGGACTTGATCGGCGTCATGTCGGCTTCGTCGCGGATATCGACCTTGAAGCCTGCTGCCTCCATGGCTTCCGCCCATTGTTCGCAGCAGCCGCATTGCGGATCCTTGTAGATCGTCATCGGGCCTGCTGCGATCGCCACACCGGCCGTGAGCATCGTCATGCCCATGATCGCACCGGCGATGAAATGTCTGCGGTTGAGGTCCATCATCGGACGCTCCTTTCTTTTCAGTTCGGCCTCGTCGTCCAAGGCCCGGAATTGTCGTTATACCGGGCCTTGGACATTGGATTACTTGATCTCGGTCACAGTGAGCTTGCCATCGACCCGGTCGGCGACGAATTCGATCGCAGTGCCTTCCTTGAGCTTGGCCAGTATCGCATCATCCTTGACCCGGAACACCATGGTCATCGCAGGCATGTCGAGGTTCTTGAGATCTTCATGGGCGATGGTCACCTTCTTGGCCGAGGCGTCGAGCTTCTTGACCGTCCCCTTGGTGAATTCCGCAGCCTGCGCGGAAGCGGCGATGGCGAGAGCGGCAAACAATGTGAGGAGCGTTTTCATAGTGTCATCCTTTCAGTGGGTTACAGTTATTTCTTCACGACTTCGAGCGGCCCATGCATGCCGGCGTCGTAGTGGCCGGGGACCAGGCAGGCGAACTGGAACGTGCCGTTGTTGGTGAAGGTCCAGACGATCTCGCCGGATTTGCCGGGCTCGAGCCGGATGGCGTTCGGATCAGCGTGTTCCATGTCCGGAAACTTCTCCATCGCGGCCTTGTGCTCCTGAATCTGCGCCTTGTCGTCGAGCACGAACTCATGTTCGAGTTCGCCGACATTCTTGATGGCGAAGCGCACGGTCTGCCCCTGGCGGACCTTGATGCTTGCCGGCGTGAAGATCATCTTGCCGTCGTCGGTTTCCTTCATCGTCACGCGTACGGTCTGGGTCGCCTTCTTGGCGTCGCCCGGTTTGCCGACCGACATGACATCATGACCGCCGGGGTGAGAGCCGCTGGCCAGCATCGGCGAGGCGAGCGAGGAAGCGGCGAGGAACGCCAGCGCGAAAAGTGTCGTCTTCATCTTTGTTTCCTTGGTTGTTTTGGAAGAGGTCATTGCGGTCAGCCCTTTTTTGCGGGCGGCGGCGTGATCATTGTCTTGGCATCGGTTGCCCGGTTGGTTTCCGGCAACGCGCCGGTCCATTCCCAGGCCTGCGTTCCCGGCGGGTTTTCGTACCAGCCGGGGTCGCTGTAATCGCCGGCGGAGATGCCTTCGCGCACCTTCACCACCGAGAACATGCCGCCCATCTCCAACGCGCCGTGCGGGCCCCAGCCCGTCATCATCGGGATGGTGTTGTCGGGAAGCGGCATTTCCATTTCGCCCATGTCGGCCATCCCGGCCGTGCCCATGGGCATGTAGTCGGGCTTGATCTTGCGGATCTTGGCCGCGACCTGGGTCTTGTCGGCGCCGATGAAGGTCGGGATGTCGTGGCCCATCGCATTCATCGTGTGGTGCGATTTGTGGCAATGGATCGCCCAATCGCCTTCGTACTTGGCGTCGAACTCGTAGGCGCGCATGGCGCCGACGGGGATGTCGATCGAGACCTCCGGCCACCGAGCTTCCGGGCGAACCCAGCCGCCATCGGTGCAGGTCACTTCGAAATCGTAGCCGTGCATGTGGATCGGATGGTTGGTCATCGTCAGGTTGCCGACGCGCACCCGCACCCGGTCGTTCTTGGCAACAACCAACGGATCGATGTCCGGGAAGATGCGGCTGTTCCAGCACCACATGTTGAAGTCCGTCATCTCCATGATGCGCGGAACATAGGTGCCGGGGTCGATGTCATAGGCGTTGAGTAGGAAGACGAAGTCGCGGTCGACCCGCATGAAGGCCGGATCCTTCGGGTGAATGACGAAGAAGCCCATCATGCCCATGGCCATCTGCACCATCTCGTCGGCGTGCGGGTGGTACATGAAGGTTCCGGACTTCACGAGATCGAACTCGTAGACGAACGTCTTGCCCGCAGGGATATGCGGCTGAGACAGTCCACCGACGCCATCCATCCCCGAAGGCAGGATCATGCCGTGCCAATGGATCGTCGTGTGCTCCGGCAGCTTGTTGGTGACGAAGATGCGCACCCGGTCGCCTTCGACCGCCTCGATCGTCGGCCCGGGAGACTGGCCGTTATAGCCCCAGAGATAGGCGGTCATGCCGTCGGCCATCTCGCGTTCCACCGGTTCGGCGACGAGATGGAATTCCTTGACGCCGTTGTTCATCCGGTGCGGCAGCGTCCAGCCGTTGAGCGTAACGACCGGGTTGTAGTCCGGCCCGCTCGTCGGCACGAGCGGCTTCTGGGTGGCGGCGTTGTCCATGCCTGCCGCCTCCGGCAGGCCGGATGTCGAGGTTTGCGCCCAGGCGGTGGTAGAAACGAGTGCCGCGCCGGCACCGAGGATTTGTCGTCTGTTGAACATGGTCATCGTTCCTTTCAATCCGCATCCGCTGCGGCAGGAGCGGCGGTTTCGACCGCAGTGCCTTCTTCCCCGCCGCCATGGATGGCCGTCATCAGATCGGCGTCCGCCAGCCAGAAATCGCGTTTGGCGTTGATGGAGAGGATCACCGAGTCCACCTTGGCGCGCGTGTCGGCGAGCATTTCGAAGGTGCTGGTGATCATGCCGTTGTAGCTGAGGGTGGCCTCTTCCTCGATCTTGCTGCGCAAGGGCACGACGTTGTTGCGATAATGTCTGGCGATATCGTAGCGCGATCGATAGGCCTGATAGGCCGAGCGAGCTTCCGAGCGGACGTTGACGGCCTTCTCGGCAAGCAGGTTGGCAGCGCGCATATGCGCCAGTTCCGCCTTGCGCAAGCGCGCCTGGCCGGTGTCGAAGATCGGGATGGAGAACTCCAACTCACCCTGGCCGGTGGTCTCGACCTTGGTGTCCCCGTCTTCGCGTTCGCGCTCGGCTTCTGCCCCTGCGACGAGCGTGAGTTCGCTGACGAAGCGTGTCGCGTCGGTCAACCGATAGGACTTTGCCACGGCCTCAAGCTCGAGGCGGGCCATCTGCAGGTCGACACGGCGCTTGAGCGCTTCGCCCTCGATGCTGTTCCGGTGGGCGAGGGTCTTCGGCAGGTCGGGCAGTCGGTTCGGGACCTGGTAGTCGGCGTCCGCTCCCCAGAGACCCATTTTCCGGGTGAGGCTTTCCTTGGCAAGTCGTGCCGCAAGCCGGGCTTGCGCCACCTGGCCGGCGAGTTCGGCATTGAAGACGTGCTCGCGTGCCTGGTCACCCTTGCCCATAGAACCGGTTTCGCCCAGCTTGGCGGCGAGTTCGGAGGATGCGTCGGCTGCGGCCTGCGCCCGGTTGAGCTGCCCGACCGTTTCCCAGGCCGAAACCGTCTCGACCCATGCGCGCCGGGTTTCTGCCGCAAGCGCAAGCGTTCGAAGGGCCGCCGCAAGTTGCGCCTGGCGAAAGCGGGTGTCGGCAACGGCGATGGTCTTCTCCCGCGTCATTAGCGCCAGGATATTGGTGGTGATCAGCCCCTCAATGGCGCGATAGGCTTGAAGCTCCGGCGCCCCGATCCCGGTGGTACCGATCGAAACAGTCGGGTTGAGGAGCATCGTTGCCTGCCAGGCATCCGCCGACGCATCGCCCAGATCCGCATAGGCGGCCTGCAGGCCCCTGTTGTTGAGAAGCGCGATCTGCACGGCGGTGTCGGCATCGACCGATTTGCGTGCCAGCAGGGCTTTCACCTGTGCTTCAGCCTTTGCGGCCTGCTCGCGGTTCTGGATCCAGACGCTTCTCTTCGCAGTGCCTGCGCTGACCTTGGCCTCGACCGCGGTAAAGCCGGCGTCCTTTGCCGAATATTCTGCGGTTGTGGTGCAGCCGGCAAGCGCCAGCGGCAAGCCGATGATCGCGGCGAGCTTGAACCTTTGCCTGCTCATGATGCGCCTCCCTTGGCGGGAGACTGGGCGTCGTTGAGCGGCACCCAGCGTTTTGGACCGACAGGCTCACGGTGGACATAGCCGGCAACAGGGCTTCGGTAAGCCTGACCGCCGGCGCCAGTGGAACTTTGCGAGGGATCGGCGAGGCTTGTGACCTCGGCAGGCATCGTGGTGGCGCATCCGCCCAAAAGGATGGGCAGGAGCGCCATGGGAAACAGACGTTTCATGGTTCAACCTGAAATGTGAATGATGGATATCGGCGTCCGACCGGCAAAGCCGGGCAGGCCAAGACCGCGCGTGCGGTCAGCTGTTCACGAAATCAGGCTCTTGGAGGGCGATGCAGACCAGCGGGCTCGCCTGGGCTGAGTTGCGACTGCAGGCCGAAGCTTAAAGCGGAGCGTGGAAGACCGAAGCGGGCTTCACCGGCGTCGGCAAGAACGGCAACGGACGCACAGAAGGTCTTGCAGCAATCCTTCTTGTCGGCCTTGCTGCTATCGCCGATGGGTTTTGCCTTGCCGCTTTCGGCACTTGGGCAATGCTCGTTCAGCGCTGAGGCACTGATATCGACCGAGGCATCTGTCTGCATCGCCGCGTGCTTTTGCATCGCCGCGTGCATCTGCATGGCTGTGTGTGATGCGACATGGGTCATGCCGGCGGCGCTGGAAAAGGGCAGCACAGCCAGCGACAGCATCGTCACCAGCTTGAGCATCGTCAGCAGACGCTGATATGCAGTTCGTACCTTTTCCATCATCAATCCGTAGAAACGCTGTCGATTCCTGTCAATGCTACCGGCGGGACCGAGGCTCACGAATGCGTGAGCCTCGGTCAGTTTCGGTCTTCAGGCCTGTCGGCGATTGCGGACCGGGTCGATGCCGGCCGGGCCGAAGCGCGCGGGCTCGAGGGCCTTGCCCGGTTCGTTGGCCATGTCGGCGAGATCGTCGAGGATCGGGCAATCCGGTCGTCCGTCGCCGTGGCAGTTGGCGGCCAGATGCTTGAGCGTCCGGCTCATAGCCTTCAACTCCTCCGCCTTGCGCTCGAGGATATCGACGTGTTCGAGCGCGATCTTCTTCACCTCACTGCTGGCGCGCGAACGATCGCGCCAGAGTGTCAAGAGGTCGGTCATCTGCTCGACGGTGAAACCGAGATCGCGGGAGCGGCGGATGAAGCGCAGGGTGTGGACGTCGTTGTCGCCGTAGTTGCGATAGCCGGCCTCGCTGCGATCGGCCGGAGGAATGAGGCCGATCGTTTCGTAATAGCGGATCATCTTCGTCGAGACGCCGGAGGCGCGTGCGACTTCGCCGATGTTCATGGCTTCACCTTTCAAGAGGCGCGCAGAGCGCGGGCATTCATGTCGAATATAGGAACTCTCCCCGGCGGACGCCATGCGGGCGTGTCCCGCCGGGGAGAGGCTTTGATGTTATCGCGCCGCTGGCGTTTGCGCGACGACGCCGCGAAAACCCCTCAGCCGAAGCGCGTTTCCGAGCACGAAGACGCTGGAAAGCGCCATGGCACCGGCGGCGAAGATCGGCGACAGCAACAGGCCATAGGGCGGATAAAGCGCGCCCGCTGCAACCGGGATCAGGACCGCGTTATAGGCAAAGGCCCAGAACAGGTTTTCTTTGATGTTGCGGATCGTTGCCTTCGACAGCGCGATCGCGTTGGGCACGCCCAGGAGATCGCCGGACATCAGCACAACATCGGCGCTTTCGATCGCGACATCGGTGCCGGTACCGATCGCAAGTCCGACATCGGCTTCGGCAAGAGCAGGCGCATCGTTGATACCGTCGCCGACGAAGGCGACGGCGCGACCGTCTGCCTTCAGGCGCTTCAGAGCAGCAATCTTGCCGTCGGGCAGCACCTCGGCGATCACTTCGTCGATCCCGAGCTTGGCGGCGATCGCTTCGGCCGTCCGGCGGTTGTCGCCGGTAATCATCGCCACCTTGAGACCGAGATCGTGCAACATGCGGATCGCCTGCGGCGTCGTTTCCTTGATCGGGTCGGCAACGGCGATGATGGCGGCAAGCTTGCCGTCGATTGCTGCATAGAGCGGGCTCTTGCCTTCCGACCCGAGGCGGGCTGCCTGGTCGGCAAACACCGAGACGTCGAGCTTCAGCCGGGTCATCAGCCGATCGGCGCCGACATGGATGCTCCGCCCATTCACCGTGGCGCTCGCGCCGAATCCGGGAACAGCCTCGAAGTTCGCGGCGGTCGGAATGGCGATGCCTTCGGACTTCGCCGCTTCGACGATTGCCTCGGCGATCGGGTGTTCCGATCGGGTTTCGACGGCGGCGACGAGTGCAAGCACCTCGCTGCGCTCAAAACCGGCTGACGTGTCGAGATCGGTCAGTTCCGGGCGACCCTTGGTGAGCGTGCCCGTCTTATCGACGGCAATGATCTCGGCATTGCGCAGTGTCTGCAACGCCTCTCCCTTGCGGAACAGCACACCCATCTCGGCGGCACGACCGGTGCCGACCATGATCGAGGTCGGGGTCGCTAGGCCCATCGCGCAGGGGCAGGCGATGATCAGCACCGCGACGGCGTTGACGAGCGCGAAGGTCAGCGCGGGATCCGGGCCGAAGACGAGCCAGATCGCGAAAGTAAGGACTGCCATGGCGATGACGGCCGGAACGAACCAGGCCGTCACCTTGTCGACCAGCGACTGGATCGGCAGCTTGGCGCCCTGGGCCTGTTCGACCATGCGAATGATCTGGGCAAGCACAGTGTCGGCACCGACCTTGGTGGCGCGGAAGGTGAAGGAGCCTGTTTTGTTGATGGTGCCGCCGACGACGTCGGCGCCGGCGATCTTCTCGACGGGAACCGGCTCGCCGGTGATCATCGATTCGTCGACGTAGGAATTGCCATCGACAACGGTACCGTCGACTGGCACGCGGTCGCCGGGGCGCACCAGCACGGTGTCGCCGGCATGCACGTCGGCGAGCGGAATCTCGATCGTTTCCCCATCGCGAACGACGCGCGCCGTCTTTGCCTGCAGGCCCATCAGGTGCTTGATCGCTTCCGAGGTGCGGCCCTTGGCGCGGGCTTCAAGCACCCGACCGAGCAGGATCAGCGTCACGATGACGGCCGCGGCTTCATAATAGACGTTGGCCGTGCCCTCGGGCAAAAGCCCAGATGCGAAGGTGGCAACGACCGAATAGCCCCAGGCGGCGGCCGTGCCGATGGCGACGAGCGAATTCATGTCGGGCGCGAGACGCAACAGGGCCGGTATGCCCTTCTGGTAGAAGCGCAAGCCCGGGCCGAAGAGCACGAGCGTCGTCAACACGAACTGCAGATACCAGCTCTCCTGCATGCCGATATTGATCATGACGAAGTCGTGCACGGCCGGGATGAAGTGCGAGCCCATTTCCAGGACGAAGATCGGCAGCGTCAAGGCTGCGGCAACCAGCAACGCGCGGCTGAGACGCCGGCTTTCGCGCTCGCGCTTTTCGGCCTCCTCATCGGTGTTCGCATCGCCGGTGATGCGCTTGGCGTCATAACCGGCGGCGCGCACGGCCTCTTCGAGACTGGCGACTGTTGCAATGCCCTTGGTGAGGCGCACCGAGGCGCGCTCGGTCGCCAGGTTGACGCTGGCGTCAGCGACGCCGGGCACCGCTTTCAATGCCTTTTCGATACGGGCGACACAGGAGGCGCAGGTCATACCTTCGATTGCCAGCTCGATCGATTCCTCAGCGGCGCCATAGCCGCTGTTTTCGATTGCCTTGACGATGTCGGCGGTCTTGGTCGATCCATCGAACCTGACATCGGCCCGTTCCGTGGCAAGGTTGACAGAGGCGGATGTCACCCCTGGGACTGCTCGGATGGCCTTCTCGACGCGCGCGACGCACGAGGCACAGGTCATTCCCTCGACCGGTATGCTGGCCGTCAGGGCGTTGCCGGCGATTGCTACGGCGCTCTTCGTTTCGATGGTGGTCACGGATCCCATGATCGTGCTCCTTTTCCTTTTCTTTTATCGGAAGATGGGGCTTCCAACGATGGGAAGGTCAAGGGCGGTTTGAAACATTTCTTCATGCAGCAAGGCATCGCATTCAAATGCTCAGTGCTGGTGATGCGAATGCACGACGGCGTGACCCTTGCCACGTGCAATCAGCCAGCGATTGACGGGAAACGCGGCGGCCCCGGCAACAAGGAGCGCGACCGCAAGGCTCGCCCAGAAGAGGAGAGACGTTACGCCTGCATCCATCGCTCCGGGGATGAACAGCATCAGGGCGTTGTCGACGATTTCCATGATGACGATGGACGCCGTGTCGGCGGCAAGCGCCAGCTTCAGGACCACCGCGAACGGCATGCCTGCCTTCAGCAGCGGAAACATGGTCAGGCCGTAGCCGAAGACAAAGGCAAGGAAGACGGCGAGTGCAATGGTCTGGACATTGCCCCAACCAAGCGCCGAGCCGATGACCATGCCGAGCACCTCGCCGATGGCGCATCCTGTCAGGCAATGCACCGTGGCAGAGAGCGCGAGACAGTTGAGTGACATGCTTTCGGGTTTCGAGGGACTGGCGGTCACGCTGCGGTGATCATGTCGGTGCCCGTCGTGTTCGTCGTGTTGCATGCTCGGTCTCCGTGAAGATGGGGAGCCGGCAAGCTAGAGCTTCCCACCGTTGTAGGGTCAAGGCGTGCGGCGGCGTCAAACGACAAACGCCCCGGCTTTGGGAGCCGAGGCGCGCCAACCGGTGACTGGAGGCACCGTTGCGATCTTGATTTAGAGCTGGCGGCCCTCATAGCCTGCCGTCTTCAGCGCGTCGGCAATCGGGCCGGATGCGGCGGCGGTGTCGACGCTGATTTCGCGCGCGCCGAGATCGATCTTGACGGTTGCCTGCGGATCAACGCTCAGGATCGCCTTTTGCACGACGCCGGCGCAATGTCCGCAGGTCATGTTGTCGATCTTGTAATTCTGCATCGCTTGTCTCCTTCTTTTCGATGTGAGACAAACATGAGGTTTCCCACCGTTGGAAGGTCAAGAGGCCATTCCACTATATTTATTCGGCGTGCTTCGGCCGCCGAACCCGGTGGCGAAAGTGCCAGGAATCGGCCTGCCAATCGGCCGCAACTGCTCCGAAAAATTTGAAAGTCTTTCCTTGTCGAACCCTGGAATAGACGGCTAGCAGTCGGCCGCCGGACGACGCACAATCCGAAGGCTGTGCACAAGGGCATTCGCGTCGTCTCAAGGGGGCGGACGATCGCCCGCCCGGCACGGACCGGAAATGGTCCGTGATGCGATCGCACCGGATAATTCGGGGATGATCGAAATGCACTGGTCGGGTACTGGAGGAGACTGTGGCCCGATCTCTGTCGTTCGGCTGCGTCGTCGCGACGCCGCCAAGGGAGGAAATATGTTTGAACGACTATTCAAGTTAAACGAGCATGGGACGTCCGTGCGCACTGAGGTGATCGCCGGCGTCACGACATTCCTGACGATGTCCTACATCATCTTCGTCAACCCCGACATTCTGTCGTCCACGGGCATGGATAGGGATGCCGTCTTCGTCGCGACCTGTATTGCCGCGGCGCTCGGCTCGGCCGTCATGGCGCTCGTCGCCAACTGGCCGATCGGCATGGCGCCAGGCATGGGCCTCAACGCCTTCTTTGCGTTTACCGTCGTCGCAGCCCTCGGCTTTACCTGGCAGCAGGCGCTGGGTGCCGTGTTCATCTCGGGCATGATCTTCCTGATCCTGACGGTAACAGGGGTCAGAAGCTGGTTGATCGCCGGTATCCCGCATTCGCTCAGAAGCGCGATTGCGACCGGTATCGGTCTTTTCCTCGGCATCATCGCGCTGAAGAATGCCGGCATCGTCGTCGACAATCCGGCGACGCTGGTCGGTCTCGGCGACCTGAAGCAGACCGGACCGCTGCTGGCGATCCTTGGCTTCTTCGTCATTGCAGTGCTCGATTCGCTCAAGGTCCGCGGCTCGATCCTGATCGGCATCCTCGTCGTCACCATTCTGTCGATGCTACTGGGGGTGAGTGAGTTCAAGGGCATTGTTTCCGCGCCGCCGAGCATCGCGCCCACCTTCATGCAGCTCGATATCATGGGCGCGCTCCATGGCGGCTTGCTCCACGTGATCCTCGTCTTCGTGCTCGTCGAAGTCTTCGATGCCACGGGTACGCTGATCGGTGTGGCCAAGCGCGCCAAGCTGGTGGAAGAAGGAAAGCCAAGCCGCCTCGGCCGGGCGCTTCTGGCCGACAGCACCGCCATCGTTGCCGGCTCGCTGATCGGCACCAGCAGCACCACCGCCTATGTCGAAAGCGCCTCCGGCGTCCAGGCAGGCGGTCGCACGGGCCTGACGGCGCTGACCGTCAGCGTGCTCTTCCTTGCCGCCCTGTTCTTCTCGCCGCTGGCAGCGGCCGTTCCGTCCTATGCGACGGCACCGGCTCTGCTCTATGTTGCCGGCCTGATGATGCGCGAACTGACGGAAGTTGACTGGGACGACCTGACGGAAGCGGCGCCTGCCGCACTCACGGCACTGGCCATGCCCTTCACCTACTCGATCGCCAACGGCCTTGCCTTCGGCTTCGTGAGCTATGTCGTGCTCAAAGTGTTCACCGGCAAGTGGAGCGTCATCCATCCGGCAACGCAGCTGGTCGCAGCGCTCTTCATCGTGCGCTTCGCCTTCTTCGCCGAATAGGAAAAAGGCCGGGGCAGACAACGCCCCGGCCTCACATAACTTCCCCCGCGAAGCTGGCCGGACTGCAGGCGTTTCCTGCGGCTCCGGTCTTTTTGCGTTTGGCGGTGGTTGGTGGCGCGAGCGCTCCTCGATCAGTATTGCCCGGCCGGCAGATGCACCACGAGGCCGTCAAGCGCGTCGGAAACAGTGATCTGACAGCTGAGCCGGCTTCTTTCGTCCGGATTGACGACGCAATCCAGCATATCCTGCTCCTGATAGTCGGGCGATGGCAGCCGGCCGGCCCATGTCCCGTCGATATAGCAGTGGCAAGTGCCGCAAGCGCAGGAACCGCCGCATTCGGCGGCGATGGCATCGATGCCGTTCTGCACGGCTGCCGACATCACCGACTGGCCGATTTCGGCCTCAACCTCGGTCGATTTCCCCTCGGCATCCACAAAGACAATCCTGGGCATTGCATGGTCTCCACTCAAATCTGAAATCGTTCGAATTGCTTCGCGCTGGAGGGCGCATCTGTTGGCGTTCAGGCCGGCTTGATGGCGATCTGCAGCCGCTTGGGGCCGCGCACCGAAAGGCCTCGCTTGTATTCGGGCTCTTCGTCGACAAGCTCGATCGTCGGGAAGCGCCGCAACAAGGTGCTGAAGATGATGTCCATGTCGAGCCGGGCGAGATGGTTGCCGAGACAGAAATGCACGCCACCGCCAAAGGCCAGATGCCTGTTGGGGGTGCGACCGATGTCGAACGCATTGGCGTTTTCGAACTGCTTGGGATCGCGGTTGGCAGCGCCATAAAGCACTCCGAACTTCGTGCCGCGCGCGAAAGTCCGCCCGCCGATTTCCACGTCCTCGATGCAGTGGCGATGGAAGAACGGCAGCGGTGACTCGTAGCGGAACATCTCCTGCACGGCCGTCTGGATCAATGCAGGGTCCTTTCGCAGCCGCGCCATCTGTTCGGGAAACCGCAGCAGCGCATGCATGCCGCTTCCAAGCACGTCGATGGTCGATCCATGGCCGGCCATCAGGATCAGCATGCAGGTCGAGATGAACTCGTCTGAATTCATCGCGCCGGCACGTTCGGCCTCGATCAGGACCGAGATGAGGTCGTCCTTGGGGTTTCGCTCGCGCTCGTGTTTCAGAACCGTCAGGTATTCGTAGAATTCGGTGGTGTTGGTCTCGGCGATGCGCTTGCGTTCATCCGACCGGTCGACGTCGAAAAACTGGACGATGTTCTCCGACCAGATGCGCAACTGGGGACAGTCTTCGTCCGGAACGCCGAGCAGTCGGCCGATGATGTGACCGGGCACGTGGGCGGCGAGATCATCGACGAAATCGATCTGGCCGCGATCGGCGAGGCTGTCGATCAGCCTGTCGACATAGGCCTGGATCTGATCGCGTAGCTTGGCAATCATCGCCGGCGTGAACAGTTTGAAGACCTGTCTGCGCAGCCGGTCGTGTACGGCGCCATCGCTGTCGAGCAGGCTAAACTGCACAAAGCGGGAGTGGTGCGGCATGTCGTGCCAGTTGCCGGCGCGCTGGATCCTGGCGATTTCCTCTGATGTCGCGATGTCCTCGAGCGAGCGAACCATACGCTTGTCCATGACGATTGCCGAGACATCCTCGAAGCGCGAGGCCAGCCAGATGTCGAAGTCCTCGTAATAGTGCAGACCGTCCTTGTCGCGCAGCGCCTTGTAGGTCGGATAGGGATCGCGCGCGAAATCGGGGGACAAGGGAGTAAACGCGACCTCCACCTGGCTCTCCGTCGATAAGGTCTCTGCCATTTGCCGCACTCCCTGCAAAAACTGCATGATAGCGTCATCAGGCAGTACTGGGAAATGCAGCAATCTCGCGAGATAATGGACAAAACTCGCATCGCCATGCAGAGTGTCGCGCATGTTGGCTGAGCGCGAAGAGATCTATTTTCACACACCGGCACGTTTTGCAGGCGCGTTCCCCTACAAGGCGCTGGTTGCCGGCGCGCGGGTGGCGTTGCCGGAGGAGTCGCCGATACGCAAGCGCTTCCATCAGCACGTGCTCGTTCACACCACCTCGGGGCAGGGGCTGATAGAAGTGCGCGGGCAGCGGTTCGTCGCCGAGGAGGGCCTGTCGGTCTGGCTCGACACGTCGCAGGCCTATGAACATCGCTGCGCGCCCGACGCCCGTGAATGGCGATATCTCTGGATGGGTGTCGAGGGACATGGGTTGGACGAGGTCTATGCCTTCCTCAATGTGCAGCAGTCGCCGTTGTTCGAGCCGTCGGATCGCGAGGCGGCCCGCGTCGCGTTCCAGGCCGTCATCGGCTATCTCGACGATCGCTCGTCGGCAACGGATGCGCTGGTCAGTGCGGCGATTGCCGGCCTGATCGCCAACCTGAGTGCGCCGCGATTGGTGGGTGCTGCCGCACCCGACGATTCTGCCTCACGCGATCGCATAACCAGTGTGCTTGCCGCAGTCCGAAAAGACCTTGCCAAAGCCTGGACGATCGATGAGCTTGCGGTCCTCGCGCATCTCAGCCCATCGCAACTGTTTCGGAGATTCAAGGACACCATCGGTACGACGCCGATGGACTGGCTGCGCCATGAGCGCATCAACCAGGCAAAACGTCTGCTGGTCGAGCCGGAGGCGAAGGTTTCGGCAGTCGCGGCGCACTGCGGCTATCCCGATCCCTATCATTTCTCCCGCGATTTTCGCCGTTTGACCGGCTACACCCCGACGAGATTCAGGCGTGACGGTGGGTACTAGGGCTCGTGAACGAAAGGATGACGGGACCCACTCCGGTAGAGCGGGTCCGTCCTCTGGTGTCAAACCCGCCGTCAGCGCAGCAGGAATGGTTGCTCGAAGAAATGCTCCTCGAGATTGACGCCTTCGCCGCCGCGGTCGACCACGGCAAAGTCCGAGACGTCTTCCAACGGCGTCAGGATGCCGTGCCAGACATTGCGGGCGATATTGACGCCCTGGCCGGGCGCGGTCCGGAAGGCGATCGGTTCGCTCGGACCTTCAGCCGTCTCCTCCGAAACGACAACCAGGAACGGATTGTCGGTCAGGGGAATGAAGGCCTGACTGCCGAGCGGATGCCGTTCGACCATGGTCAGCTTCAACGGCAGCGGATAGGGCTCGCCGCGCACGAGGCTGATCATCGGCCGGGCCTTTTCGCCGGCGGTTTCGATCTTGGCGAGATCATGGTAGCGGGTGCATTTTCCACCGTTGATGGGAAAGCTGTGGGCGTTTTCAGTCTCGATCACGTCGCCGAATGGCGCGAATGCCTCGCGTGTCAGCGGCTTTATCTCGATCTCCTTCATGTGACGCTCCTCCGTCCTATGTTGGTCGTTTACGGGGTGCCGGCCCTTGCAATGCGCCCGAAGACACGCAGCCGGCTGACGCCGCCATCGGGGTAGATGTTGAGACGAACATGGGTGGCGCAACCGACCTCTTCGATCAGGTCAGGGCCGTACTCATGAATGCTGTCGGCGCTCAGTTTCTGGCGCGGGAGCACGTCCCGCCAATAGAGCGAAGATGCTGTTAGCGCCGCATCGACCGTACAGTCCGTCTCGCCGCGGTCGGCCGCCTGCACCGAACAGGCGTCGGGATAGTTGCCCTTGAAATGGGCGGTATCGACGATGATGCGTTCGATCGACGTGCGTGCGGCCAGCCTGACGATGATCCAGTCGTTGCCGGGTTCGCGCCGCCGTCGCGTCTCCCAGCCGTCGCCCATGTTGATCCCCCGCCCGGGTGCCAGCAGTCGTTGATGGCCGTAGTGGCCGTTGGAGAAGACGACGATCCGGCCGCCGAGCAGCGAGGATGCGAGATCGACCACGTCGTCGCCGATCCGATCCCGGTCGAGGGCGGGCGTGCCATAGACCCGCAACCGGGCAACGCCACCGTCGGGATAGATCCGCAGCCTGATATGGCTCCAGGTCCCATCTGCAAGGGCTGCGAAGTAGTGATGGGCGCTTGGACCAAGCGGGCTCATGCCCAAGAGCTCGGTCCAAGCGGTTGCTTCATCCGGCCCATCAGGCGCCAGACAGGCGTCGATTGCGCAGGCGGAGGGGTAGTTGCCGGTAAAATGCGTCGTATCGACGTCGAAGCCGGCGATCCGGCCGGTGGCGGCAAGCGCGACGATCGCATGGTCGTGGCCGGGACCGCGTCGACGCCGCGTTTCCCAGCCATCCATCCATTTGCCGTGTTCGTCGTAGACGCCGGGATGAAAGACAGCGGGACAATCCTGCAACAGCCGTTCGAGCGGGGCGAAGAACTCGTCGGTGGCAAACACCGGCCTTGCCCCGAGGCCGGCGGAGGCGAGATTGATCGCCTTGCGCGCGAAGTCAGGCAGGCCGACGCTGTCGATCGTCATCGCCTGCACTCAGCTCGGCAGCATGTCTTTGAGGCGGAGAAGAGCAATCCTTTCCACCTGCCGGCAGGCCGTCTCGAGCTCGCTGTCGCGATCGTTCTCGATCCGGGTTTCGAAGGCCGCCAGGATGTCCTCCTTGCTGCGGCCTCTGACCGCGATGATGAAGGGAAAGCCGAATTTTTCGACATAGGCGCTGTTGAGTTCGGTGAAACGCGTGCGTTCAGCATCGGTCAGGGCGTTAAGGCCGGCGGAAGCCTGCTCGCTGGTCGAGCTTTCGGTCAGCCGCTTTGCCTGCGCCAGCTTGCCGGCGAGATCCGGGTGGGCGTTGAGCACGGCAAGACGCTCGTCCGGCCTCGCCTCGCGGAAGACTGCAGTGAGCGCTGCAGCAAGCCCGATCGCCGTGTCGTTGGCGGCCGATAGCTCGCTGGCAAAGGCGCGCCTGGCGATCCAATCGGAATGTTCGAAAACGCCACCGAAGCGAGCGACGAAATCAGCCTCGGAAAGCTGCGATGGACGGTCGTCCCAGGCCTTGAAGGGATAGGTCTTTGCCCAATGCCGTGCGATATCGACGCGACGAGCTAACCAGACCTTTTCGTGGCCCTTCACGTAGTCGATGAAACGCGCAAGCGCTGCGGCGCGACCCGGCCTGCCGACAAGGCGGCAGTGCAGGCCGATGCTGAGCATCTTTGGTGCGCCGGCCGCACCTTCCGCATAGAGCACGTCGAAGCTGTCTTTGAGATAGCTGAAGAACTGGTCACCGCTGTTGAAGCCCTGCGCCGTTGCAAAGCGCATGTCATTGGTGTCGAGCGTGTAGGGAATGACCAGCTGGTGGCGGCCCGCATGTTCATGCCAGTAGGGCAGATCGTCGGCATAACTGTCCGAGACGTAGTCGAAGCCGCCAGTCTCGGTCACCAGATCGAGCGTGTTGTCCGAACAGCGACCGGTGTACCAGCCGCGCGGCGGTTCGCCGGTGACGATCGTGTGCAGCCAGATCGCCTCTGTGATCTCTGTCCGCTCCCGCTCAGGGCTGAATTCCTTGTGCTCGATCCACTTCAGACCGTGCGAGGCGATCTCCCAGCCGGCGTCTTGCATCGCGGCCAGCTGCGCCGGGGAACGCTTCAGCGCTGTTGCGACGCCATAGACTGTCGCGGGCACGCCCTTTTCCGTGAACATGCGATGAAGCCGCCAGAAGCCGGCGCGGGCGCCGTATTCATAGATCGATTCCATATTCCAGTGGCGCTGTCCGGGCCAAGCCTGCGCACCGACGATTTCCGAGAGAAAAGCCTCTGATGCGGCGTCGCCATGCAGCACGCAGTTCTCGCCGCCTTCCTCGTAATTGATCACGAATTGCACGGCAATCCGCGCCTCGTCGGGCCAGACGATGGTGGGGTTCGGGCCATGGCCGTGAAGATCGCGGGGGTATCTCATGCAAGCAGTCCTCCAGACATTTGTCTCTGCACCTCGATTCCTAACGGGATTTTTCCGCCGTCATTCCCCCCAAAAATTTTGAAAGTCTCGAATGATCCGCCCGCTTCTCAATGCACTGGCTCACCGGGATACTGCGAAATGGAAAGATGACTTCGGGAGGAGCAAGACGCATGCAATCTCATGGTGGAAACGACGGCCGTCTGACGACCCATGTACTCGATACGGCCAGTGGCAAACCGGCCAAGGACCTGCGCATCGAGCTGTATCGCATCGAGGGCGAGCGCCAGACGCATCTGCGCTCGGTCAGGACGAATGATGACGGACGCTGCGATCAGCCGCTGTTGAGCGGATCGCTGATGCAGGCCGGCACCTACGAGCTGCATTTCCACGCCGGCGACTATCTTGGGTCCGAAGCTGCGCGCGGCGCCAACCCGTTTCTCGATGTCATCCCGATCCGTTTCGGTATCGACGATCAGGCGGCGCACTATCATGTGCCGCTGCTCTTGTCGCCCTACGGCTATTCGACCTATCGCGGGAGCTGATCAGCAATGACCATTCAGATACGCAACACGATCCGTTTTCTCCTGAACCACCGCCTTGTCGAGCTTTCCGACGTTTCTGCGGTGCAGACATTGCTCGATTTCCTGCGCATCGATCGCAACCTGCGCGGAACCAAGGAAGGCTGTGCCGAGGGAGACTGCGGCGCCTGCACGGTGCTGGTCGGCCGCCTGCTCGGCGGGCAGCTCAAGTATGAATCCGTCAATGCCTGTATCCGCTTTGTCGGTTCGCTCGACGGCTGTCACGTGGTGACGGTGGATTCGCTGGCAACACCGGGTGGTCCACTCCATCCCGTCCAGCAGGCGATGGTCCAGACGCACGCGTCGCAATGCGGCTTCTGCACGCCTGGCTTCGTGATGTCGCTCTACGGGCTTTGGATGGAAAACGCCAAGCCGTCGGTCACCGAAATCGAGAAGGCGCTGCAGGGCAACCTGTGTCGCTGTACTGGCTATGCCGCGATCATTCGCGCGGCCGAGGCGATTTCGACCATCGGCGATCTGGGGAAGGATCCATTGTTTGCCGAACGCGATCGTATCGCCGGCGAACTCGCAGCCCTTCAGGATGGCCGCCGCGTGGTGATCGGCGAGGGAGCGGAACTGTTCATGCTGCCGGCTTCCGTCGATGATTTTGCCGATGTGCTCGAAGCCAATCCGAAAGCGACGATCGTTGCCGGCTCGACCGACGTCGGCCTCTGGGTCACCAAGTTCATGCGCGATATCGCGCCGGTCGTGCATCTCACGCACCTGGAAGAACTTCGTCGCATCACCGTCGACGACAAGGGTGTGACGCTTGGCGCTGGTGTCAGCTATGCCGAAGCCTATCCCGTCATTACCGAACATTTCCCGCAATTGCGCGAGCTTTGGGACCGGATCGGCGGACAGCAGGTCCGCAACATGGGTACGGTCGGTGGCAACATCGCCAACGGATCGCCGATCGGCGACACGCCGCCGGCATTGATTGCGCTCGGCGCGTCGGTGACGCTGCGCAAGGGCGCTCGCCGCCGTACCGTGGCGCTCGAAGATTTCTTCATTGCCTACGGCAAGCAGGATCGCGAGCCCGGTGAATTCGTCGAAGCGGTTCACATTCCTTTCCTCGAAGCTGACACCAGCTTTGCCGTCTACAAGATCACCAAGCGTCTGGATGAAGACATCACCGCCGTCTGCGGCGCATTCCGCCTGACATTCGACGGTGCCGGTGAAGTCGCTGACGCGGTGATCGCCTTTGGCGGCATGGCCGGAACACCGAAGCGGGCTGTTCATGTCGAGGCGGCGCTGAAGGGCAAGGCCTGGCAGGAGCCAACGGTCGAGCAGGCGATCTCCGCCTTCGATCAGGACTTCACGCCGCTTACCGACTGGCGCGCCTCGGCGGAGTATCGCCAACTGGTGGCCAAGAACCTGTTGCGCCGCTTCTATCTTGAAACGCAGGCGACCGGAAACATCCGGATCGACCGCAACATTGCCGTAGCCGTCTAGGAGGTGAGACCCATGAATGTGATGCAGCCCATCGACCGCATCCGCGGTGGCGTCCACGAAAACGAACGGCACGAGTCCGGCCACAAACATGTGTCGGGAACGGCCGAGTATATCGACGATATTCCGGAGCCGGCCGGCACATTGCACGGCTATCTCGGTCTGTCCCAGCGCGCCCATGCCGATATCCTGTCGATCGATTTCGACGCGGTCAGCGCCAGCGAGGGCGTCATCGGTATCCTCACAGCTGACGACATCCCGGGTGAAAACGACATCAGCCCCGCCCACAAGCACGACGATCCGGTGTTTGCAACCGGCAAGGTCGAGTTCTACGGCCAGCCGATGTTCGCCGTCATCGCCACGTCGCGTGAAGCCGCGAGGCGTGCAGCCGTCAAGGTCGAGGTCGAATACCGCGATCTGCCGCATGTGACCGACGTGCTTGAGGCTGCTGCCGCGAACTATCCTCTGGTCATCGATCCGCTGAAGCTGGAGCGTGGCGACATCGAAGCCGGTTTTGCCAAGGCGAAGAACATCGTCGAAGGCGAGATGCGCATCGGCGGTCAGGACCACTTCTATCTCGAAAGCCAGATTTCCTTTGCCATTCCCGGCGAGGACGATGAGGTCCTGGTTTATTCGTCGACCCAGCATCCGAGCGAAACCCAGCACATGGTGGCAACCGTGCTTGGCGTGCCGTCCAACGCCGTGACTGTCAATGTGCGCCGCATGGGTGGCGGCTTCGGCGGCAAGGAAACGCAGGCCAACATCTTCGCCGCCGTGGCGGCCCTGGCCGCAAAGAAATACCGTTGCGCCGTCAAGGTCAGACCTGACCGCGACGACGACATGTCGGCAACCGGCAAGCGTCACGACTTCCACGTCGACTACAAGGTCGGCTTCGATGACGAGGGCCGGATCGAGGCGGTCGATGCGGTGTTTGTGGCGCGCTGCGGCTTTTCCGCCGATCTCTCTGGACCCGTGACCGATCGCGCGCTCTTTCATGCCGACAACTGCTACTTCTATCCGAACGTCCGTCTTCGTTCGAAGCCGTTGAAGACCAACACCGTCTCGAACACTGCGTTTCGTGGCTTCGGCGGCCCGCAGGGCATGGTCGGCGGCGAGCGCATGATCGAGGATGTCGCCTATGCTGTCGGCAAGGATCCGCTCGAGATCCGCAAGCTCAACTTCTATGGCGGCGAGGGCCGCAATCTCACGCCCTATCACCAGACGGTCGAAGACAACATCATCGGGCGCATCATCGAGGAGCTCGAAACGTCGGCCGATTACGCTGCGCGTCGAGAGGCCGTGATCGCCTTCAACCGCGAAAACCACATCATCAAGCGCGGCATCGCGCTCACCCCGGTCAAGTTCGGCATCTCCTTCACCAAGACCGAGTACAATCAGGCAGGCGCCCTGGTGCACGTCTATACCGACGGGTCGATCCACCTCAACCATGGTGGTACCGAGATGGGGCAGGGGCTTTACACCAAGGTTGCCCAGGTGGTGGCCGACGAGTTCCAGGTTGATCTCGATCGCGTCAAGGTAACGGCGACGACGACGGGCAAGGTGCCGAATACGTCGGCGACAGCAGCGTCCTCCGGTTCGGATCTCAACGGCATGGCGGCCGCCAATGCGGCGCAGCAGATCAAGGCGCGGCTGGTGCGCTTTGCCGCCGAACGCTGGAATGTTGCCGAGGCCGATGTCGCCTTCGAGCCGAACACAGTGCGGATCGGCGCGGAACGCTTGCCCTTTGGCGAGTTCATCAAGCTTGCCTATGGCGCCCGTATCCAGCTGTCCGCCGCCGGTTTCTACAAGACGCCGAAAATCCACTGGAACCGCTCGGAAGGCCGCGGCCGTCCGTTCTTCTATTATGCCTATGGCGCGTCCTGCTCCGAAGTCAGCGTCGATACGCTGACCGGCGAATATCAGGTCGATCGCACCGACATCCTTCACGATGTCGGCCGATCGCTGAACCCGGCACTGGACCTGGGTCAGGTCGAAGGCGCGTTTGTTCAGGGCATGGGCTGGCTCACGACAGAGGAACTGTGGTGGGACGCCAAGGGTCGGCTGCGCACGCATGCGCCGTCGACCTACAAGATCCCGCTTGCCTCCGATCGACCGCGCGTGTTCAACGTTCGCCTGGCGGAATGGTCGGTCAACCGGGAGGAAACGATCCGGCGGTCAAAGGCCGTCGGGGAACCGCCGTTCATGTTGGGCATTTCGGTTCTGGAGGCGTTGTCGATGGCAGCGGCGAGCGTTGCGGAGTATCGTATTCCCCCGCGCATCGACGCACCGGCGACGCCGGAGCGGGTGCTGATGGCGATCGAGCGGCTGCGAGCCGCCGCAAGGCAAGGGGCTGTAGCACAGGGTTGATGGCGATGGTTGCGAGCCGAGAGGATATCAGGGACTTCCTGCGTCGCGAACCGGACTGCGTTCTGGTCGAGGTGACGGGTGCCGCAGGCTCGACGCCGCGCGACACCGACGCCTGGATGCTGGTGGCGCCGGACGGCCTCTTCGGCACCATCGGCGGCGGCCAGCTCGAATATATGGCGATCGACCACGGTCGTCGCGCGATGAAGCGCGGCGATGGCGCCGACACGATGACGGTCCCGCTTGGCCCCGAGATCGGTCAGTGTTGCGGCGGGCGCGTCGCGCTCGCCTTCACGCGCATCGATCGGGAGAAAGCCGCCATGTTGATTGAACGCAGCGATCTGGAGATTGCCAGCCGCCCCCATGTCTACGTCTTCGGCGCCGGGCATGTCGGTGATGCGCTGGCGATGGCGCTATCGCTTGTGCCGGTGCGCACCATTCTCGTCGACACCCGCGAGGACGAGCTTTCGGCCGCCGATATCCACGGTATCGAGACCTGCCTGACCGCGATGCCCGAGGCGGTGGTCCGCGATGCGCCGCGCGGCAGCGCCTTCGTGATCCTCACCCATGACCACGCGCTCGACTTCCTGATTGCAGCCGAGGCGCTCAGGCGTGACGACGCTTCCTATGTCGGCATGATCGGCTCGAAGACCAAGCGTTCGACCTTCAAGAACTGGCTGTCGCGGGAAATCGGCCGGCCCGATCTTTTCGATCGTCTTATCTGCCCGATCGGCGGCACGGCCGTGAAAGACAAGAGGCCGGCGGTGATAGCGGCCCTGGCCGCAGCCGAGATCATGACCGCCGCGCTCAATCATCATTGGGAGGCGCCGGCTGTCTCCTCGGTCAAGCCAGGCAAGCGCGTCGGCGCCTGACGCTCAGGCGCTTTGGCGCGGCCGGATGATGCAATCGCCGACTTGGTCGAATTCACCCAGTTCTTCGGCGTGACGCTGACCCCATTCGCACAGGGCAAGCAGGACCGGCTCGAGGCTCTGGCCCAGTGCCGTTGCCGAATATTCCACCCTTGGCGGCACTTCGCGAAAGATCTCGCGATGAACGAGGCCGTGTTCTTCCATCTCGCGAAGCTGCTGGATCAGGACTTTCTGGCTGACGGCCGGTACGAGCCGTCGCAACTCAGAGAGGCGCCTCGGACCGTCGAACAGGTGATAGAGGATCACTGCCTTCCATCGCCCGGAGATCACCTTGAGCGCACGCTCGGATGGCAGTGATGGCAGTCTCTTGATGATATCGGCCATGGTTACCAATCGGTCAGTATGGAACAAAAGGGTGTGTAGAGCCAAACGGGAGTCTAAGGCTAATTATGGATCAAAGCCAGTCAAATGAGGTTGAGATCCATGAAAGCAATCCGGTACCGCTCCTTCGGGAGCCCTGAAGTCCTTGAGCTGATCGATATGCCGAAGCCGGTGCCCGCGCACGGCGAAGTGCTGGTGCGGGTCGGGGCGATCGGGCTCAATTTCTTCGAAGTTCTGATGCGGCAGGACCGATACGCGGTGACACCTGGTTTGCCGATGGTGCCGGGTGTCGAGATCGCGGGCATTGTCGAGGCGCAGGGCGAAGGCGTGAAAACGCCGGCGGTCGGCACGCGTGTCGCCGTGCCGATGTTCGCCTCCGGCCGCGGGGCGGGCGGGTGCGCCGAATATGTCGCGATCGACGCTGACGCACTCGTGCCGATCCCCGGCGACGTTTCGTTCGAAGTGGCGACAGCGCTGATGATCCAGGGGCTGACGGCGCTTCATCTCGTTCGGCAAAGCAATCCGCAGGGAAAGACCGTGCTGGTGACTGCTGCGGCCGGCGGTGTCGGCTCGCTGCTCATTCAGCTTGCAAGAGAGGCTGGTGCAAAAGCGGTAATCGCGCTTGCGGGCGGCAGCGAGAAGGTCGCGTTCACACGCTCGCTCGGCGCGGACCTTGCAATCGACTACAAAGCAGCGGATTGGCGGTCGGAGCTTGGACAGCATCAGGCAGGTGGGTCAGTCGAGACGATCTACGACATGGTCGGCGGATCCTTCACCAAATCCGCGCTTGGTGTTCTGGCGCAAGGCGGTGAGCTCGTCTTCGGCGCGATGGGGCGCTTCGAACTCGAAGCCGCTGACGTCGAACAAATGCTTTCGGGCAATCAATCCCTGCGTGGGTTCGCTCTATTGCCGTTGCTCACGCCGTCCGCCCTGAAAACCGATCTCGGCGATCTGTTCCGTCGCGTGGAGGACGGGCGGCTCAAGGTCCATCTGGGTGGTCGGTTTCCGCTGGAACAGGCGGCAGAGGCGCACCGTGCCATGGAAACACGAAGCACGACCGGTAAGATCGTGCTCGTGCCTTAACCGATCAAGCAGAGCGCTGTTTTAGGCGGGGCTGTTAGGCGAGCATCTTGCCGATCAGCCGCTGACAGCGCTCCGCCATATAGTCGATCATCAGCCGAACCTTCGGGTCCTGGAAGCGCTTGTGCGGATAGATCGCCGCCAGTTGCACGCCGAGCGGCGGTGTCGAGGCAAGGATTGGCACCAGCTCGCCGGTGTTGATGTAGCTCTTCACCTCGAAGAGAGGCTTGTTGATGATGCCGCGACCATCGAGCGCCCATTGGGTCAACACATCGCCATCATCCGAATCGTAAGGCCCGGTCACTTCGAGCTTCCTGACACCCTCAGGCGTCTGCAATGTCCAGAAGTACTCCTTGGAACCGGGATAGCGCAGCAGCAGACAGTCATGTTTGTCGGCGATAAGCTCGTCGGGTGTTTGCGGCACGCCGCGCTTCTCGAAATAGGCCGGTGCGCCGCAGACGACGCGCTCGCAGTTCATGATGCCACGCATGCGCAGGTTCGAATCTTCGAGGATGCCGAGCTTGAAGGCGACATCGACGCCTTCCGACAGGATATCGACATTGTGGTCGGAGAGCCTGAGCCGCACCTCGATATCCGGATATTTGTCGTGAAACTCCGGAATGCCCGAGGCGATCAGCCGCCGACCTATCCCCAACGGAGCGGTAATCTTCAGCGCACCCTTCGGATTGTGCGACAGATCCGCGATGGCGTTCTCCGCCTCATTGACAGCTTCGAGAATCTTGACGGCACCGTCGTAGAACACACGGCCGTGCTCCGTCGGGGTCAGCTTGCGCGTCGTCCGATTGAACAGCCGAACGCCCATGTGGCGCTCCAACTCTTTGATTCTATTACTGGCAACCGCCGGCGTTACGCGCTGGTCGCGACCAGCTGCCGACAGGGTTCCAAGCTCTACGACGCGTACGAAGACGCGAACATTGTCCAGATATGACATGCCTCCCGATCTCTCCTCCGGGCGCTATCTAACGCATCCATTCCGTCGCGATTTTATAGATTTTTTTGAAAGTGTTGGTGAACCAGCGACGTTCCCGCGGCCTCCAGCAATGACACATAATGCGCCACGGAGAAATGGGAGAATTGCATGTACGAGTATGCCATAGCCTGGGATTGGCTCACCTTTGCCATGAGATGGCTACACGTCATCACCGGTATCGCATGGATCGGTTCGTCGTTTTATTTCGTCGCGCTCGATCTTGGCCTGAAGAAAAGACCCGATCTGCCTGTTGGAGCCTACGGCGAGGAATGGCAGGTCCACGGCGGCGGCTTCTATCATATCCAGAAGTATCTGGTGGCTCCATCAAACATGCCGGAGCACCTGATCTGGTTCAAATGGGAATCCTACGTCACCTGGCTTTCCGGTTTCGGCATGCTGTGCATGGTCTATTACGCCGGCGCTGACCTTTACCTGATCGACCCCAATGTGCTCGACGTATCGAAGACGACGGCGATCGCCATTTCGCTGGCATCGATCGGCTTCGGCTGGCTTGCCTATGATGCGATCTGCAAGTCGCCGGCCGGCCGCGACAACACCAAGCTGATGGTGCTCCTGTATTTCATCCTCGTCGGCATGGCCTGGGGCTATACGCAGCTTTTCACCGGCCGCGCCGCCTTCCTGCATCTGGGCGCCTTCACCGCGACGATCATGTCGGCGAACGTCTTCTTCATCATCATCCCGAACCAGAAGATCGTCGTTGCCGACCTGATCGCCGGCCGCACGCCGGACGCCAAATACGGCGTCATCGCCAAGCAGCGTTCCACGCACAACAACTACCTGACGCTGCCTGTGCTGTTCCTGATGCTGTCGAACCATTATCCGCTGGCCTTCGGCACCCAGTACAACTGGATCATCGCCTCGCTGGTGTTCCTGATGGGCGTCACCATCCGCCACTATTTCAACACCCGTCACGCCGACAAGGGCAATCCGACCTGGACGTGGCTTGCGACCGCGCTGCTCTTCATTGTCATCATGTGGCTGTCGACCGTGCCGAAGATCCTGAGCGGCGACGAGGAGGCGAAGGTTTCGGCGGCGCAGCAGCCGTTCGTTACCGCCGAGGCCTTTCCGAAGGTTCGCGACACCGTGCTTGGCCGCTGTTCCATGTGCCACGCCAAGGAGCCCGGCTGGGAAGGGCTGGTCGTGCCGCCGAAGGGCGTGACGCTGGAGACCGACGGCGAGATCGCCGCCCACGCACGCGAAATCTATCTGCAGGCCGGCCGTTCGCACGCGATGCCGCCGGCCAATGTCACCGGCATATCGGACGAGGAGCGCAAGCTCCTCGTCGCCTGGTATGAGACGGTCGTAAAGGGAGAGAAGGTTCAATGACCGATTTGCTGATCCGCGGCCGCGTGCTGACGTTTGTCGAGGCGCCCAAAGGCATCGACGACCACGCCTCCTATCGCTACTTCGAAGATGGCGCCGTGCTGGTTCGCAACGGCAAGATTGCCGATATCGGCGAGCATTCGGACGTTGCCCGCAGGGCCGGGCCAGCAGTCAAGGTTGCCGATCATCGACCGAACCTGGTGTTGCCGGGCCTGATCGACACGCATCTGCATTTCCCGCAGACGCAGGCTATCGCGTCCTATGGTGCGCAATTGCTCGAATGGCTGAACACCTACATTTTCGTCGAGGAACAAAAGTTCCGCCAGCCGGAGCATGCTCAATTCATTGCCGGCCGGTTCATGGACGAACTGCTTTCCAACGGCACCACCACGGCCGTTGCCTATTGTTCGGTGCATCCGGAGAGTGTCGATGCCTACTTCGGCGCTGCGGAAAGCCGCGGCATGCTGATGATCGGCGGCAAGGTAATGATGGATCGCAATGCGCCCGATGCGCTGCGCGACACGCCTCAACTCGGATATGACGAGACGAAGCAACTGATCGGCAAGTGGCACGGCCGCGGCCGCGCCCACTACGCCATCAGCCCGCGTTTCGCCATCACCTCGACGCCGGAACAGATGGAGATGAGCCGGGCGCTCGTCGCCGAACATCCGGAATGCTACGTCCAGACGCATCTGTCCGAAAACAAGGACGAGATCGCCTTTGCGACGTCGCTCTACCCGGAAGCGAAGGACTATACCGACATCTATGCACGCTACGATCTTTTGACCCGCAAGACGTTGCTCGGGCACTGCATTTACCTCAGCGATCGCGAGATCTCGGTTCTCGCCGAGACCGGCGCCGTCGGCACTTTCTGCCCGACCTCGAACCTGTTCCTCGGTTCGGGCCTCTTTGACCGCGACCGTTTCGACAAACTCGGCGCGCGCTGGTCGGTGGCAACGGACGTCGGCGCCGGCACCAGCTTCTCGATGCTGGAAACCATGGATGAGGCCTACAAGGTTCTTCATCTGCAGGGTCAGCGGCTTTCGCCGTTCAACTCGTTCTACATGATGACGCTCGGCAACGCGCGGGCGCTCGATCTCGACGACCGCATCGGCTCGCTGCATATCGGCGCCGACGCCGATATCGTCGTGCTCGACAGTCGCGCCAAGCCGTCGATGGAGCTGAGAATGCGCGTGGCCAAGACGCTCGCCGAGGAACTCTTCATCCTGCAGACGATGGGCGACGACCGATCGGTGGCCGAAACCTATGTTGCCGGCAAGCCGATGAAACATCTTGCCAGCAACCAGGCAGCCGAGACAGAAGCCACAGGCGGCCGGAAATTCGAGACGGTCTGAACCATCGCGGAAGCGTGGTCTCCCAACGTTCGACGCTGAACGTTCCAATCAACGCCGTACGCAAGCCTCCCCCACAAGGGGAGGCTTTCTTGTCAAAGATCTCCTTATCAGAGATCTTCGGGGCGCTTGCCGCCCATGGCCCGGGTCAAGGCATCGGCGCGCTCGCGCACGACCGGTCCCAGCACCAAGAGCTTGTCGTCATTGACGCGCACGGATGGTCCTGAGATCGAGATCCCGGCGATCGTTTCCCCATATTCGTTGAAGATCGGCGCTGCCACGCAGCGCATGCCGAGCGTGTGTTCCTCGTCGTCGATCGACCAGCCGCGCTGGCGGATCTTCTGGATGTCCTGCAGCAGCGCCGACAGGTTGTCGCGTGTCTTGTCGGTGAAATGCGCCAGGTCGCGTCCAGCCAGCAGATGCGCGACATCCTTGTCGGCCCAGGTCGACAGGATCGCCTTGCCGATTCCGGAGGCATGGATCGGCCCGCGCCGGCCGGGGCGGAAGAAGGCCCGCATCGGGGCATGGCTTTCCACCTGCGAGATGAAGACGACATCGCCGCCTTCTTCGATGCCGATATTGGCAGTCTCACCGCTTTCTTCCATCAGCTGTTTCAGAAACGGACGGCTGATGGTGCCGAGCTTGCGGAAGCGCAGATAGGCGTTGCCGATCTCGAATGCCTTGAGGCCGATCGTCCAGGCGCCGGTGTCGGGGTCGTTCATCACCATGCCGTGGTTGGCCAGAGACGTCAGCAGCCGGTGCACGGTCGATGGCGCCATGCCTGTGACATCGGACAAGTTCGTCAATGTCGAGCCGTCGCTTTCGGCAACGACCGCCAGCAGCGTCAGGCTACGGTCGAGCACCTGCACGGAGCCGGGCGCTGCGTTTTCGCCCGCCTTTCGGCCGCGTTTTCCCTTGCCTGTCGCATCCATGATCCATCCTCCAGCAGCCGAGTCATTCCTATCATCCTCTAGCAGGACCAGGATTGATTGTTTCGAAATTCTTGAAGATGTTTATTTCCATCTGGTGGAAATGAATTCCATTTAAATGTTGAACATTGATGACAATGGGGTATCGTCTCATCAAATAGGAGGAGTTCCCATGGCTAAGATGCGTGCCGTTGATGCGGCTGTTTACGTTCTTGAGAAAGAGGGCATCGATTGTGCTTTCGGCGTGCCCGGTGCGGCAATCAATCCGTTTTATTCCGCTCTGAGGGCGCGCGGCTCGGTTCGCCACATCCTTGCCCGCCACGTAGAGGGCGCCTCGCATATGGCGGAAGGCTACACCCGCGCCAAGCAC
Organism: Ensifer sp. Root31; assembly: GCF_001424825.1. Classification (NCBI taxonomy): domain Bacteria; kingdom Pseudomonadati; phylum Pseudomonadota; class Alphaproteobacteria; order Hyphomicrobiales; family Rhizobiaceae; genus Ensifer; species Ensifer sp. Root31. Next base: position 135,114 of record NZ_LMCO01000065.1, on the reverse strand, counting down.
GGCAACATCGGCGTTTGCATCGGCACGTCAGGCCCGGCCGGCACCGACATGATCACCGGCCTTTACTCGGCTTCCGCCGACTCGATCCCGATCCTCTGCATCACCGGGCAGGCGCCGCGCGCCCGCCTGGACAAGGAGGATTTCCAGGCCGTCGATATCTCCAAGATCGCAGCACCTGTCACCAAGTGGGCTGTCACCGTCATGGAGCCGGCGCTGGTGCCATTCGTCTTCCAGAAGGCTTTTCACCTGATGCGCTCCGGACGACCGGGGCCGGTGCTGATCGACCTGCCGGTCGACGTCCAGCTGGCCGAGATCGAATTCGATCCCGAGACGTATGAGCCGCTCGAGCCCTACAAGCCGAAGGCGACGCGCGCGCAGGCCGAGAAGGTCATTGCGATGCTGAACGAGGCCGAGCGGCCGTTGATCGTCGCCGGTGGCGGCATCATCAATGCCGACGCCTCGGATCTCTTGACCGAATTTGCCGAGATCACCGGCGTTCCTGTCATTCCGACACTGATGGGCTGGGGTACGATCCCGGACGATCATCCGCTGATGGCCGGCATGTGCGGCCTGCAGACGTCGCATCGCTACGGCAATGCCAGCATGCTCGCCTCCGACTTCGTGCTCGGCGTCGGCAACCGTTGGGCAAACCGCCACACCGGCAACATACCGACCTATACCGAGGGTCGAAAGTTCGTTCACGTCGATATCGAACCGACGCAGATCGGACGCGTCTTCGCGCCGGATTTCGGCGTCGTCTCAGACGCGGGGGCAGCGCTGAAGCTCTTCCTTGACGTTGCGACGGAATGGAAGACCGCCGGCAAGCTGCGCGACTGGTCGGGCTGGGCGCAAGAATGCCGCGAGCGCAAGCGGACCATGCTGCGCAAGACCCATTTCGACCAGACGCCGCTAAAGCCGCAGCGCGTCTATGAAGAGATGAACAAGGCCTTCGGCCGCGACACCTGCTATGTGTCGACCATCGGCCTCAGCCAGATCGCCGGCGCGCAGTTCCTGCACGTCTACAAGCCGCGCAACTGGATCAATTGCGGCCAGGCCGGTCCGCTCGGCTGGACCCTGCCGGCTGCCCTTGGCGTGCGTGCCGCCGATCCCGATAGGCCGATCGTCGCACTTTCCGGCGACTATGATTTCCAGTTCATGATCGAGGAACTGGCGGTCGGCGCCCAGCACAAGCTGCCCTACCTGCATGTTGTCGTGAACAATTCCTACCTCGGCCTCATCCGCCAGGCGCAGCGCGGCTTTAACATGGACTTCGAAGTCAGCCTCGCCTTCGACAACATCAATGCGTCTGAAGACGCGGAGAAGGGCTATGGCGTCGACCATGTCGCCGTTGCCGAGGGTCTCGGCTGCAAGGCGATCCGGGTGCGCAGCCCCAACGAGTTCCAGGAAGCGTTCGACCGCGCCCGCGCCCTGATGGATGAGCACCAGGTTCCCGTCGTCATCGAGTTCATCCTCGAGCGCGTCACCAACATCGCCATGGGTGCGGACATCAACTCCGTCGTCGAGTTCGAGGAACTGGCGGCGCGTGGCGAAGATGCACCGACCGCGATCGAAGCGCTTCTCGATTGAAAACTATCACAAGGAGGAAAAATCGCATGGCGAAGTTCGCTGCGAACCTGACAATGCTGTTTACCGAGGCGCCGTTCCTCGATCGCTTTGCCCTTGCTGCAAAAGCCGGCTTCGAAGGCGTCGAGTATCTCTTCCCCTACGAGTTCGAGAAGGTCAGCCTGCGCGCCGAGTTGCAGCGTTACGGTCTGAAACAAGTGCTGCACAACCTGCCGGCCGGCAACTGGGCCGGCGGCGAGCGCGGCATCGCCATCCTGCCCGACCGGATCGACGAGTTCCGCAAGGGCGTGGCGAGCGCCATCGACTATGCGACCACGCTTGATTGCAAGCAGGTCAACTGCCTGGTCGGCATCGCGCCGGACGGGGTCTCGGAAGCCGTGCTGCGCACCACGCTGGTCGCCAACCTCAAGCTGGCCGCGAGCGAACTGGGCAAGCAGGGCATTCGCCTGCTGATCGAGCCGATCAACCACTTCGATATTCCCGGCTTCTACCTCAACACGGTCGAGCAGGCCGCTTCGATCATCGACGAGGTCGGCAGCGACAACCTCTTCATCCAGTACGACCTCTACCATCAGCAGCGCACGCAAGGCGAACTCATCGGTACCTACAGGCGCTTTGCCGGCCGCATCGCCCACGTCCAGCTTGCCGATAACCCGGGCCGCAACGAACCGGGTACGGGCGAGATCAACTATCCCTACGTCTTCGATGCGCTCGAAGAGGCGGGCTACGACGGCTGGATCGGCTGCGAATACAAGCCGCGCACGACCACGGTCGAGGGCCTTGGCTGGCTTGGCACCGAGCGCAAGCGCACGCAATCCGCAGACATCATCAAGATCAGGAGTTAAGCACAATGGCAACGATCGGCTTTATTGGACTGGGCATCATGGGTACGCCGATGGCACGCCATCTGCAGGATGCCGGGCATACGATCATCACTTCGAAATTTGCGATCCCGCCGCGGCAGGAACTGCTCGACAATGGCCTGACGTTTGTCGAGACGCCGAAGGCACTTGCCGAGGCGGTCGACACGATCATCCTGATGCTGCCGGACACGCCTGAAGTGAAGGACGTTCTCTTCGGCGAGAACGGCGTCGCCTACGGCCTTTCCAAGGGCAAGTTGGTCATCGACATGAGCTCGATCTCGCCGATCGAGACCAAGGAATTCGCCAAAAAGGTCCGCGAAACCGGTGCGGAATACGTCGACGCACCAGTCTCCGGCGGCGAAGTCGGTGCCAGGAACGCTTCGCTTTCGATCATGGCCGGCGGCTCTCAGGAGAGCTTCGACCGGGCCTTGCCGTTGTTCCAGCTGATGGGCAAGAACATCACCCTCGTCGGCGATTGTGGCGATGGCCAGGTGACCAAGGTCGCCAACCAGATCATCGTTGCGCTGACGATCGAGGCGGTGTCCGAGGCGCTCGTCTTCGCGTCGAAGGCCGGCGCCGATCCGGCACGGGTTCGCGAAGCGTTGATGGGTGGTTTTGCCTCCTCGCGTATTCTCGAAGTGCATGGCGATCGCATGATCAAGCGCACCTTCGATCCGGGCTTCCGCATCTCGCTGCACCAGAAGGATCTGAACCTGGCGCTGCAGGGCGCAAAATCCCTCGGCATTTCGCTACCGAACACGGCAGCGACGCAGGAGCTGTTCAACAACTGCGCCGCCAATGGTGACAGCGGGCTTGACCATTCCGGCCTGGTGCGTGCCCTTGAGCGCATGGCGAACCATCAGGTCGCCTGAAGCACCGCTACGACAGCATGAAAATACGCATGATCGACCGGCGGCCCGTTCCGTCTGCCGATCGTGCCTCCGGGCGGCGGAAGGAGGAGCCGCCGCCCGAGATCTTGGATGAAGGGGAGAGACATGGCAGCCATTGCCGATCCGCGCACGTTTCTGGAAACGCTGTTCACATCGGCGGTTGCCGCTGCCGACCCGGCACTGGTGATTGCCGCCAACCTGCCGGAGCGGCCGAAGGGCCGGACCGTCGTCGTCGGCGCCGGCAAGGGTGCGGCGCAGATGGCACAGGCCTTCGAGCGACATTGGGATGGTCCGCTTTCCGGCGTCGTCGTCACCCGCTACGGCTACGCAGCCCCTTGCCAGCGTATCGAGGTGCTGGAAGCATCGCATCCGCTGCCGGATGAAAGCGGTCTGCAGGCCTCTCGGCGCCTGATCGCCGAGGTCAGCGGCCTGTCGGAAGACGATCTGGTCGTTGCTCTTGTCTGCGGTGGTGGATCGGCCCTGCTGCCGTCACCACCTCCAGGCCTTTCGCTGGACAATGAAGTCGCCGTCAACCGGGCGCTGCTCGCCTCGGGCGCGCCGATCAGCGCCATGAATGCGGTGCGCAAGCACGTCTCATTGATCAAGGGTGGCCGGCTCGCGGCCGCGGCCTATCCGGCGAAGGTCGTTTCACTCATCGTATCTGATATTCCCGGCGATGACCCGGCGCTGGTCGCCTCCGGTCCGACCCTGCCCGACGCAAGCACTCGTGCCGACGCCCTGAAGATCATCGAGCGCTATGGCCTGCAATTGCCCGAAAAGGTTCTGGCGTGGCTCGCCGATCCGGCTGCCGATGCGCCGTCGCCGTCCGACCCGCGTTTCGCTGCCAACGAAGTACGCCTGATCGCATCCGCTTCCGTCTCGCTCGAGGCGGCTGCCGCCAAGGCGCGGGAGGCCGGCATCGAGGCAATCATTCTCTCCGACGCGATTGAAGGCGAGGCGCGTGACGTCGGCAGTGTTCACGCGGCAATCGCCCGTGAGGTCGCAGGCCGCGGCCGCCCCTTCGCGAAGCCCGTTGTCGTTCTTTCCGGCGGCGAGACGACCGTTACCATGCGCGGGGCAGGCAAGGGCGGACGCAACAGCGAGTTCCTGCTGTCGCTGGCCCTTGGCATTGATGGCGCCGTTGGCGTTGCGGCGCTTGCCGCCGATACCGATGGCATCGACGGTTCCGAGGACAATGCCGGCGCCTTTGCCGACGGAACGACGATCGCCCGGCTCGCCGCACAGCGGCTCGACGCCTCAGCACTCCTGCAGCGGAATGATAGCTGGAGTGCCTTCGACGCGCTCGGTGATATCTTCAAGCCCGGGCCGACCGGCACGAATGTCAATGATTTCCGCGCAATCCTGGTGCAATAGGACGCGAGGATGGGTGCCTAAGACATTGGTGCCGCTGGGTCAGGCGGCGCTTCGGGCGAAGTGGCAGCTGACCGTGCCGTGATTGCCGAAATCCGCAACGAAGGTGTCGCCGCTGCGCGCCTCCACCGCACGCACGAACGAGCCGGAAAGCACGATCTGGCCCGGTTCGATCGCGTCGCCATACTGCGCCAAGCGGTTGGCGAGCCAGGCGATGCCATGGGCGGGATGATTGAGAACGCCCGCCCCCAATCCGGCTTCTTCCACTTCGGCGTTGCGCGAGAGGATGGCGCCCATCCAGCGCATATCAACCGCGTCGGGGCGCATCGGTCGTCCGCCAAGGATCAGCCCGGCATTGGCCGCATTGTCGGCGATCGTATCGGCGATCCCTCGGGCTTGCTGTGTCTCGGGATCGCGTCTGACGATGCGGGTGTCGAGGATCTCAAGCGCGGGGATCACGAAGTCGGTGGCGTTGAGCACGTTCAGGATAGTGACGCGCGGCCCTTTGAGCGGCGCCTTCATCACGAAGGCGATTTCGGCCTCTACGCGAGGCTGGATGAAGCGATCGGCGGGAATGGTTGAACCATCCTCGAACAGCATGTCGTCGAACAGCACGCCGGAATCCGGCGTGTCGATATCAAGCGCCTGCTGCATGGCCTTTGACGTCAGCCCGATCTTGAAGCCGATGATCCGTCGGCCGAGGTCCCGCTTGCGCCGCACCCAGGCGGATTGAACCGCATAGGCGTCGTCTATCGTCATCCCCGGATGTTTGAGGGATAACAGGCCGACCTGGCTGCGATCGATTTCGGCCTGGTGAAGGCTCTCGGCTGCTTGCGAAATCTCGGCAGGGCTGAGCATGCGACCGTTTTCCTCTCGCACGGACGTCATCCATAGCCTTGCGATGGCATCCGAAGGACTTCGAGCTTTGCGCTGACGTTCAAGGCCCGGATATCATCGCCGAAACAATCGGGATAGGAAAGGGTTTGATCGCAAGACCCCTCGTGTCAGACGGACTGCGTTGCCAGCATCATGCCGAGGCCGATGAGGATCGAACCGCATGCCCGCGGGACCAGGCTGCTCTGGCCGGTGAAGCGACCAAGGGTCAGGGATGCGAGTATCACAGCGGCGACATCAGCGGCCGACAACGCCAGATTGACCAGCATGCCGAAGACCAGGAACTGCAGGGAGACCGGCATTGCCGCTGCCGGGTCGACGAATTGCGGCAGGAACGTCACGAAGAACAACGCCGTCTTAGGGTTGAGGATTTCGACGAGGATGCTGTCGCGCAGCACGCCGGGCTTGGCATCGGTCTTATGCGTATCATGCTTGCCGATGCCGAGCAGCATCGTGCCGCCAAGCCAGACCAGATAGACGGCGCCGGCAAGTTTGATTGCCGCATAGACAAACGGTGCATGGCTGAGAAGGGCGGCAAGCCCGAGGGTTGCGGCTGCAATATGCACATAGCAGCCGATATGGATGCCGAATGCGGCCAAAAAACCGGCTTTGCGGCCATGCGCCAAGGTCTGCGCCGTCATGTAGAGAATGGCGGGCCCCGGCATGCAGGCAAAGATCGCCGTAGCGACCGCAAACGAAATCCAGTGCTCGATCGAGGGCATCGCAGTTCCTCCGGTTTGCCGGCTGCCCCTCCGGCAGCGTGGCATTCGGCCCGACCCCGTCGGTGCGGAATCGGGTCGGCAGAGAACTACGCTTGGTTGTAGATCGGCGACATACGGCAGGTGCCGTATTTCGGAGCCTCGAACCTGCGGCCAATGATGTGGTGGTTAAGGGAATGTCACCGCTGGAGCCGGCGCGGCATGCGGATTTCAGCCAATGGGCAGGCCGATGCGCACAGCGTAGGCGGCGAGTTCGGCAGCGCTATGCAGGCTGAGCTTGCGCATCAGGTTTTCGCGGTGCTTGCGCGCGGTGAGCGGGCTGATGCCAAGCCGTTCGGCAATCTCGCGAGCCGTCAGGCCCTGAGCCGCGAGCGAAAGGATCTGCATCTCCCGCCGGGTCAGGGGAATGGGCGAAAGCGCTTCGTCGGTCGCGGACGGCAAGGTCCGTCGCTCCGGGTGGCTGACGGCAAAGCGTATCGATTGTGCGAGGTAGATTTCGTTGGCGCCAAGCGCGTCAACGGCAGAGGCAAGCTCGGCCGGGTCGCCGTTCTTCGTGAGATAACCGCTTGCGCCCGCATCTATGGCGGCGCGGACCGTTCGCGGTTCGATATTGGCGGTCAGCACTAGGATCTTCATTCTCGGAGCCAGTTCCCTGATGTCGGCGATGAACTGGATGCCTGCCACGCCCGGCATGCCGAGATCGAGGGTCAGAAGGTCTGCCGGCTCACTTCTCGCAAGCGCCAACACGGCTTCGCCGTCGGCGGCCTCGGCAACCACGGATATGCCCGCCATCGTCGAAAGTAGCATCTTCAAGCCTTCGCGAACGATGGCATGGTCGTCGGCAACGATGACGTTCATGGCCTTCGACATTTCAGCAATCCTTCATTGATATCAGCAATTGTCCGCAACCATAAACAGGTTCGCGTGCGGAGGCGATGCAAACAGCGTGAGCGACTGCAACCTCTCCTGATAGAACTACTATTTCGTCAATCTTACGCGGTGCTGGTCGCAAATTTGGTCATTCCACTACCGGTTGCCATTGATCCGAAGGAGTGGATGCGGTGAGACCCGTTGGCGGGATGCACCGTAACCCTCCATACGCGGACAGTCGGGCGCCTCGGCGGTATTCTGACCGTTCACGCCGGGTCGAGCGACGTGCGCAAACTGCAGCCGACTGAGGGTCTCATCTATTCGATAAAGACGCGCACGCTGGCGGCCCGACCCACGGCGTCGATGACCGTGAGGGTGGAATAGCCGGCGCCATCGGGCTGCCATTGCGTCGTCCGCCGGCGGGTCGGATCGGGCAACGGCTTGCCATTTGCGAGCCACCGGAAGGGCGCGCGGCCGCCCTGCAGCTTCAAAGTAAGCGGTGACATGGTCTCATGGTCGATGCCAAGTTCGACACGCGCGCCCTCGGGCGGAAAGACGATCTGTGGCGCCGGCTCGCGCGCCGAGGCGTTGACGAGGCCGCTTGCGGTCATCGAGAAGCGGCGCTGGCTGATCGGCAGCTCGATTTGGGAGATGCGCACAGCGCCCGGCGGTGCATCCGGCAGCGGCGTGATCGGCAATCCGGATTTGGCAAAGCCTTCAAAGAGAATGGGCGCGGCCGCGCCATAGCCGGTCAGCCCCGGAACGGCGCCATTGTCCGGCCGCCCGACCCAGACCCCGAGCACATAACGGCCGTCGTAGCCGACCGACCAGGCGTCGCGATAGCCATAGCTGGTGCCGGTCTTGTAGGCGATGCCGCGCTGCCGGCTTCCCGCCGGCGGCAAGACGGCCGAGAGCACATCCGAGACATGCCAGGCGGAAACGGGCGAAAGCAGCGGTTCGCCGTCGATCAGACCGGCCGTGCCGGTGATGCCATCGCCGAGCCGCACCGGGAAGCCGCGATTGGCAAGACCCGCATAGAGCTGCACGAGATCGCGCAGCGTCAGGCCGACCCCGCCAAGGCCGATTGCCAGCCCGGGTGCCTCGCCTGCGGGCAGCACAGGCTTCACCTCGGCGCGGCGGAACCTGACCATCAGCCGGGCAGGGCCGACGACGTCGAGCAGGCGAATGGCCGGAACGTTGAGCGACAGTTGCAACGCCTGGCGCACGCTGACGTCGCCTTGGTAGCTCATGTCGAAATTGCGCGGGCGGTAACCGAAGAAATCGGCCGGTCGATCCTCGATAATGGTTTCCTGGCTGACCAGGCCCTCCTCGAAGGCGAGACCGTAGATGAAGGGTTTTAGCGTCGAACCGGGCGAGCGGGTGATCCGCGTCATATCGATCCAGCCCGAGCGGCTCGCGTCGAAATAATCGGCCGAGCCGACTTCGCCGATGATCTCGCCCGTGCGTGCGTCGGCCATGATCATGGCGACCGACACTCTCGGTCCCAGTTTGGCCGCTCCCTCGCGCGCAACCGCTTCGAGGCCGCGCTGGACATTGCGGCGCAGCGTCGTGTGATGCTGCGCGGCCGTCGGTTGCTTGCGTAGCGCCGTCTCGGCCAGATGGGCGGCATAGGCTGGCAACTGAAGGCGGCGGTCCGGAATGGCCGTCATCGCCGCCCGTTCAGCTTCGCCTTCGCCGATCACGTCGGCAACCGCCATCCGGGTCAGGACGCGCTTGCGGGCAGCTTCGGCTGCGGCGTGGTTGCGGTCCGGCCGGCGCTTTTCCGGCAATTGAGGCAACGCCACCAGCAGCGCGGCTTCGCCTACAGATAGTCGCTTGGGTTCCTTGCCGAACCAGGCGAGGCTTGCGGCGCGCACCCCCTCAAGATTGCCGCCATAAGGTGCGTGGCTGAGGTAAAGGTCAAGAATCTGGTCCTTGGACAGCCGGCGCTCGATCTGGATCGCGCGCGCAATCTGAAGCAGCTTGGCCGCAATGCTTCGTTGTTCGCGCGGTTCGATCAGCCGCGCCACCTGCATCGAAAGGGTGGAGGCGCCGGAAACGATGCGGCCGTTGGTGACGAACTGCAGCGCGGCGCGGCCGAGCGCCAGGAAGTCGATGCCGGCGTGCTCGCGAAACCGCTGGTCCTCATAGGCAACCAGCATCCGCAGAAACTGCGGGTCGACGTCACCGACAGTCGTGTTCAGCCGCCAGAGACCGTCAGGTGTTGCAAAGGCCCTGAGCAATTGGCCGTCGACGTCGAGAACCTCGCGAGACACGATGCCAGCCGCTCCCAGTGGCGGCGGAAATGCCTGGTCAGCCTTGTCGAGCGCAAAGGCAGACAGCCCCGTCAGCAACAGGCCGACGGGGATCGCGATCAGCAATTTTTGCCTTATCGACATTATCGGGCCTATTGGGCTGCCAGAACCTCCATACGCCCTGTCGCGGTGCGCGCCGAGAACTGCGGCCGGTACATGTCTTCGACGCTTGCAGCAGGATGATCGTAGACACCGGGGTTCACCGCGCGGACGACATAGGCGAGCGTCAGCTCGCGGCTATCGCCGGTAGCGCGGTCGAAGGCGGCGACGAAGCGATCGTTGCGGAACTCGGTATGCGTCGCGGTAATCTCGCCGAGCCATTCGAAGTTCGTCAGCTGGGCGCTGTCGACCAGGCTCGGGTTATCGATCTGGAAACCGGCCGGCAAAAGGTCCGAAACAAGCACGCGGGACGGCCAATCGTTGGTTTCGGTGACCTTCAGCACCACGACATAGCGCTCGTTCTGCCTGGCCTGGCTGACATTAGCTTCGGCACCATCGAGTGTGTAATAAGTGCGCTCGATGGCAAAGCCGTCACCGCCGGCCGACAGTGGCTGAGCCGGGGCGGCAACCGTGGTGACCACGGCGGAGACGGCGTCCGCCCCCTCGTTCTTGATCACCACCGGATGAGACAGAAGCGCATCGCCGGGCATCCGCGCGGCGTAGCCGCCGGTCTTCGACGCGCCATTGACGTCAAGCAGCATGTCCTCGTCGCCGCCCTGAACGGCACGGGCGGCAAGCAGCATCCAGGCCTGTTCCTGCGTGCTGGTATATTTTTTCTGCTCCCATTGCCGCGCCACGATCTTCGACAGTTCCGGAATGATCGGCGGAACCGGACGGCTTTCGGCTGCCAGAGCCAGGACGGCCGCGTCGTCGCGCAGCGAAGAACCGTAGTCGGAACGCGACAGGCTGACATTGACGAGGCCGGTCGACATGTTGGCCGAGGACGCAAAGATCTCCTGTGACCGCTGGGCATCGCCGTAAAGCGCCAGCGCCGCTGCGACCTGAGCCTTGGCCAATGGCGTCGGGAAATCATTGATCAGCGTGTTGGCGTAATAGCGGATGTCGTTGACGGCGGCCTTGCGGTTGCGTGCGAGCACGTAGAGCGCATAGGCGATCTCGTTGCCGCGATCCTTGACATTGGTGTCATAGCCGAGGCCGTTCTGCAGGTTTTCCAGTGCCTGCACCATCGCTGCCTCAGGCACGTCGTACTTCTGTTCACGCGCGCGTGTCAGGAAGTCGGTGACATAGGCGTCGAGCCAGAGGTCCCCATAGCCCGGCCCCCACAGGCCGAAGCTGCCGGACGACGACTGGTTGGAGAGCACGCGGTAGATCGCTTCCTGCACCCGCTTGGTCACTTCGCCGTCATCGGGAAGGCCGGACTGCTTGGCCAATTCACTCATATAGAGAAGCGGCAGCGCCCGGCTCGTCGTCTGCTCGGTGCAGCCATAGGGGTAGCGGTCGAGCGCCATCAGGATGGCGGGAATGTCGAAGGCCGCAGACCGGGTGACGCTCAGCGAAACCGATGCGCCCTGGAGCACGCTGTCTGCCAGCAACTGGCCGTCGATCGTCAGGCTGCTGCCCGCCGCAAGGTTGACCACCTGTCGCTGCGTGACCGGCAGTGTGGCCGGGCGCACCGGAATGTTGAGCGCCTGTTCGAGCGAAAGTCCGGAGGCGCCGGTGAGCTGGACAGTAACGAGCCCGTCGCCTGTGTGTTGGCCGACCAGCGGCAGCGTCAGAACGGATTTGCCGCCCTGTTCGAGGCGTACCGTTTCGCTGGGGCCTGCCTGTTCCACCGTCACCGGTCCGTTGGTGGTCAGTTGTACCTGGTAGTCGCCGGCCGGAGCGTCGGTGTTGGCGATGTCGAGCCGCAGCTCGGCCCGGTCTCCCGGGGCGAGGAAGCGCGGCAGGCTCGCCGTCACGACGATCGGGTCGCGGATGACGACGTCGCGGACAGCATGGCCGACGCCGGACTTCGTCCAGGCGACGCTCATGATCCGCACCGTCCCGTTGAACTGCGGAATATCGAAGCTGACGGTCGCCTTGCCATCGGCGTCGAGCTTCACCGGACCTTCGAAGAACGCCACCAGCTTTTCGGTGGGCGGGCTTCCCTGCAGCGCGACCTGGCCGCCGTCGCCGCCGGTGCGCAATTTGCCGGTCGCCCCAAGCGAGCCATCGATCAAGCGACCGTAGAGATCGCGCATTTCAAGACCAAGCTGGCGCTGGCCGAAATACCAGGCGGCAGGATCCGGAGCTTCATAGCGGGTCAGGTTCAGGATGCCGACGTCGACCGCGGCAATCGTGACATATGCTTCTTCGTTGGCGCCGGCCCCTGCCACCTGCAGGCTGATATCGAGCGGCTTGCGCGGTTCGGTCTTTTCGGGCGCTTCGATGGCCACGGCAAGCTTGCGCTCGGCGGGATCGACGGTGAGCCACTTGATGCCAATCGCGCGCATCGGCATGCGGCTTTCCTGCGCGTCGCCAGGCCGATAGAGGGTCGCGGTGACATAGGCGCCGGCCCCCCAATCGGCGGTGACAGGTAAATCGACCTCGCCACCTTCGGCAGCGATCGTCGTGCTCTTTGTCGTGATCAGGCCTTCCGTGCCGACGGTCACCAGCAGTTCACCGGCAAAACGCGGTGAAACCTTGAGCTTGGCGGTTTCGCCGACGGCGTAGTTTTCCTTGTCGAGCGCGATTTCGAGGCCATCGGGCGTTTCGGTCGATGTCGATGCGACATACCAGCCGGCATCGAATTCGACGCTCGATGTCGGTCCGTCGAGGGCCGCCGTCTCGACTTCGAGACGGTAGCGGCCCCAGCCGACGGGCACGGCGATCTCGCCTCCATCGGCGGTCACGTCGAGCGTGCCGTTCGCAACCTGCTTGGTGGTGACCACTGGCTCGTATTTCCAGGCGGTTCCGTCGCGGTACCATTGATAGTTGCGCTCGACGCTGATCAGCTTCCAGAGCGCACCCGGCATGGCGGCCCTGGCACCGTCGGGGTCGATGGCGATCACGCGGAACTTGCCGACGGAGTTTTCCTGAAGGTCGCCCGAAAACTCGGGTTTGATGCCGATCATCGCGCCTTCCGGCTTTACCGGCAGCGTCAAGGATCGTTCGACGGCGCGACCGCCGGCCTCGCGCATCCGCACGGTGACATTGGCGTTGAGCAGTTGCGTCGTCGACGGCACTTCGCTCAAAGCCACGTCGAAGGTCGACTTGCCGTCGTCATCGAGAGCCGTCAGGTCCTCAAGCGGCAGACGCGTGTCCTCGCTCGCCTCTTCGTCGGCAAGGCCGAAGAAATATCCCTTGAAGGCAGCACTTTCGCGCGTCGGCTTCAGAACCACTTCGCCCTCAAGCTCGAGGCCGGCGGCCGGTGCGCCATAGAGATAGCGTCCATCGACCACGACTTGCACCGGTTCGCCGACAGCGATCTCCTTTGCTTCGCTCGTCAGATCGAACTCCGTGCGGTCCGGCACGAAATCGTCGACCAGAAACTGCTTCTCGCCGATCGGCGAGGCCTTGGGATCAGTGAAGATCTGCATCGTCCAGGTGCCACGCATGGCGTTTTCCTGAACATCGAGATCGAGCGTGTGGCCGCCGAGCTTGCCGCCGTCGCTGATCATCCTGCGGTATTCGACGCCGTCAGGGCGCAGGAACACGAAGGTGAGCGGCAGATTCTCGATCGCCTCGCCATTAACGTCTCGCGCAAGTGCAGACGCGTGCACCGTCTCGCCGACACGGTAGATGCCGCGCTCCGTCCAGGCGAGGACGTCGATGGCGCCGGGCGCCGCACGGCCGGTGACCCCACGATCCGACAGGTCGAATCCCGCCCTCGTCATGTCGAGGAAAACGAAGTCGTCTTCGCCGCTCTTGGCTGTGATCACGGCCGGGGTCAGGGCGGAGGTGCCGCGGATGAGACCAGCGGTGAAGGTGGCGCGGCCGTCGCCATCCGTCGTCGCCGTGCCGAGGATTTCGTTGTTCTTGGCGACCAACTGCAGCTCGACGCCTTCGATCGGCTTGGCGGTTGCGAGCGACCGGGCAAAGACGTTCAGGCCGTCGGTGCCGGCATAGGTCGACACGCCGATGTCGGAGACGACGAACCATTGGGTGGCACGGGCGTCCCAATCCTGGCTGAGGCCGGTTTCGGAGGCAGCGGTCAGCACGTAGACGCCGGCTTTGCGCTTCGGCAATGCTTCATCGACCGGGAAGCTGGTGACCACTTCCTTGTTGAGGACGCTGTCGATGGCGATCGAACCTTCCCAGACCAGTTCTCCGCTTTCGTCTTGAATGCGCTGGGCGCTGTAGCCGTCGATCTGCGTCAGGAACTGCGAGTTCTGCAGCACCTGCGCCAGGCTGCGATCGCCGATGCGGTAGAGCTTGAGCTTGGCGCTGTCGGTGTTGACGGAAACCAGCGGAATGCCGCGGCGCGCGGTCGAGGGCAGCACGAAGCTGTCGCCGGTAAAGCGCACGACCTGGCCGCGATCCTTGACGTAGACCTCAAGAGTGACCGGCGCCTCAAGCACTTCATCGACCGACGAGGGCAGGCCCGTGCGCAGCGTCAGCTTGTAACGCTGGCCATGCGACAGACCCTCAACGCAGATCTGGTCGCCCTTGGCTTCCACTGCTTTCGGGGCAGCGCCGTCTAGTGTGACGAAGGAGGCATAGTCGGCGCCGCTCTTTAGTAGCTGCTCCGAAAATTGCACGCAGGCGCGCGGCGAGGCGCTATCGGCATCAACGGTGTTTTCGATGACGCGGAAGCGCTTGCGTTCCTTCAGGTCGAGGTAGGCGGTCTCGACCGTTTTTGATTGCACCAGTTCGAGGCTGGCCTTGTAAGCATTGAGGGCGCCGCGGAAATTCTCGGCATTTTCCAGCGCCTTGGCGAGAACGGCCAGCGCATGGGCGCGGCTTTCTGCGGTCCGCGTCAGCTGATAGCCGTTGATCGCCGCAAGGGCGGCTTGCGTCGCGACATCGGTATTGCCGGTGACGCGATTTGCCGTGCGCGCCGTTTCAAGCCACAGCTCACTGTCATCAGGGGTGATCGCAAGCGCGCCCTGGAACGCCTTCAATGCACCGTCGATAATGCCCGATTCCGCCTGCGCCCGCGCCGTTTCGATCAGGCTGTTGACGCCGAAGCCCTGCTGATCATCAGCAAGCGAAAGGTTCGCCTTGGCGTCGCGTGCATCCTGAAGGATCTGGTCGGAGAGAAACGAGAGTCGCGGCGGCGCGCCGAGGTCCGGCTGCACGGCCTGCGCCTGGACGATCTTGCCCGCGATGGCGCCGGGGAAGTCGTTCAACTGATTGAAGTCGGACTTCAGGAAGCACCATTTCACCTTGGGATTGTAGGTGAATGCGCGGCAGGATTGGTCCGCGATGCAGGCGGTCTCGCACTGATCCAGCGAGACATTCTGTTCGGTTCGCAGATCGAAGCCGAAATAGTCACCATCCTGGGTGATCTCGACCTGGCGGCCGGTCTGAGCCGAAAAAGCCGGATATCCGGCGGCCAAAACAGAAACAAGAAGAGCGGAAAGGCCGAAAAACGCGCGCACAGACATAAGTCCTCCCAACGCAGCCGGTCTCGATAGAGCTTCACTTTTTCAAGGTTCCTGATGCCTTGTCAACCGCGGACGTTCAAGAGTTGGACGACAATTTACGCGAGAACGAGCAACATGTCCTAGTGAGGCGGCGTTACTGCGACAGGGCGCTTATCTTCTCTGCTCCTTCAGGAAAACGACGAGCGAACGGCCGGCGTCGAGGATGTGATCCCGGGTGAGCGACGATGCCAGATCGGCGTCACCTTTGGCGCAGGCAATGAGGATCGCCTCATGCTCGCGCGCTGCGCGCTTCATGCCATCCGTCAGCGTCAGCTGCGCGCGCAGATAACGATCGATACGGTCGAGCGAGGCGCGCACGATTTGCAGGTAGTAAGGCCGCCGTGCGGCCTCATAGAGGCTGTAGTGGAAGTTCCGGTTGGTTTCGCCCCACTTCGCCGAATCGGATTCCTTGCCGAACTCGTCGCAATGCCTGCGGGCGAGTTCGAGCGTCCTTCGATCCATATTGGGCACGGCAAGCCGGATCACCTCTGCTTCAAGAAGAGCGCGGAACTCGAAGATCTCCTCGATCTCTTCGATCGAAAGGCCGGCAACGACGGCGCCTTTGTAGCGTTGCGTCGTGATCAACCCGTGCTGTTCAAGGCGCGAAAGCGCTTCGCGCACGGGGATGCGGCTGGTGTTGAACATCTGGGCGATCTGGTCCTGCCGCAGGTTCTCGCCCTCGGCAAGCGCACCCTCGATGATCGCCTTGCGTAATGCCTCGTAGACGATATCGGCTGCGGAAGCGGCTTGCCTGACATCAACGGCATCGAGTTTCATCGCGTCTAAACCCCGGCGGCTTTGTGTCCCTGACAGTGCGGAAACTGCCGTGGTTCTGGTCATAGGTCCATTCTCTTGGTCGGGCAACAGAGGTCGCGGCTTTGCGCCAAAAATCGTATATTTCAGATTGTATATTGGATCCAATCTTTCTATGACTGTTTCCACGTTGGCTGCGGCGGCCGTTTGGTCGCCGAAAGAGAGCCGTTCTCTTGATCGTCGACGGGCAGATATCAAGGCATGGCATGTGGATGCGGTCCGCATGCATCGCGTGGAGGCGAGAAGATGCGCAGCAGCAAGGTCATTCATATTGTTTCCTGCCACGCGGAGGGTGAAGTCGGCGATGTCATCGTCGGGGGCGTTGCGCCACCGCCGGGCAAGACGCTGTGGGAGCAGCGACGCTTCATCGCCGAGGATCAGACCTTGCGCAATTTTGTGCTCAACGAACCGCGTGGCGGTGTTTTCCGCCACATCAACCTGCTGGTGCCGCCAAAGGATCCACGCGCGACTATGGGCTTTATCATTATGGAGCCTGAAGACACGCCGCCGATGTCCGGGTCCAACTCGATCTGCGTTTCGACCGTCCTGCTCGACAGCGGCATCGTGCCGATGCAGGAGCCGGAGACGAGAATGGTGCTGGAGGCGCCCGGCGGGCTCGTCGATGTCGTTGCCACCTGCCGCAACGGCAAGGCCGAGCGCATCACCGTCACCAACGTCCCGTCCTTTGCCGGCAAACTCGATGCCAAGATCGAGGTGGAAGGGCTCGGCACACTCACCGTCGACACCGCCTATGGCGGCGACAGCTTCGTCATCACCGATGCTCGTACACTCGGCTTCTCCGTGACGCCGGATGAAGCGCGCGAGCTTGCCGAAACCGGCATCAAGATCACGCGCGCAGCCAATGAGCAGCTTGGCTTCGCACATCCGGAAAATCCGGAATGGGCCCATATCTCGTTCTGCCAGCTGACGCTGCCGGTGGAAGAGCGCGATGGCGTCCTGCACGGACGCAACACAGTGGTGATCCAGCCGGCAAAGCTCGACCGGTCGCCGACCGGCACCGGCTGCTCCGCGCGGATGGCGGTGCTTCACGCGCGCGGCCAGATCAAGGTCGGCCAGCGTTTTGTCGGCCACTCGATTATCGACTCGACGTTCGATTGCCGTATCGTCGACGAAACCACCGTTGGCGGGCGCCCGGCCGTCGTCCCGGAAATCTCCGGCCGTGCCTGGGTGACCGGTACGCATCAGGTGATGCTCGACCCGGCCGATCCGTGGCCATCAGGCTACCGGCTGGCCGATACCTGGCCACGCAAGCAATAGGCCGTCAGACGCTATTGTTCGGCAATGATGCGCGTGGTGCCGACCCAGAGTTCACGGGCCGGCCCTGCGCCGATGTTGCGGGCGCGGTGCGGTAGCGACGAGGGGAAGTGCAGGGTGTCGCCCGCTTTCAGGACATACTCCTTGCCGTCGATCTCGTAGAGCATTTCGCCTTCAATCAGATAGAGGAAATCCTCGCCGTCGTGGCTGGTCAGCTCGGAAGCGTAGCCGGCCGGCATGTGGGTGATGCAGCCGTTGAGCTGGGCGCCGGGAAAGCCGCGCTCGAGCAGTTCATAGACACGCTCCTTCGTCTCGACATTGTAACCGCGGCGTTCGCCGGCGTGAGACACAATGGAATGGGCGTGCTGCGGCGGCTGCGACAGGAACGTATCGACGCTGGTGCCGAGCGCATTGGCGACATTGTAGAGCGAGATCAGCGAGGGGGTTGAAATACCTCTTTCGATCTGGCTGATGAAGCCCTCCGTGAGGCCGGCTTCACGCGCGACCTGCTTCATCGTCTTGCCGATTTCCTTGCGGCGGGCGCGCAGCATCTGGCCGATCGTTGCGGCCACAGGCATGTCGGTGAGGGGGGCGCCGGCGTCTGCCGCTGGCGCCTCATCGGTATCGAGAGGCATGATTTTCTTTCCGCTTGACTCGCGTCTATTGTTGTACTTTAGTCCAGCTAAAGTCGGTTATGCAAGCTGATCAACTCGGCTTAGTACCGCTTTAAAAAGGGGAACAACAAGAATGCCTTCGCTGCAATCCGGACGCAAAGGAAAACGTTCGGAAAAATTGGATCCAATATCCAATTGGTGTGAGGCGTCGTGCCGGCGCTAGCCGGTCGATCAAACAGGAGGAGTGAGAGATGAAACGTTTGTTGCCGATCTTACTGGGTGCCGCCCTTGGGCTGGCCGCGGCCACGTCTGCGCTCGCCATCGAACGTGGCGGTGCGATGACCTTTGCGCGTTATGACGATTCCACGGTCATCGATCCTGTTTATGCCGATCGCAACCCGGACCTCTGGATGGTCACCGGCCTATACGAAACGCTGCTGCGCAACGGCCCGGACGGTTCGATCGTTCCAGGGTTGGCCGAGGGCTATGACGTTGCTGCCGACGGGCTTTCGATCAAGCTCAAGCTGCGCGACGGACTGAAATTCTCCGACGGGTCGGCCCTGACCGGCGCCGACGTGGTGTTTTCCCTTGACCGGGCCCGCAATCCCGAGCTTGGCCCTTGGGCGGGTCTGCTTGGCGCCGTCGACAAAGTCTCCGCCGATGGCAATCAGGTAACGCTGGCGCTCAAGAACCCGGACCCGACCATCGTCTCTATCCTCGCAACCTTCAACACCGGCATCATGCCGCAAGCGGCCTTCGAGAAGGCGGCCGGCGCCAACGATCAGGAAAAGGCGCGTGCCTTCTTCGAGGCCGGCCCGGTCACATCGGGCCCATTCACGATGAAGAGCCGCGTGCAGGGCTCAAGCATGACCTTCGCACGCAATCCCAACTACTGGCGGCCCGGCACGGATGGGCAGCCGCTGCCCTATCTCGATCAGGTCGATTTCGTCATCATCCCAGACGATGCCACCCGCATCCTTAAGCTTCAGGCCGGTGAAGTTGATGCCGCGGAGTTCATTCCTTTCGCTCGCGTTGGCGAACTCAGCGCTGATCCGGCTCTGAAGATGGAGCTCTTTCCCTCGACCCGCATCGTCTACGCACCGATCAATACGCGCGAGACACGCAAGGACGGCTCCAAGAACCCGCTTGCTGATGTAAAAGTGCGGCAGGCGCTGAACTACGCCACCGACAAGAACGTGCTGATCAAGCTCGTCACTTTCGATACCGGCAAACCGATGACGTCGTTGATGTCGGCCGCCACCCAGCTCCATTATGGGCCTGAGCCGCTCTACCCCTACAATCCAGACAAGGCCAAGCAACTGCTTGACGAAGCCGGTCTCGGCGGCGGCTTCGAGGTGAAGTTTACGACGCTTGCCGGCAGCGCCGACGACGCGACCTTGTTCACCGCGCTGCAGCAGATGTGGTCGCCGCTCGGCGTTAATCTCAAGGTCGAACAGGTCGACAATCCGACCCGCGGTGAGAAGAACCGCTCCGGCGACTTCGACATCCACACCTATGGCTGGGCAAACGACGTCAACGACCCGGCGCAGGTGACCGGCTGGCTCGGCTACTACAAGCAGCGCCAGGCCGTGGGCACGGGCTGGAACAATCAGGAGTTCAACACGCTGTTCGAAGCGTCCAACATCGAGGTCGATCCGGCCAAGCGCAAGGACGAGTACAAGCAGATGCAGGAAGTCTATGCAGAGGGCGCGCCGCTGCTCTTCCTGTTCGAGACCCCTTTTGCCGTTGCCGTCTCGAAGTCGATCGAGGGCTACGTGCAGACGCCGCTCGGTGCGAACGACTTCTCCGAGGCCTGGCGGGCCAAGTGACGACAGCCTGAATTCATGATGTTGGGCGGCGAGAGCTGCCCGACATCGCTTACAAGGTTCAATCCATGCCCTCGTTATCCTATCTTCTGGCGCGGTTGCTGCAGATCATCCCGACCTTTCTTCTGGTGATGATCTTCATCTTCCTGCTCGTCCGGCTGCTGCCGGGCGACCCGGCCATCGCCATGGCCGAAGCCAAGGCAACGGACGCGCAACTTGAGCAGATCCGCCACAATCTCGGCCTCGATCAGCCGCTGCCGATCCAGTTTCTCGTCTTCGTCAAGAACACGCTGACCGGCGATCTCGGGCGTTCGATCATGCTGAAGGCGCCCGTGACCGAGATCATCCTCGCGCGCCTGCCGACCACGGTCTTCCTGGCGCTCTATTCCGTTCTGCTGGCGATCTGTCTCGCAGGGCCGCTGGCGTTCCTTGCCGCGTCGCGGGTCAACGGTCCCGTCGATGTTGCAATCCGCAGCGTCTTCCAGGTCGGGCTGTCCATGCCGGTCTTCTACATCGGCCTCGTGCTGTTGACGGTCCTCGCAGCCCAGCTGCGCTGGTTTCCGGTCGGCGGCTACGGAACGGGCTTTCTCGACAATCTTCATCACCTGATCCTGCCGGCGCTCAGCGTCGCGCTTTACACCTCGGCCATCATTCTTCGCAATCTCAGGGCCTCGCTGATCGAGGTGCTCGATGCCGACTACGTGCAGTTCGCCCGCGCCAAGGGGCTTTCGCGGCGCATCGTCATGACCCGGCATGTGCTGCGCAACGCACTGGTCTCCACCGTGACGCTGCTCGGCCTTTCCATCGGCAACCTGATGAGCGGAACGCTGGTCACCGAGACCGTCTTTGCCGTTCCGGGCGTCGGCCGGCTGATGCTGGAGGCGATCTTCGCGCGTGACTATCCGCTGATCCAGGGGCTCACACTCACCTTCGCCGTGCTGGTTTCCGTCGTCTTCTTGCTGACGGACATCGTGCAATCCTGGCTCGATCCGAGGCTTCGTCAGTCATGAGTATCGTCGTGCAATCTCCCATCCGTAAGGCGGGTCGCGTGCGCGCCTTCCTCGGCCGGGCCTTCTTACGACCGTCCTTCGTCATCGGCTTTGCGATCCTCGCGCTGTCGATCGCGCTGGCGCTGTTCCCTGGGATGTTCGCGCCCTACGATCCGCTTGCCTTCGACCTGAGTGCAATCCAGCAGGGGCCGAGCCTCGCCCATCCCTTCGGCACCGACAATTTCGGGCGCGACGTGCTCTCGCGCGTCATCTGGGCCTATCGCGTCGACATGCAGATGGCCTTCTTCGCCACGATCTTCGCACTTCTGATCGGCATGACGGTCGGAGCTTTCGTCGGCTATTACGGTGGCATCGCCGACACCATCTTCGGCCGCTGCGTCGATGCGATCATCACCTTTCCCTTCCTCGTTCTGGTCATCGCCATCGTCGCGGTGCTCGGGCCTGGCCTCGTCAACATGTATGTGGCGATCACCGCGGTGAACTGGGTGTACTACGCCCGTCTCACGCGGGCCGAGATCATGGCGCAAAAGGCCAATGATTATGCCGCGGCCGGCCGCGTGCTCGGTTATTCCGACCGACGCATCATCTTCCGGCATCTGCTTCCCAACGCGATCTCGCCGATCATCGTCTACTGGATGACCGATATGGCGCTCGCCATCCTGCTCGGCTCTTCGCTCGGCTATCTCGGCCTGGGCGCACAGCCACCGGCGGCCGAATGGGGCGTGTTGATCGCCGAAGGCCGCAACTTCCTGCTGACAGCCTGGTGGATGAGCCTGATGCCGGGCATCGCCATCGTGCTCACCGGCCTCGGCTTCAGCCTCGTCGGCGACGCGCTGGCCGATCTGCTTCGACCGAAAGGGCGCTGACATGAACCAACTCGAGAAAGAAACGGTTCTGGACGTCCGGCATCTGCGCACGGAATTCGGCCTGCCAGAGCGCCCTCTTGTTGCCGTCGACGATGTTTCGTTTCAGGTGCGGGCGGGGGAGATCCTTGGGCTTGTCGGCGAATCCGGCTCGGGCAAGAGCATCACCTTGCGCTCGATCCTCGGCATCGTGCGGCCACGCGGCCGCGTCGGCGGCGAAATCCTCTGGAAGGGCCGGGATCTGGTGCCGCTCGACGAGGGCGCGCTCAGACGGGTGCGTGGACGCGAGATCGCGATGATCTTTCAGGAGCCGATGTCGTCACTGAACCCGTTGTTGACCGTCGGTTTGCAGATATCGGAAAACCTTGCCGCCCATACCGATCTGGATGGGAAAGCCAGAAAGGCGCGCGCGATCGAACTGCTCGACATGGTCGGCATTCCCGCGGCGCGCAACAGGCTCGGCGATTACCCGCACGAGTTTTCCGGCGGTATGCGGCAACGGGTGATGATCGCCATCGCCCTTGCGTCCAACCCGAAGCTGCTGCTGGCCGATGAGCCGACGACGGCGCTGGACGTGACCATCCAGGATCAGATCCTACGGCTCATTCAGGCGCTCAGCCGCGACCTCGGCATGGCCGTGATCCTCGTCACCCACGACATGGGCGTGGTGGCGGAGACCTGCGATCGTGTAGCGGTGATGTATGGCGGCCGTCTTTGCGAGACAGGACCGACGGCTGATGTCATCGGCGACGCCCGGCATCCCTATTCCCTGGGACTTCTGCGCTCTATCCCGCGCGATGTCGCACCACGCACGCCGCTCTATTCCATCCCCGGAGCACCGCCGTCACTCAACGCCTTGCCGGCCGGTTGCGCGTTTACGGCACGCTGTCCCGTGGCCGGGCCGGAATGCCGGGATGTTCGCCCGAGCCTCGAAGCGATCGGACGGCTGCGCCAGGTCGCCTGCCACCACCGCGAGGAAGCCCTCGTTCATTTCAGCGCACGGGAGGCGGCGCAATGAGCCAATCGATGCAAGAAGCGGCCACGCCGCTACTTTCCATCCGCGACCTTTTCATGCGGTTCGAGAAGCGTCGCTCGCTGTCGGATACGCTTGCCGGTCGGCCGCGGCAGGTCGTCTCAGCGCTCAACGGCGTCGATCTCGACGTGATGCCGGCCGAAACGCTGGGGATCGTCGGCGAGTCCGGTTGCGGCAAGTCGACGCTTGCGCGCTGTATCGCCGGTCTTCACCGGCCGACATCGGGCGATATCCGTTTCGAAGGCGAGAGTGTCATCGACCTCAAGGGCGCCAGGCGACGCGGCTACAACAAGCGCGTCCAGATGATGTTCCAGGATCCCTATACCTCGCTCAATCCGCGCATGACCGTGCGCGATACTCTGCGCGAGGCGATCACTGTCCATCGCATGCGCGAGGGCGCCGGCGTCGACCGCCGTGTCGACGAACTGCTCGACCTTGTGCGGCTGCCTGATGGCGCAGCCGACAAGTATCCGCACGAGTTTTCCGGCGGCCAGCGCCAACGCATCGGCATCGCGCGGGCACTCTCGCTGGAGCCGACCTGCCTTGTTGCCGATGAGCTCGTCTCCGCGCTCGACGTGTCCGTTCAGGCGCAGGTCGTCAATCTGCTGCTGGAACTGCAGGACAATCTGGGGCTGACGGTGCTCTTTGTTGCCCATGACCTCAGGCTGGTGCGCCATGTCTCCCATCGCGTGGCGGTGATCTATCTCGGCGCCATCGTCGAGATCGGGCCGTCGGAGGCGCTGTTTTCCAAGCCGATGCACCCGTACTCGCAAGCCCTGCTGGCCGCGGCCCCGTCGCTCGACCCGACGGAGCGGCGCAGGGCGCCAGCCCTGTCGGGTGAGTTGCCGAGCCCGCTCGACATTCCGCCCGGCTGCCCCTTCCACGTCCGCTGCCCGCACGCAACCGAGCTTTGCCGCCGGGAAAAGCCGGCACTGCGGCCGGTCGGCAACGGCATGACCGCCTGTCACTTCGCCGAAACGATCGGCGGCGCGTGAAGACAAATATTCAATAGGGAAAGACCACATGACATCGAAAGACAGGCTGGAGGCTTCCGGCCGGATCGAGGCCCTGCGCCGCAAACTCGACGAGCAGGGGCTGGACGGCTACGTCGTCCCGCGGTTCGACGAACATCAGGGCGAGTATTGTGCGCCCCATGACAACAGGCTCGCTTTTGTCACCGGCTTCACCGGTTCTGCCGGCGTTGCGATCGTCATGCGCGACCGCGCGGCAATCTTCGTCGACGGTCGCTATCAGGTGCAGGTTCGCCAAGAGATTGATGCCGACAGCTTCGCCATCGAGCATTTCTACGACGCACCGCTCAAGGACTGGCTGCGGAAGAACCTGCGCAAGGGCGAACGCGTCGGCTTCAATTCGATGCTGCTGCCGTCGACCTGGGACATGGATTGCGGCCAATCGGTTGTCGCCGCTGGCGCCGAGTGGGTCGCCGTAACCGATGATCTCGTCGATGCGATCTGGTCGGACCAGCCCGAACGCCCGCTTGGCAACGTGATGGCCCTGTCGCGCGACTATGCCGGCGAAAGCGTCGCCGACAAGAAGCGCCGCATTGGCCAGATGCTGGCGGAGCAAGGCGCCGACGTGCTGATCGAGGCGCAGCCCGACAACATCGCCTGGTTCCTGAATGTTCGCGGCCGTGACATAGCGTTCAACCCAATGCCGCAATCCTTCATGATCGCCGACAGGGACGGCCGGGTCGAATGGCTCGTCGACCACCGCAAGCTGCCCAATGACCTCTCGGACTTCGAACTCGACGGCGTGACGATGTCCGAGCCGGAGGTGTTGCTCGACCGCGTCCGGACCGCTGCCGCCGGGCGGGTGGCGCTCGTCGATGCCGGCTTTGCCCCATCGGCGGTCGCCCATGCGACGCGCGAGGCTGGCGGCAGCGTGCGCCTTTTGCGCAGCCCGATCACGCTTGCCAAGATGCTGAAGAATCCCGTTGAACTCCAGGGCTTTCGCGATTGCCATCGCCATGATGGTGCTGCGTGGATCAGGTTCTTCGCATGGCTGGAGGCCAATGCGGCCAAGCGCGAGAAGGACGGGCGCCCGGTAACCGAACTGGAGGCGGAGGATCGTATTCTCGCCCTTCGGCAGATGGAGGAGACCTTCGTCGAGCCGAGCTTCCGCTCGATCTCGGCGGCCGCCGGCCATGCCGCCATGTGCCACTATGCGGCCAGCGCCAAGAGCGATGCGCCGATCACCTCGCAAGGCATCTATCTGCTCGATTCAGGTGGGCAGTATTTTACCGGCACGACGGACGCGACGCGCACGACCGCGATCGGAGCTGTCAGCGATGAAGTGCGCCGCACCTATACGGCGGTCCTCAAGGGGCTGATCTCCATGGTCTCGCTCAAATTCCCGAAGGGGACCTACGGCCATCACCTCGACGCCTTCGCGCGCCGGCCGCTTTGGGACCTCGGGCTCGACTATGATCATGGCACCGGTCACGGTGTCGGCCACTTCCTGTCGGTGCACGAGCAGCCGCAGCGTTTCGACCGGCGCGTCAACGAGATCGAATTGCGGCCGGGCATGGTGACGACCATCGAGCCTGGCTATTACAAGGCTGGGGAATACGGCATCCGCATCGAGAACCAGGTGGAAGTGATCGACGACGGCGATGGTTTCATGAGCTTCCGCAGCCTGACGTTGGTGCCGATCGATCTGCGGCTCGCGGATATCAGCCTGCTGAGCGAAACTGAGCGGCAGTGGATCGACACCTACCATTGGCGTGTAGCCAAGACCATGGAAGGGGTGTTCGATCCGGAGACCGCAGCGTGGCTGGCAGCGCGTACCGCGCCGATCGCCAGCTAGCCGAGCGAAAAGCGGCGGCGGGTTTCTTTGATCTACCGCCGTCGGCATTCTCAAAGCGACAATTTTCGACGACGGAGGCTTGCATTGCGGTCTCCGTCGTCTGCTTTTGCCGGGTCGTGTGAAGTTACTTGCCGAATAACGACACTTTGTGATAATTGTCACAAATTGTGTTCGGCCATCTCTGCTGTGATGTTTTGGCTCGAACGACCGGACAGACGGAACGATTATGGCCAGCCGCAAGACAGCCCGCATCATTCAACTCGCCGACGCGCTCTCCGGCCGTCGCGTTCTTCATCTGCGCGATGCCGCTGCCTTGCTCGGGGTTTCCGAGATGACCATCCGGCGGGATGTCGCCGATAATCCCGGGCAATTCACCTTCCTCGGCGGCCACATCGTGCCTGCGGGCGAGATCGATGGCGATATGCCCTATGAGCTGGCGCGCGAGGCCGACAGTCATGCAGCGGCAAAACGCGAGGCCTGTGTCCATGCGGCGCAGCACATTCGTCCGGACGAAACCATCTTTATCGATTGCGGTACGACGCTCGAGTATCTGGTCGATCTCATTCCGGACAATTATTCAATTACTGCAGTCTGTTACTCGTTAAATGTTGCTGACAGGCTGACGCGAAAACCCAATGTCCGCATCGTCATGCTCGGCGGTGTCTATCATCCGGCCTCGGCGTCGTTCTCGGGGAATTCTGGGCTGGAAACGCTCGATTTGCTTGGGATCAATGTCGCCTTTCTCTCGGCCGCAGGCGTGGACCCGGGACGTGGTGCAACCTGCGTGCATTTTCATGAGGTGGCGGTGAAGCAGAAGGTGATCTCGCTCGCGCGCGAAAGCCACCTCGTTGTCGACCTGAGCAAGATCGGCAAGCTGAAGCCCGCATTCTTTGCACCGATGAACGTCTTTCGTTCGGTGATCACCGAGGACGGCGACACGCGCATTCCGGTGATCTGAGACCTCGCCAAAAAATGGCAGCATTTCACCGAAACGCGATAGGTCGCTTGACACGTCGCGTTTCTGGTGGAATGCTAACAAAAATACGATAGAAAAATAACAAAATGAGAATCGCCGCCGACACGGGTAACAGCCGTGCTATCGTGCCGCGATGTCAGGGAGTTCGAGGAGCAATCGCTTGGAAGACCTTGCTGTGAAGAATGTGGCCGCGAAAGCCGTGGCACCTGTGGCCGCTGGCCATAACTGGCCGCGCAACGATGGCATGGAGCTTGATCTCGGCTGGGTTGTCGACCAGCGTGTCAACCTTTCGGCTGCCGAACGACGCGTCTCGACGCTGCCTGGTCGCCGGACGGTGAAGAAGGACGCGCAGGCCGCCTGGCTGCTGAAGGCCGTGACCTGCATCGACCTGACGACGCTCAACGGCGACGACACGACCGAACGCGTCAAGCGGCTCTGTGCCAAGGCGCGCCAGCCGGTTCGCCAGGACATTCTCGATGCGCTTGGCATGGGCAGTCGCGGTATCACCACCGGCGCCGTCTGCGTCTATCATCGTTTCGTTTCGACCGCCGTCGACGCGCTTGAAGGTTCGGGCATTCCGGTTGCCGCCGTCTCCACCGGTTTTCCTGCCGGCCTCATTCCGCATGACGTCAAGCTGCGCGAGATCGAGGCTTCGGTTGCCGATGGCGCCAAGGAAATCGACATCGTCATTACCCGCGAGCATGTGCTGACCGGCAATTGGCAGGCTCTCTATGACGAGATGCGCGACTTCCGCGCCGCCTGCGGCGATGCGCATGTCAAGGCGATCCTGGCGACCGGCGACCTGAAGACGCTGCGCAATGTGGCCCGCGCTTCGCTCGTCTGCATGATGGCGGGCGCCGATTTCATCAAGACCTCCACCGGCAAGGAAGGCGTCAACGCCACCCTTCTGGTGACGCTGGTGATGCTGCGCATGATCCGCGCCTATCAGGAACGCACCGGCATCAAGGTGGGCTACAAGCCGGCCGGCGGCATCTCGGCCGCCAAGGATATCCTCAACTACCAGTTCCTGATGAAGGACGAACTCGGTCGTGAGTGGCTGGAGCCGGACCTTTTCCGCGTCGGCGCATCGAGCCTCCTCGGCGATATCGAACGCCAGCTGGAGCATCACGTGACCGGCGCCTACTCGGCCCTCAACCGACACCCGATTGGATGATCCCGATGACAGTCGCAAGGTATTTTGACGAAATGTCCTATGGTCCCGCACCGGAAGCCGACACCGAAGCTCGCCAGTGGCTGGCGCGCCACAAAGGCGAGTTCGGCCACTTCATCAACGGTGCTTTTGTCGCGTCTTCCTCCGGCAAGGCCTTCGAAACCTTTGAACCCGCAACCGGCGCTCTTCTGGCAAAGGTCGCCCTGGGTAGCGCCAAGGACGTGGACGACGCGGTCGCGGCGGCACGAAAGGCGCAAGGGTCCTGGGCCAAGCTGCCGGGCCATGCACGTGCCCGCCACCTCTATGCCCTTGCCCGCATGATCCAGCGCCATGCGCGGTTGATCGCGGTGGTCGAGGCGATCGACAACGGCAAGCCGATCCGTGAAACGCGCGACATCGACATTCCGCTGGCCGCCCGCCACTTCTACCACCACGCCGGCTGGGCGCAGCTGCAGGAAACCGAGTTTGCCGATCAGGTGCCGGTTGGCGTCGTCGGTCAGGTCATCCCGTGGAATTTTCCGTTCCTGATGCTCGCCTGGAAGGTCGCGCCGGCCCTGGCGCTGGGCAACACGGTCATCCTCAAGCCGGCCGAGTTCACGCCGCTGACGGCCTTGCTTTTCGCGGAACTTGCCGCTGCAGCCGGACTGCCTGCCGGCGTGCTGAACGTCGTGACCGGCGAAGGCGAAACAGGCGCGCTGATCGTCGAGCATGCGGATATCGACAAGATCGCCTTCACCGGCTCGACGGAGGTCGGCCGCCTGATCCGCGAAAAGACGGCTGGTACCGGCAAATCGCTGACGCTTGAGCTCGGCGGCAAGTCGCCTTTCATTGTTTTTGACGACGCTGATATCGATGGCGCCGTTGAAGGTGTGGTAGACGCGATCTGGTTCAACCAGGGCCAGGTCTGCTGTGCCGGTTCCCGACTTCTGGTGCAGGAAGGCGTCGCTCCGCTCTTTTACGAGCGCCTGACGCGGCGCATGCAGACCCTGCGCGTCGGCCATCCGCTCGACAAGGCGATCGATATGGCGGCGATTGTTGCGCCGGTGCAGTTGCAGCGCATCGAGAGCCTGGTCGCCAAGGGCGTCGCCGAAGGCGCGAAGCTTCACCAGCCGAAGATCGAGCTGCCGAAGGGCGGCAGCTTCTATCCGCCGACCTTGCTCACCAACGTGCAGCCGACTTCGATCGTCGCGACCGAGGAAATCTTCGGACCCGTCGCCGTGTCGATGACCTTCCGCACGCCGGAGGAGGCAATCCAGCTCGCCAACCATTCGCGCTACGGCCTGGCCGCAAGCGTTTGGAGCGAAACGATCGGCCTGGCGC
Organism: Ensifer sp. Root31; assembly: GCF_001424825.1. Classification (NCBI taxonomy): domain Bacteria; kingdom Pseudomonadati; phylum Pseudomonadota; class Alphaproteobacteria; order Hyphomicrobiales; family Rhizobiaceae; genus Ensifer; species Ensifer sp. Root31. The sequence continues at coordinate 106,293 of NZ_LMCO01000065.1, read as the reverse complement.
TGAACGTCGCAGCCAAGCTTGCGGCCGGCGTCGTCTGGGTCAATGCCACCAATCTCTTTGACGCTGCGGCCGGTTTTGGCGGCAAGCGTGAATCCGGCTTCGGCCGCGAGGGCGGCCGCGAAGGCTGCTACGAATATCTGAAGCCCAAGGCCTGGGTCGGTCGCAAGCTGCGTGCAGCACCGGCAGAACCGGTGTTGAAGCAGGCGTCCGGCGATTTCTCGCTGCCGTCGCTCGATCGCACGGCCAAGCTTTTCATCGGCGGCAAGCAGGCGCGCCCGGATGGCAACTATTCGCGCCCTGTCCTTTCGCCGAAGGGCAAAGTGCTCGGCGAGGTCGGTGAGGGCAACCGCAAGGATATCCGCAACGCCGTCGTTGCGGCGCATGCGGCCTCCGGCTGGGCGTCGGCGACGTCGCATAATCGTGCACAGATCCTCTATTACGTCGCCGAAAACCTGAGCGGCCGGGCGGATGAATTTGCAGACCGTATCGTCGCGATGACCGGCGCCTCGGCAGCCAACGCGAAGGCAGAGGTCGAGGCTTCGATCTCTCGGCTCTTCAGCTACGGCGCCTGGGCCGACAAATACGAGGGCGTGGTCCATCAGCCGCCGCTGCGCGGCGTCGCGCTTGCCATGCCCGAAGCGATCGGTGTCGTCGGTGTCGTCTGCCCGACGGAAGCGCCGCTGCTCGGCTTCATCAGTCTGGTGGCACCGTTGATCGCTACCGGCAACCGCGTCGTTGCGGTTCCAAGCGAACAGCACCCGTTGGCAGCGACGGACTTCTACTCGATCCTCGAGACGTCCGATGTTCCGGCGGGGGTCATCAACATCGTCACGGGCTCGGCGATGGAGCTGGCAAAAACGCTGGCAAGCCACAACGACGTCGACGCGCTCTGGGCCTTCGGCACGCAGGAGCTTTCGACAATGGTCGAAAAGCTCTCGGCAGGGAACCTGAAGCGGACCTTTGTCGACAATGGCAAGGCGACCGACTGGTTCGATCGCTCGGCTGCAGAAGGACAAGCCTATCTGCGCCGCGCCACCGACGTCAAAAACATCTGGATCCCTTACGGCGAGTAAGGGATCCCCATCTCGGGGCGGGGGGAGCCGGCTCGAGAATGCAGCGACTGCAACGTTGCATGGTTAGATTTGGGAGAGCGTGGCGCCGACATGGCGGCACGCAGTTTCACGCCACTCGGGAGCATGCGAGCGGGCGTCTGGAGGAGGGTTGTCTATGCTGAAAAATCTGGACCCGGCGCTCAATGCCGATGTTCTGCACGCGCTTCGTTCCATGGGGCACGGTGATACACTGGTCATCTCCGACACCAATTTCCCATCCGATGCGATCGCCAGGCAGACCACGCTCGGCAAGCTTTTGCGGATCGACAACGTATCTGCTGCACGCGCCGTGAAGGCGGTCCTGTCGGTATTGCCGCTCGACACGCCGTTGCAGCCTTCGGCCGGGCGCATGGAGATCATGGGGGCGCCGACGGAAATTCCCGGCGTGCAACAGGAGGTCCAGGCCGAAATCGACCGCGCCGAGGGCAAGCCTGCGCCGATGTACGGCATCGAACGCTTTGCGTTTTATGAGGAAGCCAAGAAGGCCTATTGCGTCATAACCACCGGCGAGACGCGCTTCTATGGCTGCTTCCTTTTCACCAAGGGCGTCATTCCACCGGAAACGGCCTAGCTGACCATACGTTAGCCTAAGCATCAGCCGCCTGAGCTGATCGTCGTAAGATCTTGAAGTTGTGAAATTTAGCTGGATCTCCGCTTCGTCCTTCGTCGCGGCCTGACCAGGGGAGGCAGGAATGAAGGTTGGTGTTTCGATCCTGGGGATCTTCGTGGCCGATACGGCCTATCTGGCGCGGCGCATGCCCGTTGTCGGCGAAACGATTACCGGCAGCGGCTTTTCGGTCGGGCCGGGTGGCAAGGGGTCGAACCAGGCCGTCGCCGCAGCGCGGGCGGGCAGTCAGGTTTCCTTCATCTCGAAAATCGGGCGCGATACCTTCGGCGAGATGGCGCTTCGTACCTATGCCGAGGCAGGCGTGACACCCAAGATCGTCCAGATGGACGACCTTCCGACCGGTGCGGCCTTCATCTACGTCAACGACCAGAATGGCGAGAACGCGATCATCGTCTATCCCGGTGCGGCCGGGTCGATCGGTATCGACGATGTCGAGGCGGCGCGAGAAACGATCGAAGGATCGCGCATCTTCGTCACGCAGCTGGAGCAGCCTGCGGCTGCCGCCCAGCGAGCGCTCGAAATCGCACATGCGGCAGGTGTCGTCACCGTCTTCAATCCGGCGCCGGCGGAACCCTTCCCGGATGCGATCTACCCGCTTTGCGATTACATCGTGCCGAACGAGACCGAAGCGGCAGCGCTGGTCGGATTTGCTCTTGCCACGGCCGACGATGCGCGGCGGGCAGGTGACGCCCTTCTGAAGAAGGGCGCAAAGTCCGCGTTGATCACTCTCGGCGAACGGGGCGTCCTTCTCCACAGTGAGAGCCAGTCCGTTTTCGTCCCGGCGATGGCAAGCGGCGCGGTTATCGACACGACCGGTGCGGGCGATGCCTTCGTCGGCGGGTTCTCGGCGGCACTGGCGCGGGGATTGGCCCCGGTTGAGGCAGCACGCTTCGGCTGCGCGACGGCCGGAATCTCGGTTACCCGCCGCGGCACAGCACCTGCCATGCCGACCCTTGCGGAGATAGAGGCTCTACTTGGGCGAGGGGCGGCCGCATGACCACGCGCAACGACCCGATCAAGCACTTTTTCATCTGGCCGGCTCTCATCATCGTCCTGGTGATTTCCATCTTTCCGTTGATCTATTCGCTGACCACCAGTTTCATGAGCATGCGTCTGGTGCCGCCGATGCCGGCGCGTTTCGTCGGTTTTGGCAACTATGCGGATCTCTTACAGAACCCACGCTTCTGGCATGTTGCGGGCACGACCACGCTGATCGCGTTCATCTCCGTCGGCCTGCAATATGTGATCGGCCTTTCCGTCGCGCTTGCGCTTAATTCCCGTGTGGCGGGCGAGGGCATCTTTCGCGTCAGCTTTCTATTGCCGATGCTGGTGGCCCCGGTTGCTGTGGCGCTGATCGCCCGTCAGGTTCTCAATCCGACGATGGGTCCGCTCAACGAGTTGATGAGTGCTCTCGGTTTTCCCAATTTGCCGTTCCTGACGCAGACGAGTTGGGCGCTCGGGTCGATTATCGCCGTCGAGGTCTGGCAATGGACGCCTTTTGTCATTCTGATGCTGCTGGCCGGGCTGCAGACGCTGCCCGATGACGTCTACGAGGCCGCGGCGCTGGAGAACGCGACACCCTGGCAACGGTTCCGCGACATCACCTTTCCGATGCTGCTGCCGATCTCTGTTGCTGTCGTCTTCATCCGGCTGATCGAAAGCTACAAGATTATCGACACGGTCTTCGTGATGACGGGCGGCGGGCCTGGAATCTCGACCGAAACGCTGACGCTCTTTGCCTATCAGGAGGGCTTCAAGAAATTCAATCTCGGCTACACCTCGGCGCTGTCGTTTCTGTTCCTGATCGTCATCACGGTGATCGGCCTCGTCTATCTCGCCATCCTCAAGCCGTATCTGGAGAAGCACAAATGAGCGTGCGCACCCTCAAGGGGAAACGTCGTTGGGCCGCGCTCGGCGGTTGCCTCATCTGGCTCGCCATTACTTTCTTCCCGCTCTATTGGGTCCTGATCACGTCGTTCAAGACGCCGATCGCCGTCGTCGGCGGGCCGACCTATCTGCCCTTCGTCGATTTCGAGCCGAGCCTCACGGCCTGGCGCGAACTTCTGTCCGGCCAGCGCGGCCAGTTCTACAACACCTTCCTGGCCTCGACGATCATCGGCCTTTCAGCGTCTATCCTCGCGACAGGCATCGGCGCGATGGCAGCTTATGCGCTGGTGCGCTTTACCTTCCGCTTCCGGCTGGCCTCCGCCCTAATCTTCGTCGTCATCGCCTTCGGCGGCTTCCTGCTCGGTCGCAATGTGCTCGGCTTCGGGCAGGGGATCTCGCTGATCTACGCCTTCATCGCCGCCTTGGCGCTGGCGGTGTTCTCAAGTCGCTTCCGGTTGCCGGGGCCTGAACTCGGCAACAACGACATCGTCTTCTGGTTCGTCAGCCAGCGCATGTTCCCGCCAATCGTTGCCGCCTTCGCGCTCTATCTGATGTACACCGAAATGGGCAAGCTCGGCTTCAAGCTGGTCGATAGCTATATCGGCCTGACCTTCGCCTATATCGCCTTCTCGCTGCCGATCGTCATCTGGCTGATGCGCGATTTCTTCGAAGCGCTGCCAGTCGAAGTCGAAGAGGCGGCCATGGTCGACAACGTTCCGTCCTGGCGGATTTTCTTCGGCATCGTTCTGCCGATGTCGAAGCCGGGGTTGATCGCGACATTCATGATCACGCTAGCCTTCGTCTGGAACGAGTTCCTGTTCGCGCTGTTCCTGACCAATTCGAGATGGCAGACGCTGCCGATCCTCGTGGCTGGTCAGAACAGCCAGCGCGGCGACGAGTGGTGGGCAATCTCCGCCGCCGCGCTGGTGGCGATCATTCCGATGATGGTCATGGCCGGGCTGTTGAGCCGGCTCATGCGCTCCGGTCTGCTGCTGGGGGCGATCAAATAACGACCTGTTTTTCGGCAAGAATTCATTCAAGGGAGGAAAGAATGAGGAAACTGCTACTGACATCAGCGTCGCTGGGTGTCCTTGCCATGGCAAGCACCGGCACGGCACTCGCCTGCGACCCCGATTATTCCGGCGTCGAACTGACGGCGACCACGCAGACCGGGCCTTATATCGCGTCCGCGCTGCAACTTGCGGCCAAGGGTTGGGAGGAAAAGACCTGCGGCAAGGTAAAGGTGGTCGAGTTTCCGTGGTCGGAACTCTATCCGAAAATCGTTACGTCGTTGACATCGGGCGAAGATGCCTTTGACGTCATCGCCTTTGCGCCGGCTTGGGCGCCGGACTTTACCGATTTCCTGTCGGAAATGCCCGCCGACATGCAGAAAGGCGCCGACTGGGAGGATATCGCACCGGTCTATCGCGAACAGTTGATGGTCTGGAACGGCAAGATCCTGTCACAGACGATGGATGGTGACGCCCATACTTACAGCTATCGTATCGACCTGTTCGAGAATGCCGACAACCAGAAGGCCTTCAAGGCGAAATACGGCTACGATCTGGCGCCGCCGAAGACCTGGAAGCAGTATCTCGACATCGCCGAATATTTCAACCAGCCCTCCAACAACCTGTGGGGAACGGCCGAAGCCTTCCGCCGCGGCGGCCAGCAGTTCTGGTTCCTCTTCAGCCACGTTGCCGGCTACACCAGCCATCCCGACAATCCAGGCGGCATGTTCTTCGATCCGGACACGATGGATGCGCAGGTCAACAATCCCGGCTGGGTCCGCGGCCTCGAGGAATATATCCGCGCCTCGAAGCTCGCTCCGCCGAATGCCCTGAACTTCTCTTTCGGCGAAGTGAACGCGGCGTTTGCCGGCGGCCAGGTTGCCGAGTCGATCGGCTGGGGCGATACCGGCGTTATCGGCGCCGACCCGAAGCAGTCGAAGGTGGCAGGCAATGTCGGCTCGGCGTCCTTGCCGGGTTCGGACGAGGTCTGGAACTACAAGACCAAGAAGTGGGACAAGTTCGACCACGTCGTGCAGACCTCCTTCATGGCGTTCGGCGGCTGGCAGGCGGCGGTACCCGCATCGTCGACCAAGCAGGAAGCGGCCTGGAACTACATTCAGTATCTGTCGAGCCCTGCCGTCTCCGGCCAGGCGGCGATCACCGGCGGTACCGGCGTCAATCCCTATCGCATCTCCCACACGACCAATGTCGATCTCTGGTCGAAGATCTTCTCCGAGCGTGAAGCCAAGGAGTACCTGGGCGCGCAGAAGGAGGCGGTGACCGCGAAGAACATCGCGCTCGACATGCGTTTGCCGGGCTATTTCTCCTACACCGAAGTGCTTGAAATCGAACTTTCCAAGGCACTTGCCGGCGAAGTCACACCGCAACAGGCGCTTGATAGCGTCGCTGAGCAGTGGAACAAGCTGACGGACGAATTCGGTCGTGACAAGCAGCTTGCTGCCTATCGCGCATCGATGGGCCTGCCACAGAAATAGGATGAGCCAGCGCCCGCTCCGAAGTGACCGGGGCGGGTTTCTCGATATCTGCGGCCGGGGCGCACCGTCCCGGTTGCAGCTACGCTACAGCGCCGCGCGTCAGATATGGCGCACTAAAGACGCTGTGGCGCTTGAAACCTGCTGCATAAAGTTCTCCTCAGATCGATGTCGATTTGAGGGATTATGCAGTATCCCGGTCGCTTTTCGCGCCGGCTATCGTCAGCAGAAAAGGCGTCAGCATGTCCCAGGTCCGGTTGGAGCAGATCACCAAGTCCTTCGGTAACATCACCGTCATCCCGCCGCTCGATCTTGAAATCGCCGACCGGGAGTTCGTCGTTCTCGTCGGGCCGTCCGGTTGCGGCAAGACGACCACCCTGCGCATGATTGCCGGCCTTGAGACGGCATCTTCGGGCACGGTGCGGATCGGCGAGCGTGACGTCACCGATTTACGCCCGGGCCTGCGCAATTGCTCGATGGTGTTCCAGAATTACGCGCTCTACCCGCATATGACGGTGGCCGAGAACATCGGCTACGGCATGAAGGTGCGGGGCACTTCGAAGGCCGACATCGAAAAATCCGTCGCCGAGGCGGCCCGTATTCTCAATCTCGGCGCCTACCTCAATCGCAAGCCGAGCGCCCTTTCCGGTGGCCAGCGCCAGCGCGTCGCCATCGGTCGCGCGATCGTCCGCCAGCCCGATGTTTTCCTGTTCGATGAGCCGCTGTCGAACCTCGACGCCAAGCTGCGCATTGAAATGCGCACGGAAATCAAGCTGTTGCATCGACGTCTTCAGACGACTGCCGTCTACGTGACCCACGATCAGGTCGAGGCCATGACCATGGCCGACCGCGTCGTCGTCATGAATCAGGGACGCATCGAACAGGCCGCCGATCCGATCACCCTCTACGAGGCGCCGAGCAATCTGTTCGTCGCGGCATTCATCGGCGCGCCGAGCATGAATTTCGTCGAGGGAACGCTCGAGCGCGGCGACGGCGGGCTATGGTTCAAGGCGGATGGTGGCATCGCAGCCAGGATACCAGACACACGAGCCGAGAAACTCGGCGCTTTCATCGGTCAGGCCGTCGTGCTTGGCATTCGCCCGGAGCACACGATGGCGTCGGACGTCGATGCGCCGAAGCTCTCCGTGCAGGTACGCGATATCGAGCCCCTGGGGCCGCACACACTGGCGCTCGGCAAGGTCGGTCAGGCAGCGTTCACCGCACAGATCCACGCGGCATCGCGGGTCAGGCCGGACGACACGATCGAGGTCCCGATCGAGACGCAGAAGATGCACTTCTTCCTGAAGCAGACCGGCATGGCGATCGGTCGCTGAGGCAAAGGCGTGGCCGAGGGCAATCGATGCCCCCGGCCACGACATGTCAGTTCTTGGCCGAGCGAGCGGCGGCGAGGAAAGCCAGCTTGGCCGGCAGTTCCAGATGCTTCGACAGGGCAACGCGCTCGGGCGTGTAATGATGTTCGACGTCGAGGCAGTTGACGGTTCCGAGCAGTTCGCCACCGACAACGACGGGGATGTTGGCGACCGATCCGCAGCCGAGTGCCCAGATCGTTTCGTGGTCGCCGAATACCTTGGAGATGTCGACAATCGTATTGGCGACGAAGGTCTGATGCGCCTTGTGCACGATGTCGAACCAGCTGTCGTAGCGGATCGGCTTGGTGCCGGAGGTCGGGTATTCCTCCGGATGCGAGGTATAGGCGCGACGGGCGACTTCGTTGACCATGTCGACGGTCATGATCGTGAAGAGCTTGGCGCCGATCACCTGGCGGCAAAGCGTCTGAAGCGCGCCCCATACGGCGTCCGCGTCGATGTCCTTGGCAATCGCCGCGTCGAATTCAGCCAACGCGGCAGCGATCTGTTCACTGTTCATCATAAGTCCTTGGAATGTTGATTAGTTCGCGTGCGCTGCGCTGATGTGCATCAGTTCGCGCGAATAGGGGTCCTTGAGGTCGCCACGCTTGAGGTCGGCGACATCGGCCACTTCGACGATGCGGCCCTGCCGCATCACTGCCAGCCGGTCGCAAAGGAAGGAAACGACTGGAAGGTTGTGGGTGACCATGAGGAAAGTCAGGTTCTGTTCCTGCCGCAAACGCTTGAGCAGGTTCAGGATTTCCGCCTGTACCGACACGTCGAGTGCCGAGGTAGGCTCGTCGAGCAACAGCACCTTCGGCTTCAGCATCAGTGCACGCGCAATGGCGACGCGCTGGCGCTGGCCGCCGGAGAGCTGGTGCGGAAAGCGGAAGCGGAATTTCCGGTCGAGGCCGACGGAGGACATCACTTCTTCAATACGCGCGCTGCGATTTCCGATGCCGTGAATGGTCAACGCTTCGCCGAGCGTGGCATCGACGGTCTTGCGCGGATGCAGCGAACCGTAGGGATCCTGAAACACCATCTGGCACTGACGGGAGAAGGCCCGGTCGATACCGTGGCTGCGCGGCTTGCCGAAGACGTTGATCTCTCCGGTCCACTCGGGAGCAAGGCCGGCGATTGCCTTCAGCACCGTCGACTTGCCCGAGCCGCTCTCGCCGACGAGCGCAAAGCTTTCGCCATCGGCAATCTCGAGATTGACGTCGTGCGTGATGTGCGCGTCGCCGTAGAAGATGTCGAGGTTCTTGAGGGAAAGCGCCGTCATTTCTTTGCCCATGCGCTGCGGTCGAGCACGGGAAGCTCGGTCCGGGTTTCGTCGAGACGCGGGATCGAAGCGATCAGACCACGGGTATAGGGGTGTTTGGCATTCATCAATTCGCCCGCCTTGCACTCTTCCACGACCTCGCCGGTGTTCATCACCAGGATCCGGTCGCAGTAGCTCGAAACAAGGTTGAGGTCGTGGCTGATGAAGATCAGGCCCATGCCCTTGCGCTTGACCAGTTCGTCGATGATGTCGAGGACCTGTGCCTGCACCGAGACGTCGAGCGCCGAAGTCGGTTCGTCGGCGATCAGGAGGTCGGGTTCCGGGATCAGCATCATTGCGATCATGACGCGCTGGCCCATGCCGCCGGAAACTTCGTGCGGGTAAAGTTTCGCAACGCGCTCCGGGTCGGCGATCCGGACCGATTCCAGCATGGTCAGAACGCGGTTGTTCACTTCGCGGCGCGGCATACGCTGATGCGTCAGCAAGGCCTCGGCGATCTGTTCGCCGATCGTCATCACCGGGTTCAGCGAGAACTTCGGGTCCTGCATCACCATCGAGATGCGGGCGCCGCGGATCGGGCGCATCTGCCGTTCGGAGCGTGTCAGCAGGTCGATGCCGTCGAAGGTCAGCTTGTCTGCCGTTACCCGGCCCGGTGCGCGCACCAGTTTCAGGATCGAGCGGCCGGTCATCGACTTTCCCGAACCGCTCTCGCCGACGATCCCAAGGCGTTCGCGGCCGAGCGTGAAGGAGAGGCCACGGACGACCTCAAGGTCGCCGCGCGGCGTCGGGAAGGTGACGCGCAGGTTTTCGATTTCGAGAAGCGGGTTCATCAGCGTTGCTCCCCGCTCTTCGGATCGAGCACATCGCGCAGACCGTCTCCAAGGAAGCAGAAGCCGAGGCTGACGAGGATGATGGCAAAGCCTGGCATGGTTGCCACCCACCACTGGTCGAGAATGAAGGAACGGCCGCGCGAGATCATCGCACCCCATTCGGGAAGCGGCGGCTGGGCGCCCAGCCCGATAAAGCCGAGGCCGGCTGCCGTCAGGATGATGCCGGCCATGTCCAGCGTGACGCGCACGATCATCGAAGAGGTGCAGAGCGGCAGGACGTGACCGAGATTGACCCGGAGGCTCGACGCACCGAGCAGCCGCACGGCCGAGATGAATTCCGAGTTCTTGAAGGTCATCGTCTCGGCACGGGCGACACGGGCGTAACCCGGCCAGGAGGTGATGGCGATGGCTATGATCGCATTTTCGATGCCGGGACCAAGCGCCGCGACAAAGGCAAGCGCCAGGATCAGCTTGGGCAGCGACAGGAAAATGTCGGTGATGCCCATGAGGATGCGATCGACCCAGCCGCCGAAATAGCCGGCGGCAACACCGATCACCAGGCCGGCGGGCGCTGCGAGCACCGCCACCAGCGTCACAATCGCCAGCGTGATGCGTGCACCGTAGACGACGCGCGACCAGATATCGCGGCCGAGTTCGTCGGTTCCCATCCAATGCTCGGCACTTGGCGGCAGCAGGCGCTCGCCGAGTGCCTGGCGAAGCGGATCATGCGTCGCGATCCAGGGTGCGAACAGTGCGGTCAACACGAGCACCAGGATGATGATCGCGCCGACCACGGCGAGCGGATTGTGCATCAGCGCGCCGAAAATCCGGTAGAACCTGCCAAGGCGCGCTTGCATCGGCGAGGCGGGGCTGTCGTCGATCAGCCAGTCGCGAAGTGTTGTCATGTCCGCTTCTCCCTAGCGCGCACGCGGATCGAGCACGCGATAGAGCACGTCCGATATCTTGTTGATGCCGATGAAGACCGCGCCGATCACCAGGGTCGAGCCGAGGACGGCCGCCATGTCGGCGTTGAGCAGGGCGACGGTCAGGTAGTTGCCGATGCCGGGCCACGAAAAGATCGTCTCGATCATCACGGAGCCTTCGAGCAGGCCGGCATAGGAAAGCCCTATGACGGTGATCAGCGGCACGCGGATCGGGCGGAAGGCATGGCGCCAGATCACGAGCCGTTCCGGAACGCCCTTGACCCGCGCCGTCGTCACATATTCCTGGCTCAACTGATCGAGCATGAAGGACCGTGTCATGCGGGCGATATAGGCAAGCGAGAAGAAGCCGAGGCAGGACGCCGGCAGGATGAGATGCCAGACCGCGTTGCGGAAGATCTCCCAGTCGCCGGCGATGATGCTGTCGACGAGGATAAGGCCGGTGATCGGGGTGACGACGCCGTCGTAGAAGATATCGACCCGACCAGGGCCGCCGACCCATTTCAGCTTCGCGTAGAAGACGGCGAGCCCGACGAGGCCGAGCCAGAAGGCCGGCACCGAATAACCGAGCAGGCCGACGACGCGGATGCCCTGATCGAGCCAGGAGCCGCGGCGGCTTGCGGCGACGACGCCGAGCGGCACGCCGATCAGTACGCCGAGGATGATGCCGAGCGTCGCCATCTCCAGCGTCGCCGGGAAGACCCGGGCGAGATCCTCGATCACCGGCTTGCCGGTTGATACTGCCGTGCCGAAGTTGCCGGTGACCACATCGCCGACATAGCTGACGAACTGGGCGGCCAGCGGTCGATCGAGACCCATTTCCTCGCGGACGCGCTCATAGACGGCGACGGGGGCACGGTCGCCGACGACGGCGAGCACTGGGTCGATCGGCACGATGCGGCCGATGAAGAAGGTGATTGCGAGCAGCCCGATGAAGGTCACGCCAAGCGTGACGAGAAAGCCAAGCAGCGAAAAAAGGCGCCGTCTGCCCGGGCTTTGTGCCCCGGCGCGGCGCGTCGGCGCGGGCGCTGTAGTCGTGTTGTTGTTTGCCACGTGGCGATTCCATCCCTCGTTCGCTTGCGGTCGCGGCTGTCGATAGCGCAAGAATTCGCTTGGAGTATATAAATAAGTTTGCTTAAATCAAAAAAATTTTACTGGTGAGGAGAATCCATTGTGACCGTGCCATCTGAGGATGCAGAGACCGCATCCGCCAGGGCCGCGACTGCGGGCCAGCCGCGGATCGGCGCGCTGTTGCGTGCGCGCCGGCGGCAGATGCATATGACGCTGCAGGCGCTGAGCGATGCTGCGGGGGTATCGGTTGGCTATCTCAGCCAGATCGAGCGCGATCTCGCCATGCCTTCCCTCGGCACGCTTGCGCAGATCGCCCAGGGGCTGAACGCCGAGCTCAACCACTTCATCCTGGCACCGGCGATCGATACCGGTCTGTCACGCGCCAGCGAGCGCATGGTCTTTTCCGTCGGCGGCTCGCCGGTGTCCTATGAGCGGATCGGTGCGGACTTTGCCGGGAACCAGCTATCCAGCTTCGTCATCACCATCCCCGCCGGACACCGCTCGGAGGTGTTCAGCCATGAGGGCGAGGAACTGGTGTACGTCCTGCAGGGCGAAATCCTGTTCGGTCTCGATGACGACGAGACCACACTTACCCCCGGCGACGGCCTGCATTTTCGGGGTATCCAGCCACACTACTGGTGGAACAAGACGGATCGGCCCGTCCGGCTGATCTGGACCGGCACCCTGCCTCTGTTCCGATCCCGTACACCCTTGCCCAACGAGACCGGTATGCCTCAGGCAACCCCCAAGCCGGCGACGACAACAAAAACCAAACCTCATCGAAAATAGGAGAGCGATGATGAGAATGTTCAAGGCCGCGGTTTTCGCGGCATCCCTTATGCTGAGCGTGGCTCCGGCAGCTTTGGCGGAGACCCCGGCCGAAGTGCTGGTGGTTGCCCAGAACATCGACGATATCGTCAGCATCGATCCGGCCGAAGCCTACGAGTTTTCGTCCGGCGAATATGTGACGCAGACCTATGACCGTTTGGTGCAATATGATGCGCCCGACGTCCTGAAGCTTTCGCCTGGTCTTGCCAGCGAATGGACCGCCGACGATGCGGCAAAGACGATCACCTTCACCCTGCGAGATGGCGTCACCTTCTCCTCCGGCAACCCGCTGCGTGGCGAAGATGTTGTCTACTCCTTCAAGCGCGTCGTCGCGCTCAACAAGGCGCCTGCCTTCATCCTGACGCAGCTCGGCTGGACACCTGAAAATATCGACAAGATGGTGACTGCCGACGGCAACAAGGTCACGATCAAGTATGAAGGCGACTTCTCGTCGGCGTTCGTACTCAACGTTCTGGCGGCACGTCCGGCCTCGGTCGTCGACGCGGAAGCCGTCAAGGCGAACGAAGCCGACGGCGACTACGGCAATGCCTGGCTCAAGGCGAACTCGGCCGGTTCCGGCCCGTTCGTGCTCAAGGCTTTCCGCGCCGGGGAACTTCTGAACCTGCAGAGCAACCCGAACTATTTCGCCGGCGCTCCGGCCATCAAGGGCGTGATCATCCGTCACGTTGCGGAAGCCGCAACCCAGCAGCTGATGCTTGAAACCGGCGACGTCGACATGGCGAAGAACCTGACGCCCGACCAGGTCGCAAGCCTTGGGGCCAAGAGCGGCATGAAGGTCGAATCCTACCCACAGGCGGCCGTCCACTTCCTGTCGTTCAACCAGAAGGCCGCAGCCCTGCAGCCGCCAGCCGTCTGGGAAGCAGCCCGTTATCTCGTCGACTACAAGGGCATGACTGACAGCTTCCTGAAGGGCCAGATGGAGGTCCACCAGGCCTTCTGGCCGAAGGGCTTCCCGGGCTCGCTCGACGAAACGCCTTATACCTACGATGTCGAAAAGGCGAAGAAGATCCTTGCCGATGCCGGCATCCAGACGCCGATCAAGGTGACGCTCGATGTTATCAACTCGACGCCGTTCACCGACATGGCACAGTCGCTGCAGGCTTCCTTCGCCGAAGCCGGCATCAACTTCGACATCATCCCGGGAACCGGCAGCCAGGTCATCACCAAATACCGTGCCCGTACGCATGAGGCCATGCTGCTCTATTGGGGCCCTGATTTCATGGACCCGCACTCGAACGCCAAGGCCTTCGCCTATAACGAAGACAATGCGGACGACAAGTATCAGTCGACGACCACATGGCGTAACGGCTGGGCAGTCCCGGCAGAGCTCAACGAAGCGACGAAAGCTGCGTTGAAGGAAGCCGATCCGGCCAAGCGTTCGGCGCTCTATGTCGACCTGCAGCGCAAGGTGCAGGAAACGTCACCGATCGTGATCATGTTCCAGGCCGCAACTCAGGTTGCGATGAAGGACAAGGTCGAAGGTTACGTCAACGGCGCTACCTCCGACTTCGTCTTCTACCGCCTCGTCAAAAAGAACTGATTCCTGTGCGCGCTCACTTGCACCTGCAACTGAGCGCGGACATATCAGAGCCGCGGGCCACTTGTGACCCGCGGCACCACGGCCGAATCGGGACTTCTGCGTAGTGGCTGAACCCGATTCTGCGAACATTGGAGAAGGCGAGTAAAATGGCAGACGTGAAGGTAAGGACGCGAGAAACAGGCGCCACGGCAGTGGTGGGCAGGACCGGCTTTCCGCACGTGACTTCGGTTACCGGCGGCGAACTGGATATCGTGACGGGCCCGTCGCAGCCGGGCTACGGACCGCTTGACCTGCTCTATGCTTCGCTCGCCAGCTGCCTGGTATTGAGCGCCCGCATTGCCGCCAGCCGTTTTGGCGTCCTCGACCGGTTGACCGAAGTCAGCGCCAGGGTGACGGGCGAGAAGGCCCATGACGAACCGTCACGGATCGGGAAATTCGAGATCGTCTTCGACATCAAAGGCGATTTTGACGACGCGACCCGGCATGCCATTGCCGAGGCTGCCGAAAATGAAATCTGCACCGTCAGCAACACCTTGCGCGGCAACCCGGAATTTGTGACCCGATACGCAGATTGACCCTCTTTGTATGAGTGGCCCGACCGTCTCGGGCCACGGCCCGCTCAATCCATGAACGGCGCCAATTCCCTATCGAATTCGACTTCGACCACGTTGTTGAACAGCGCGGTTGCGACCATGATCCCCGCAAATGCCACGAGGTTGACGAGCGCCGCATTGTCATAGCGCGCTTTCAACCCGTCCCAGATCTCTGCCGGCACCGCATTCGAATTGGCGACGATCGCCCGGCCGAAATCGATCAGCCGCTGTTCGTCCTCGGTCGGCACGAGGGAATGGAAGTCGGCGCCGGAATTGGCGAAGGCGCGGCGGAAAAAGCCCATCGCGATCGGCGATTTCATCGCCTCGGAGATTGCATGCGAGAGCAGCCAGATCGCCCGGTCGTCGAGAACAGGCCGCAACTCCTCCCGCAGCGTGAACCACTCGGCATAGATCCGGTGCGCCGTCGGCGAATGCAAGAGGGTACGCTTCATATTGGTCATGCGGCCACGGACTTGGACCTCCTCGTCGTGGGCGGCACGGATAGCGTCGGAAGCGGTGTCGTAATCGATCTGGGGAATGTGGCTCACGGTCATGCCTGTATTGGTGATGGCGGGGGGACGCGCAGATGTCAGATGGTGCTGAGAAGTATGCTCGTCTCGCTGTTGAGCACGCCTTCGACGTCGCGGACCTCGCGCAGGATGCGGTCGAAGTCGCTGAGGCTGTTGGCGCGAATTTCGGCCACCATGTCCCAGGCGCCATTGGTGGTGTGGAGAGCATAGAGTTCGGGCAGGCCGCGAAGGAATTTGATCACCTTTGTGGTCGTGCGCCCGCTGACCTCGATCATCATGATTGCTCGAATGGCGCGCTGGTCATAGTCCTGGCGGACGCGCAATGTGAAGCCCAGCACCGCCCCGGTTTCCAGCAGCCGGTCGATGCGCGTCTGTACGGTTGCACGCGATATGCCGAGAACCGAGGCGACCTTGGAGTAGGGCGCGCGGCCGTCTTCTCGCAGAAGCGAGATAAGCTGGTGATCGAGGTCATCGAAGATATGCATAAAAATCTTATAGATGAGTTGTACAATTTGCGCAATCTTTTGCAAGATTTTGCGCAAGTTTAAAATTTCAACTCGCTTCTTGCGTGCCTACGCTGACCTCATCGAATTTCCCGATGGAGATGAAATCGTGGTTCAGTATGTCGGTGTCGGCAACGTAATCGAGCTGGTCAAATCGATCGGCATTGAAACGTTCCTGTTGGGTCTTACGGAATATATCGAAGACGATTTCCGCAGGTGGAACGCTTTTGAGAAAACCCCGCGGCTGGCGAGCCATTCGAAGACGGGGGTCATCGAATTGATGCCGACGTCCGACGGCGAGCATTACGGCTTCAAATACGTCAACGGCCACCCGAAGAATCCGAATGTTGGCTTGCAGACTGTGACGGCCTTCGGTGTTCTCTCGGACGTCAGCACTGGTTATCCCTGCCTCGTCTCCGAGATGACGATCATGACGGGTCTGCGCACGGCGGCGACCTCTGCATTGGCCGCAAAGTACCTGGCTCGCCCCGATGCCCGCTCGATGGCGATCATCGGGCTTGGCGCGCAGTCGGAATTCCAGGCGCTCGCCTTCCGGGCCCTGCTCGGGATCAAGCGCCTGCAGGTGTTCGATATCGACATCGAAGCGGCGGACAAGTTCCTGAAGAACCTCGCCGACATGGATTTCGATATCGTTGTCGCCAAGACCGCAGAAGAGGCCGTTGCTGGCGCCGACATCATCACGACGGTGACGGCCGACAAGCGCAACGCGACGATCCTCTCCGACAATATGGTCGGCGCCGGCGTGCACATCAACGCCGTAGGGGGCGACTGCCCCGGCAAGACCGAACTGCAGGGCGATATCCTGCGCCGTGCCGATGTCTTCGTCGAATATCCGGAGCAGACGCGGATCGAAGGAGAAATCCAGCAGATGGCGCCGGACTTCCCGGTGATCGAACTCTGGCGCGTGATTGCCGGCGAGGCTGAAGGCCGCCGGTCGGGCTCGCAGATCACCATCTTTGATTCCGTCGGCTTTGCCACGGAAGACTTTTCGGCGCTGCGCTTCCTTCGTGACAGGATCCAGGGCACGGCCTTCTACACCGAGCTCGACCTGACGACGCAGCCGGAGCATCCGCGTGATCTCTACGGACTGTTCAAGCAGCCGGCGGCCGCTGTCATTGCCGAGCGGAGCGTTGCCTGAGATGAAGAGACTGTCCGTACAGGCGCCGAAGGGTGTCGTGATGATCCGTCCGCACCATTTCGGCCCGAACCCGATGACGGCCAAGGACAATGCCTTCCAGTCGACTGACGAGGCGCGCAAGCCCTCGGCGATCGCAACTGCCGCTTTTGATGAAGTGACGCGCATGGCTGATGGCCTGTCGGCCGCCGGCGTCGCCGTCCACCTGTTCGAAGACGAGACGATGACCCGTCCGGACTCGGTGTTCCCGAACAACTGGTTCTCCACCCATTCGGGCGGACATGTGGCCATCTATCCGATGTATTCGGAAAGCCGTCAGAGCGAACGCCGCGCCGACATCATCGAGATGCTCAAGAACGAGTATCGCGTCCAGGACGTGATCGACTACTCAGGCCTCGAAAAGGACGGCGTCTATCTTGAAGGCACCGGCGCCATGGTGCTCGACCATATCGGTCGCGTGGCCTATGCGGCCCGGTCGAACCGCACCAACGAGGTGGCGCTGGAGCGCTTCTGCACCCACTTCAACTTCGAGCCGATGGTGTTTGGTGCGGTCGACCGCAACGGCAACTCGATCTACCATACCAATGTGCTGATGTGCATCGGTACGGATTTCGCGCTGATCGGCACCAGCATGATCCCCGACGCGGCAAGGCGACAGGAAATTTGCGCGCGGCTGGAGGAAACGGGCCGGCAGGTCATCGATCTCACGATCGATCAGATCGAGAATTTTGCCGGCAACGCGATCGAACTCGACGGCGCCGATGGCCGTGTCGTCGTGATGTCGGCGCGTGCGCTTGCGTCGCTTCGGCCGGACCAGGTCAAGGCGATCGAGGTTTCGGCGCGCGTGCTCGCCTTCGACGTGCCGACCATCGAGCTTGCCGGCGGCTCCGTGCGCTGCATGCTCGCCGGCGTGCATTTGTCACGCAGAGAACCCGCCGGTACGCAAAAGCTTTACGCCGCCACATCCGATCGATAGAAGCACCTCATCCAAGCCAAAGGTACTACAAATGTCGCAAGCACGCCCCGTCTACAATTTCAACAACATCATCGTCCGCACGCCCTCGACCACCGTCGTCAACGGCCTGCGTGCCGATGACCGTGGCAATCCGACCTATGAGGGCGTGAAGGCCGAGCACGATACCTACATCGCTGCGATGAAGGATGCGGGCGTCAAGGTCACCGTGCTTCCGGCGCTCGAAGCCTTCCCGGATTCGATCTTCGTCGAAGATCCGGCGCTGGTGTTCACCGAAGGCGCGATCCTCCTGCGTCCGGGTGCTGCCACCCGCGTCAAGGAAACCATCGAGATCGAGCCGACGCTTCGCGCGATGTTCGAGACGGTTCTCGATCTGCCGGGCACCGGCCTTGCCGATGGCGGCGACGTGCTGACGACCCGCGAAAGCGTGATGATCGGTCTTTCCGCCCGCACCGACAAGGTCGGCGCCGAAGCGCTGCAGGCGTGCCTCGACAAGCTCGGCCGCAAGAGCGAGATCGTCACCACACCGGAAGGCGTATTGCACTTCAAGACCGATTGCTCGCTGCTCGATGAGGAAACCGTGCTCTCGACCGCTCGTCTTGCCAAGTCCGGCGTGTTCGACCGCTTCAAGCAGGTCATTATTCCCGAAGGCGAAGAGCCGGCGGCCAATGCGCTGCGCGTCAACGACGTCGTCATGGTTGGCTCCGACTTCCCGCGCACGATCGAGATGCTCGACAAGCTCGGCTACAAGGTCGTGCCGATGAAGACGACTGAAATCGGCAAGATCGACGCCGGCCTGTCCTGCATGTCGCTGCGCTGGTTCAGCAACACGCTCTGATCCAGACATAATATTCGCGGAGGAAACATCATGAGAACTTTCAAGTCGGCCCTGTTCGCGGGGATCGCCCTCACCATGGCGGCAAGCGCTGCTTTCGCTGAGGACACGCTGCGTCTGGGCATGACGCCCGAGCCCTACATGCCGTTCACGCAGGTCAACGCCGGCGGCGAATGGGAAGGCCTTGAAGCCGACCTGTCGCGTGCCCTCTGCGAAAAGATGGCCGTGAAGTGCGACATCAACCAGATGGCGTGGGATGGCCTCATCCCGTCGCTGAAGGAAAACAAGGTCGATTTCATCATCGGTGCGTTCTCGATCACCGATGAGCGCCGCAAGGTCGTCGACTTCTCGACGCCTTACTACACCGAAGGCACGTCCTTCGTCGGCGCCAAGTCCGACACCAGCGAGATCAAGACGACCGACGCCGCCGACGGCGGTGGCCAGATCATCGATCCGGCCAGCGTCGAGGGCAAGATCATCGGCGTTCAGACGTCGAGCGTGCAATCGGCCTACGTCGCCAAGTATCTGCCGGGCGCCGAGGCCAAGAGCTACGATACCGCCGACAACTCCGTCGCCGATCTCGTCGCCGGCCGCGTCGACTACGTTCTGATCCCGGACCTCTACATCCAGACGTTCCTGAAGTCGCCTGACGGCGCCGACTACGAAGTCAAGGTCGAGGTTCCCAAGAACGCCGTACTCGGCGAAGGTGTTGCCTATGCGGTGCGCAAGGGCGACGCTGCGAACCTCGAGAAGGTCAATGCCGGCCTCGCCGCTCTCGAAAAGGATGGGCAGATCAAGACGCTCGTCGACAAGTGGATCTTCGGCAAGAAGTGATAACGGACGTTTTCGAGGGCGACGGGCCGAGGCCCTTCGCCCTCGATCGCCAAACGGACCGCAGCGTCCGGGGCATCATCGCAGCCTTTGGCTGACGACACCAATCGGGAACAGGTAGCGACGGATGGAGTATTACTGGCAATTGCTTGCCTGGGGCGGCGAGGGCTGGGGCGATGATTTCGCCTGGGGCCTGGTGATGACGCTGCAGGTATCCGTGGTCGCCTATGCAGTCGCGGTCGTCTTCGGGCTGCTGGGCGCTGCCGGCAAGCTGTCGAAGCACCGCTTGCCACGTCTTCTGGCCGATATCTACACGACCGTCGTGCGTTCGCTTCCCGAACTCCTGGTTATCCTGCTTCTGTATTTCTCGGTGGCAAGCGGCGCTGAGCGGCTGCTGAAGCATTTTGGTCTCGTCGCCGAGACGTTTCAGTTCAGCTCGTTCTGGGCGGCAATCATCGCGCTTGCCTTCGTCTCCGGCGCGTTCATGACAGAAGTGCTGCGTTCGGCCTTCCTCGCCGTTCCGCCCGGGCAGATCGAGGCTGCGGTTTCGATCGGCATGCGGCCACGCAAGGTCTTCACCCGTATCGTGCTGCCGCAGATGATGCGCCACGCCGTGCCCGGCATGGGCAATCTCTGGCTTTCCATCACCAAGGAAAGCGCCATCATCAGCGTGCTCGGCTCGTTCAGCGAGTTGCTCTATACCGGCTACCGCGCTGCCGCGGGCACCAAGCAATACATTTTCTTCTACGGGCTGACGGCCGTCCTGTTCCTGCTGATTACGCTTGTCTCAGCCTTGGTGATCGCGCAGATCGAACGCCGCCTTAACCGGGGGCACAATTGATGGAAACGATCTCCAACGTTGTCGGCTTCTTGCCGGCGCTCATCAAGGCGACCCCGCTGACGCTGCTGTTGACCGCCGTTGCCGGCGTCTTCGGTCTGGTCATAGGCACGTTTGTCGCGCTCGCCCGGCTTTCGACCCGACGCATCCTATCGATGCCGGCCTATGTCTTCACCTTCGCGTTTCGCGGTACGCCGCTACTCGTGCAGATTTATCTCATCTATTACGGCCTCGGGCAGGTCCTGCCGGGAACCTGGGTTCGCCACAGCTTCCTGTGGCCGTATCTTCGCGACGGCCTGTGGTACGCGATCTTCGCGCTCAGCCTCAACCAGGCGGCCTACAATGCCGAAGTCATCCGCGGCGCGATCAAGGCGATCCCGCGTGGGCAGATCGAGGCCGCAAAATCGATCGGCATGCGATCGTCGATGATACTCAGGCGGATCACGCTGCCGCAGGCGCTGCGATCCTGCTTGCCGGTTCTGACGGGCGATCTGATCATCCTTTTGAAGACGACCTCGCTCGCCTCGACGATCACCATTCTCGAGGTGATGGGCACCGCGCGCATGCTGCAGCGTCAGTCGCTGTTGATCTTCGAGCCGTTGATCGCGGCCGGCATCATCTATTTCACCGTCGTCTTCATTCTGACGCGAGTGATGAACGTCGTCGAAAAGCGGCTGACCCGCTACCGCACGGCGAAGGCATAGGTACACGGCGCGCAGAGGCGCCACGGGAGGAACGATGATGGTCGCAACCGCACTGTCAGTGAAGAACATCCACAAGAGCTTCGGCTCGGTCGAGGTACTCAAGGGTGTTTCGTTCGAAGCGAAATCCGGCGACGTCATTTCGCTGATCGGCAGCAGCGGCTCTGGCAAAAGCACGCTGCTGCGCTGCATCAACTATCTCGAGACGCCCGACGAGGGCGAAATCTCGGTATCGGGCGAAGTGATCAGGACGTTGAAGGGCAAGGACGGCAAGCTCGTTGCCGCCGACAAGCGCCAGCTCGAGCATATCCGCACCCGCCTCGGCATGGTGTTCCAGAGCTTCAATCTCTGGTCCCACAAGACCATCCTCGAAAACATCATCGAGGGGCCGATGCATGTGCTTGGCATGACGCGCAAGGACGCCGTCGGCGAGGCCGAGGTGCTGATGGAGAAGGTCGGCATCACGCCGAAGCGCGACCACTATCCCAACCAGCTTTCGGGCGGCCAGCAGCAACGCGCAGCGATCGCGCGGGCTTTGGCGATGAAACCCGATGTGATGCTCTTCGACGAGCCGACATCGGCGCTGGACCCGGAACTCGTCAACGAGGTGCTGCTGGTCATCAAGAAACTGGCGGAGGAGGGGCGCACCATGGTGATGGTGACGCATGAAATGTCGCTGGCGCGCGACATCTCCAGCGAAGTCATCTTCCTTCACAAGGGGCTCGTTGAAGAACGCGGCGCCCCGTCGCAGGTCATGCGTGACCCGAAGTCGGCGCGCCTGCGCCAGTTCCTGCAGATGGCTTGAGGAGAACACCATGCGCGACGCGATCCTGTCGAAATTCCTGCCTGAACTCGTCAATATCCGCCACAAGCTGCACGAGATGCCGGAGATCGGCCTGTCTGAAGTGAAGACCTCGGAATTCGTCGCCGGCCTGCTGCAGTCCTGGGGCTTCGAGGTGACGCGCGGGCTTGCAACGACCGGCATCGTCGCGACACTGAAGCGCGGCAACAGCAACCGGTCGATCGGCTTTCGTGCCGACATGGATGCGCTGCCGATGCAGGAAGAAACAGGACTCGCCTATCAGAGCCAGCATCCCGGCGCGATGCATGCCTGCGGCCATGACGGTCACACGAGCATGCTGCTGGGCGCCGCCTGGGCGCTGTCGCAGGATGCGAGTTTCAACGGAACCGTGCATCTGATCTTCCAGCCCGCCGAGGAGAATTTCGGCGGCGGCAAGCTGATGATCGAGGACGGCCTGTTCAAGCGCTTTCCCTGCGAGCGCGTCTTTGCGCTTCACAACTGGCCAGGTCTGCCGGCCGGTACCTTCTCGACGCGCGCCGGTGCCATGGCCGCCTCGATCGATGTGCTGACGCTGACGATCAGGGGCAAAGGCGGCCATGGGGCGCAGCCGGAACTGACGGTCGATCCGGTGGTCGTCGGCTCAAGCGTCGTCATGGCGCTGCAGACGCTCGTGTCGCGCAACGTCTCGCCGCATCAGCCCTCGGTCGTGACCGTCGGTTCGTTCCAATCGGGCTCGGCGTCCAACATCATTCCCGACACCGCAGTGCTGGAGATCAGCATGCGGGCAACCGATCCTGCCGTGCGAAAGCAGTTGCAGGAGCGCGTCGAGCAGATTGCGCGTTTCCAGGCGCAGAGCTTCAATGCCGATGTTACTTTCGGCTGGCAGGTCGGTTATCCCGCGACCATCAACGACGCGGAGGCGGTCGCAGAGGCGCGCGCCGTGATCAGCGAGAAATTCGGTGAAGGCGCGTTCGTCGAACTCGCCCAGCCGTTGATGGGCAGCGAGGACTTTTCCTTCCTGCTCGAAGAGGTTCCCGGCGCCTACGTGCTGATTGGCAATGGTGAGAGCAGCGGGCTCCACACCACGCGCTACGACTTCAACGACGAAATCCTCGAACGTGGCGCGATGTATTTCTACCATCTCGCACGCTCTGCGCTGGTCTGAACCAACACCTGACGGTCGGCTTGCCGACCGTCAGTTTGCCGGCGCGAGATCCCCGAAGACCGTCGGGATAAGCTCCGAAACCGTCGGGTGAATGTGCACCGCATGGGTGATCGTGGTGTAGGGCTTCTTGGCGTACATGACGTCGAGAATGCTCTGAACCGCTTCGTCGCCGCCGGTGCCCAGGATCGATGCGCCGAGGATCTCCTTGCTGTCGGCGTCGACGACAACCTTCATGAATCCCTCGGTCTCGCCTTTTTCGACCGCCCGGCCGACCCGGGTCATCGGCCTCCTACCGACGGCAATCTTGCGGCCGGTCTTGCGCGCCTCGGTCTCGCTCATGCCGGCGCGCCCGAGCGGCGGGTCGATATAGAGCGCATAGGTGGAGATGCGGTCGCTGACGCGCCGCGGCTCGCCGTCGAGCAGGTTGGCGGCGACGATCTCGAAGTCGTTATAGGCAGTGTGGGTGAAGGCGCCGCGGCCGTTGCAATCTCCCATGGCGAAGATGTGCGGCACGTTGGTCCGCAAGGCGTCATCGACCTCAATATAGCCGTGCGCGTCGGTCTTTACGCCCGCCCTGTCGAGCCCGAGATCGTCGGTGTTCGGCCGGCGGCCCGTCGCAAGCAGCAGATGTGAGCCGGTGACCTCCGGCGCGCCCGAGGTGCAATCGACGCCGGCGACGACATCGTCGCCTCGCCTGGCGAAACGAATGCATTCGGCGTTGAGCCGAAACCGGATGCCCTCCTTCTCCAGGATCGCAAGGACCGCATCTGAGACATCTGGGTCTTCGCGGGCAATCAGCTTCGGGCCCTTCTCGATCACCGTTACCTCGGAGCCAAAGCGGCGGAACATCTGGGCGAATTCAAGGCCGATATAACTGCCGCCGACGATGATCAGATGCCTTGGAAGAACATCCTGGTCCATCATCGACACATTGGTGAGAAAAGGCACGTCGTCGACACCGGGAAAATCCGGTACTGCCGCCCGACCGCCGGTGTTCAGGAAAATCTGGTCGGCAGTGAGGATTTCTTCGCCCACCCGGATCGTGTGCGGGTCCTCAAATTGGGCATGACCTTCGATGACGGTGCAGTTTTCCATCCCCTTGAGCCAGTTTTCAACGCCCGTGCGGGCGTCGGTCCTCACCTTGTCCTTGCGCGCCATGACGCGCTTGAAATCGACCGAAACCGGGCCGGTTGTCACGCCGAAATCGGCACCGCGACGCGCCATGTGCACGGCGTAGGCGCTGGCGACCATCGCCTTGGTCGGCATGCAGCCGGTGTTGACGCAGGTGCCGCCGAAGAGCTTGCGCTCGATAAGCGCCACGGCCTTGCCGGCCGCGGCCAGACGACCGGCCAATGACGGTCCCGCCTGGCCTGCGCCGATGATGATGGCGTCGAAATGTTTTGTCATAGGACTGAGGACACCACCCAGAGCGCGAGCAGCACTGCAACGACGTCTTCCAGCAGGGCAATCGGCAGGTCCTTACCGCCGGTGGCTGCGACCAGGCGCTTGCGCGCCTCATAGCCACCAAGCGTGCCGATCACGGCGCCGATGACGCCGGCAACCAGGCCGCCGACCAACGAACCGCCGGCAGTGCCCAGCACCGCACCGCAGAATCCGCCGCTGACGATGCGTGCGCCGAACTGTTGCGGCACCTTGCGGCTCGGTGTGCTCGGCAACTGGTCGGTGACGAATTCAACGAGCGCGAGGAGCCCGAAAATGTAAGGCGTAAAGCGGAAGCCCATGAAGGCTGCCCAGGTGCCGGAAAGCGGCAACCAGCCGGCGGCCGCACCAATGCTGACGGCGGCAGGTGCAGTCATGACGCGAAGGCCGGCGACCACGCCGATTAGAAGCGCGAGAAGATAGATCGACATCAATTCCCCGAACGTTCGCCGGGCGAACCCGCGCCGCCAGCCCCCAAGCGGTTCGGATCGAGCGGCATCGCAACCAAGAGTGAAAGCGGATGTTTCCGGCGGGCCTCAATCAGAGTGACCGACAACGCTGTTGATTGCAACGTCCAATCCTACGCTGCCCCATGCGGTAGTTGATGCTTTCGATCGCGTTACTTGATGTTGGAATTTTTCGCGCGCCGCACTTCCTGCGTGCAGCTCTATTTTTCGTCGAAGACTGACATATATGGAATGGCTTGCCCGGACGACGCGAATATTCCGTGATCAAACTGCGGGACTGAATTTCGAGGGAGATCTCCATGCGCCTGACCAAACTGCTTATCGGGACAGCCTTTGCCTTGACACTCACTGCAGCCGCCGCCAACGCCGACGTCGTGGTGTCCTCCAAGATCGATACAGAAGGCGGTGTGCTCGGCAACATCATCCTTGCTGTGTTGAATGCCAATAATATCAAAACTGTAGACCGCGTACAGCTCGGTGCTACACCGGTGGTGCGCAAGGCGATCACCGCCGGCGAGATCGACATCTACCCGGAGTACACCGGCAATGCCGCCTTCTTCTTCGAGAAGGCCGATGACCCGGTCTGGAAGGACGCGGCGAAGGCCTACGAGTCCGCCAAGAAGCTCGACTACGACGCCAACAAGATTGTCTGGCTGACGCCATCGCCGGCCAACAACACCTGGGCAATCGGGCTGCGCAAGGACGTCGCTGAAGCCAACAAGCTGGCGACGTTGTCCGATTTCGGCAAGTATGTTGCCGGCGGCGGAAACATCGTGCTCGCCGCATCGTCCGAATTCGTCAACTCGGCAGCAGCGCTTCCCGCATTCCAGACGACCTACGCCTTCACGTTGAAGCCGGAGCAGCTGATCACGCTTTCGGGTGGCGATACGGCAGCGACAATCGCTGCGGCTGCTAACCAGACGAATGGTGCCAATGCCGCGATGGTCTACGGCACCGATGGCGGCATCGCCCCCTCCGGCCTCGTGGTGTTGGAAGACGACAAGGCAGTCCAGCCGATCTACCAGCCGGCTCCGATCATTCGCGAGGCAGTGCTGAAGGAAAATCCTCAGATCGAGTCCCTGCTGAAGCCGGTCTTCGAGAAACTCGATCTGGTGACACTGCAGGAGTTGAATGGCCGCGTCCAAGTCGGTGGTGAACCGGCCAAGACGGTTGCCGAAGACTTCCTGAAGAAGAACGGCTTTCTGAAATAGGTTGACGCAAATGCGCGACGCTGGTCGGATGCACGCATCCGACCAGCGTTTTGTTTTCTAGGCGTAGAACGACCAAGGTCCGTCGAGCGGAAGCCGGGCGAGAAAAAGGGATCTGATGCAGCTCCGCGTGGACAAGCTTGGCGTGATCATTGCCGTGCTTACCGCCTACGGCGCCTTGCTGGCGCCCTTTGCGACTTTTCGTGCCAACCGCATCGTCGCCGGCGAGGCGAGATCGCTCGGCGAGGCGTTGCCTCCGGCGTGGGCTGCCATCATCCTTATCCTCGTGATCGCCACGGCGGTTGTCGCCCTCCTGAAAACGCCAAGCCCGCTACGCCTTGCCATCGCCTTTTCGACGATCGCGGCATTGGCGCTCGGTATCGGTGCTGCAGCCGGCCACCTGACGCCGCCTGAAAATACCTACGCCCGCGTTTCGCCAGCATCAGGGTTCTGGATTCTTTTGTTTGCGCTCGGTCTTCTAGCGGCCGACGCATTGACCCGGATGCGTCCATCCCCGCTGGTGCGAGTGCTGTTCCTTGCCGCCGTCCTTGGTTTTATTGCCGCGCTCCTGTGGTCCGGCACCTGGGACGGTCTGTCGCTTCTGAAAGAATATGCCAGCCGCGCCGACACCTTCTGGGCCGAGGCAGGCAAGCATGTGATGCTCGCCTTGGGTTCGCTTGCCGCCGCCACCATTGTCGGCATTCCGCTCGGCGTTCTCTGCCATCGTGTCACGCGCCTGCGCGATGGCCTTTTGGGTGTCCTGAATGCGATCCAGACGATCCCGTCGATTGCACTTTTCGGCATTCTGATAGCGCCGCTTGGCTGGATTGCGATCCATGTTCCGGGTGCTGCCGCCATCGGCATCCGTGGGATCGGGGCGGCACCGGCATTCGTTGCCCTTTTCCTCTATTCGCTGCTGCCTGTCGTCGCCAATACAGTGGTGGGGCTTGCCGGCGTGCCGCGAGAAGCCAACGACGCGGCACGCGGCATCGGCATGACCGACTTCCAACGCCTTGCCGGTATCGAGTTTCCGCTGGCTTTTCCGGTCGTTCTCACCGGCATTCGCATCGTGCTCGTTCAGAACATCGGGTTGGCGACGATCGCGGCGCTGATCGGCGGCGGCGGTTTCGGCGTCTTCGTCTTCCAGGGGGTGGGGCAGACGGCGATGGATCTGGTGCTGCTCGGGGCAGTGCCGACCGTTATCCTTGCCTTCACGGCCGCAATCGTCCTCGACGCCGTGATCGAGGCGGCTACTCCGAACCGCAACCAGGTGCAAAGCGCATGATCGAGATCGAAGGCATTACCAAGCGCTATGGCGAAACCACTGTCGTCAGGGATGTCCGCCTGACGATCGCGCCGCGCACGGTTACCGTTATCGTCGGCACGTCCGGTTCCGGCAAGACGACGCTGCTTAGGATGATCAATCGTCTGGTCGAACCGACATCGGGCACGATCAGGCTCGATGGCGAGGATAACCGCTCGTTGCCGGGCTACGAGCTGCGTCGCCGGATCGGCTATGCGATCCAGGGGCACGGGTTGTTTCCACATCGCACGGTCGCTCAGAACATCGCCACCGTGCCGACGCTGCTCGGCTGGGATCGCGCCCGCATAGACGCGAAGGTCGCCGAGCTGCTGACGCTTTTTCAGCTCGACCCCGCGGCGTTCGGCCCGCGCTATCCGCACGAACTCTCCGGCGGCCAGCAGCAGCGCGTCGGCGTTGCCCGCGCGCTTGCGGCAGAGCCGAAGGTGCTGCTGATGGACGAGCCCTTCGGCGCGCTCGACCCGATCATTCGCGCCAAGGCCCAGGACGACCTGCTGGCGATCCAGAAACATTTCGAAACGACTGTTGTCCTCGTCACGCACGACATGGAGGAGGCTTTCCATCTGGCCGACCGGATTGCGGTCATGGACAAGGGCGAGGTGGTGCAATACGCAACGCCGGCCGAAATGCTCGTCAAACCGGCGACCGCTTTCGTCGAGAGCCTGATCGGGGCCGGTGAGCGCCCGTTTCGCCTGCTGGCGATCGAGCCGGTGTCATCAGCCGTTGAACCGGGTACCGCTGAGGGAGAGGCGATCTCAAGCGCTGCCAGTCAACGCGAGGCCCTGTCGACGCTTCTCTGGTCCGGCCGCAAGGCTCTTCCCGTCGTCGGCCCCGATGGTGTCCTCATCGGCAAGGTCAGTCTTGAAAGCTTGGCGCAGCGTGCCGCGGGGCCATCGTGATGCTGCGTCTTCCCAACCTGTTCCGGCTGCTTGCTCTAGCCCTTCTGATCGCGTTTCTGGTCCAGCCGCAGTGGTTCGAGCCGCTGTTGCGACCGCTTGTGCAGGAGAATGCGCCGGCCATCTATAACCAGGGCAGCCTGCTGCAACTGACGTTTCTGCATCTGCGCACTGTCGCGATTGCAACGGCTGGCGCGACGGTGGTCGCGCTGGCTCTGGCGATCCTGGTGACACGCACTTCCGGAGCAGAATTCCTGCCGCTTTCGCGCAGCCTTGTGAACATCGGCCAGACGTTTCCGCCGGTTGCGGTGCTGGCGCTCGCCGTGCCGATCTTCGGCTTCGGCGAGAAGCCGACGCTGATTGCGCTCTTCCTCTACGGCCTGCTGCCGATCTTCGAGAATGCTCTGACTGGGCTTACGACCTTGCCGCCTTCGATCATGGAGGCGGCGCGGGGCACCGGCATGACCGGGCGCCAGCGGCTGATGAAAATCGAACTGCCGCTGGCGATGCCGGTCATCCTCGCCGGCATCCGGCTCTCCGTGGTGATCAGTCTGGCGACGGCGACGATCGGCTCGACGGTCGCAGCAAGGACGCTCGGCGAGGTGATCATCGCCGGCCTCCAGTCGAACAATCTCGCCTTCGTCGTTCAGGGCGGCCTCATCGTCGCGGTGCTCGCGGTGTTGATCCACGACGCCTTGCAGGCAGCCGAACGAAGCATCAGTTCTCGAATGGGACGGTAGTTTCGTCAACGATGCGTTCTGGCGCGAACGAGACGCCTCACATGGCGAAGCCGCATTGGTCTGGACCGCTTTCCCCCTGTTGTAGCGTTAATGGGTCACTTCCCTTTTCGGTTGTGTTGGCAATTGCCCATATTTCCGGTGTTTCCGACCTTTATGAAAATGAATTTCACAATTTTACAAAATACGCGGATTTAGGTTGACGACCTGAAAAAACTGTCCCAGTCTGCGAAAATAAATTACGCCATAAGGCAAGGGAACAGTGCGCGCATGAAAGTCGGGATAATCGGACTCGGATTCCGTCTGGGATATCTGGGCTACGTTTTCAAAGCCATGGATGAGAACTTCGAGATCGCGGGATACGTCGATCCGAATCCGGCCGGACTGCCGGGCCTGACCGAAAAAGGCATCTCCGCCGGCACGGCCTATGCGACGCCTGAAGAGCTAATCGCCAATGAAAAGCTCGACCTGCTGATGATCGGTTCGCCCAACCACATGCATCTCGATCATATCCGGATCGGGCTCGAGGCCGGCCTCAAAGTCTTCAGCGAAAAGCCGATCGTGACGACGGTCCAGGAAAGCCTGGAGCTTGCGCAGTTGATGGCGAAATTCGGTCATGAGCGGCTGATGGTCGGCCTCGTGCTGCGCTACGCGCCGATGTATCGCGACCTGCGTGCGGCCCTTGCCGAAGGAAAGCTCGGCCAGGTCGTCTCGATCGAGGCATCCGAACATATCGAACCCTATCACGGTGCCTTCTTCATGCGCGACTGGCGCCGCTACGAGCGCTATTCCGGCAGCTTCATGCTGGAAAAATGCTGCCATGACCTCGATCTTTACAACGGCGTCGTCGGCGCGCGTCCCGAACGTGTCGCCAGCTTCGGCGGCCGCAAGAGCTTCATTCCCGCAAACGACCCCGCACGCGAGGGCATCAACGATCTCGAGCTTTTCCATCGCAAGCCGAGCGGCTGGATGGGATCCGACAAGGTGTTCGACAGCGACGGCGACATCATCGACTATCAGGTCGCCATCGTCGAATATGCCAATGGCGTCGGCATGAACTTCCACACCAATCTCAATGTGCCGGACCAGTTCCGACGCTTCTGCATCATGGGATCGCGGGGCATGGCCGAGGGGGATTTTATCCGCGGCTATTTTGACGTGCACGAGATGCTGAGCGGCAAGAAGGTGGTCGAGAACAAGTACGCGGCCACCGAGCTGTCGCAGCACTACGGCGCCGATGAGCAGATGGCGACCGACATCATCGGCCATGTGCGTGACGGCCGGCCGCTGCCGGTCTCGACGATCGATGCGCTCGAAGCCGGTATCCTCGCCTTGTCGATGGACGAGGCCCGGCGCAAGCGGACCGTGATCGATCTCAGGCCGATCTGGGATCGGTTCGACGAAGCCTTGCACTCGCGCGCGGCTTGAGGGGAGAAGCGGGATGAGTGTTCAACGCAGCACGATCATCTTCGCCTGGATCCTGCTCCTACCAGCCGTGCTCTACGTCACGGTCATCGTCGCCTATCCCCTTGTCGACACCTTCATCCTGTCGTTCACCGACGCGTCGCTGAAGAAGACGACGAAATGGGTCGGCTGGGCCAACTATGACAAGATCTTCAACGAGACCTTCGCCGAGGTCATCTTCCGCACCTTCATTTGGACCTTCTTCTCGGTCTCGATCAAAATGATCATCGGTGTCTTCGGCGCGACCATGCTGAACGCAGCCGTGCCCGGCCGCGCGCTTTTCCGGCTGCTCACCATGCCGCCGTGGATCGTCCCGATGGCCATCGGCATCTTCATGTGGGGCTGGATGTACAACGGCCAGTTCGGCATGATTTCCGGCGTGCTGCAGAACTGGGGTCTCATCGACGGACCGATCGCTTTCCTCGCACGCGGCGAGACGGCCTTCTGGGCGACAATCGTTACCGACGTGTGGATCGGCGTGCCGCTGGTCACGCTCTACATGCTGGCTGCGATGCAGGCGATCCCGCAGGATCTGTATGAGGCGGCCTGGACGGATGGAGCAGGGCGCTTCTATCGATTCCGGCGCATCACGCTGCCGCTGCTGGTGCCGTCGCTGATCACGATGTCGATGTTGTCGCTGATCGCGACCTTCAACTCCTTCGATATCATCTGGATCCTCACGCAGGGTGGTCCGAACGGCGAAACTACAACGATGATCATCGATACCTACCGCACCGCCATAGGGTCGAAGAAATACGGCGAGGGTGCGGCACGCGCGGTGCTGATCTGCATCTTCCTGTCGATCTTCTGCTTTGCCTATTTCCGGGTCACCAGCCGCCTGTCCTCGGGAGAACAGAAATGAGCCAGCCTGCCTTGATCAACCGATATCGCTGGTACGAACTCGTCGCCATCTATGCCGGGATCTTTGTTTTCCTGGCCTTCATTCTGGCGCCATTCGTCGAGGGGTTCCTCGTTTCGCTGAAGCCGCTGGGTCTGCTCTTTTCCTCCCCCTACAAGTTCTGGCCGGAAAACGGATCATTCGCCGCCTATCGGACCATGTGGGACAGCGTGCCCGGTTTCGCTCGGTACATCTTCAATTCCTTCTTCATCTCCACCATCGTCACAGCCATCGTGCTGATACTGGTCATTCCGGCGGCCTATGCCTTTGCCCGCTTCAAATTCCGCGGCAGCGGCGCGCTGCTCGGCGCCTTTCTCGCAGTCAACATGTTCTCCGGCGCCGTGCTGCTCATTCCGCTTTTCCGGCTGATGCGCAGCTTCGGCGTGCTCAACACCTATCTCGCCATGATCATGCCGGGTGTCGCCTTCCTTATCCCGTCGGCGATCTGGCTGTTGCGCACTTACATGATGCGCATTCCGCGTGAGCTCGACGAGGCCGCTTTCGTCGATGGCGCGAGCCATTTCTATACGCTGCGCCGCGTGATCCTGCCGATCGCCATGCCGGGCATCACCGTGGTGGCGATCACCACCTTCATCGGCGCCTATGCCCAGCAGTTCATTTATGCCCTGACCTTCAACTCCAAGAGCGAATACATGCCGCTACCGGTCGGGCTCTTCGCCTATTTCGGTCGCCAAGAGGTGATCTGGAACGAGCTCATGGCGGCGAGTTTCGTCGGCATCGCGCCGGCGGTCGTCGTGATCTTCCTCCTACAACGGTATCTCGTCAGCGGGCTGACCGCAGGCGCGGTGAAACAATAAGACCAACCAACCACCAGAGAACGGGAGCTTGCAACGTGTCAATTCAATTCAAGACAGGGGTACTCGCGCTCGCCCTGCTCGGTTCGACCGCGCTTGGCGCAGTCACCGCCCAGGCGGCCGACCAGGAGATTAGCTGGATCTACTGCGGCGACACCATGGATGCGGTTCACGCCAAATACATCAAGCAGTGGGAAGAAAAGAATCCAGGCTGGAAAGTCACGCCGGAAGTTGTCGGCTGGGCCCAGTGCCAGGATAAGGCAACGACGCTTGCCGCTGCCGGCACGCCGGTCGCCATGGCCTATGTCGGCTCGCGCACGCTGAAGGAGTTCGCCCAGAACGATCTCATCGTTCCCGTGCCGATGACGGACGAGGAAAAGAAGAGCTATTACCCCAACATCGTCGACACGGTGACCTTCGACGACAACCAGTGGGGCGTTCCGATCGCGTTCTCGACCAAGGCGCTCTATTGGAACAAGGACCTGTTCAAGCAGGCCGGCCTTGATCCTGAGAAGCCGCCGAAGACCTGGGCCGAAGAGATCGAGTTCGCCAAGGCGATCAAGGAAAAGACGGGTATCGCCGGTTACGGCCTTCCGGCCAAGACCTTCGACAACACGATGCACCAGTTCATGCACTGGGTGTACACCAACAACGGCAAGGTGATCGATGGCGACAAGATCGTCATCGACAGCCCGGAGGTTCTCGCCGCGCTCCAGGCCTACAAGGACATCACTCCCTATTCCGTCGAAGGGGCGACCGCCTACGAACAGAACGAGGTTCGCGCGATCTTCCTCGACGGCAAGGTCGGCATGATCCAGGGCGGGTCTGGTGCCGCCGTGCGCCTGAAGGACACCAAGGTCAACTGGGGCGTTGCGCCGCTGCCGCTCGGCCCATCGGCCAAGGGCGAGGGGACGCTGCTGATTACCGACAGCCTGGCGATCTTCAAGGGCTCCGGTGTCGAAGAGAAGGCGACCGAATTCGCCAAATTCATCACCTCGCCCGGTCCGCAAGGTGAGTATGAGTTGCAAGGCGCGGCCGGCCTGACGCCGTTGCGTCCGTCGCCGATGGTTGACGAATTCGTCAAGAAGGACCCCTATTGGCAGCCGTTCATCGACGGCATCGCGTTCGGTGGTCCGGAGCCGCTCTTTACCGACTACAAGGGCTTCCAGAACGTCATCATCGCAATGGTCCAGTCGGTGGTGACCGGCAAGGCCGAACCGGCCGACGCCTTGAAGAAGGCGGCCGCCGACCTCGAAGAGTACAAGTAAAATCACCGGGCCGCGGATCTTTGGTCCGCGGCCCAGGCCAATCCGCTTACGAACGTGCCGCTTCTCGCCGGTGGCCGGAGACAGTTTCTTGGGACAGCTCAATCTCAATACGGTTCAGAAATTCTACGGGACATTCGAGGTGCTGAAAGGTATCCAGCTCGAAGTCAGGAACGGTGAGTTCGTCGTTTTCGTCGGACCCTCCGGCTGCGGCAAGTCGACATTGCTCAGGATGATAGCCGGTCTCGATGAGACCAGCTCGGGGGACATCGTGATCGATGGCAAACGCGTCAACGACCTGCCGCCGGTCAAGCGCGGGATCGCGATGGTGTTCCAATCCTATGCGCTCTACCCGCACATGTCTGTCTTCGAGAACATTGCCTTTCCGCTTCGCGTGGAAAACATGCCGGAAGAGAAACTGAAGGCCAAGGTGGAGCATGCAGCGCGCATTCTCCATCTGGACCAGCGGCTACAGCAAAAACCGGGAATGCTCTCCGGCGGCCAGCGCCAACGGGTGGCCATCGGCCGGGCGATCGTGCGCGAACCGAAGATCTTTCTGTTCGACGAGCCGCTCTCTAACCTCGATGCGGCGCTGCGCGCCGACATGCGCATTGAATTGGCGAAGCTGCATCGGCAATTGCGGGCCACGATGATCTACGTCACGCACGACCAGGTCGAAGCGATGACGATGGCGGACCGGATCGTCGTGCTCAATGCCGGTGAAATCGCCCAGACAGGCGCACCGCTCGAGCTCTACCATAAGCCAGCCAACATTTTCGTCGCCGGTTTCATCGGCAACCCGAAGATGAACTTCCTGCCGGTCACCTGCAAAGGCGTCAGCGATGCCGGCGTAGAGGTCGATTACAAGGGGAAGACGGTTGTCGTCCCGGTCAGGCCGCACGATGGCCTGGTTGGGCGGACATTGACGCTGGGCGTCCGGCCCGAGCACATTTTGCTCGGCGCCGGAGACCTGTCGCTGACAGTCACGCCAACGGTGATCGAGCGCCTGGGCGCCCATACCGTTGCCTATGCCGCCATCAGCGGTGAAGGGGAGAACTATTGCGCGATGCTGCCGGGCACGGTGGCAATCCGCCCGGAGGAACAGGTGTTGACCGGCATACGTGC
Organism: Ensifer sp. Root31; assembly: GCF_001424825.1. Taxonomy (NCBI): domain Bacteria; kingdom Pseudomonadati; phylum Pseudomonadota; class Alphaproteobacteria; order Hyphomicrobiales; family Rhizobiaceae; genus Ensifer; species Ensifer sp. Root31. The sequence continues at coordinate 71,720 of NZ_LMCO01000065.1, read as the reverse complement.
CGCCGACTGCCATCTGTTCGACGAGGCGGGCATCGCGCTCGAGCGGCGTGTCGAACTCACCGATATCGACATGGGCTTGCTCGACCCGGCGGCGGCCTGAGCGGAGCGTAGCTAGACTAGGACAAGAACGGCCGCTGTCCATGACCAGGACAGCGGCCGTTTTCGTTATTGGTGATGAGAATAGGCCAGATCAGAAGGCCGATCTGCTGACTATCCGCCTCGATCGCGGCCGCCGCATAAACTGCCTTGGTTCACGCCGCTCCCTTTTCGAGACCATGCGGATCGGCGACCTTCGGCCAGATATTCCTGGGTGCGCGCAGATAGGCGGTCTTGGCGGGGTTGTTCGGGTAGGGGGTGCCGGCCGAGCAATATAGGATCTGCGCGGCGATCTTGGAGAACGAAGCGTAGAAGTGGTTGGTCGATTTGATGACCAGAATGCTCTTTGACTGCGGGTCGAGGCCCATCACCGAGAAGAGGCTCGGATCGAAGCTTTGCGCCCGCGTCGAATTCAGGATGATATCGATGCCGCGATAGGAAATGAGGGCTGCATCGCCGAAGGGGGCAAAACTCTCGCCGAACCGCATCTCGGCGTCGCGGACCAGCTTGACCACCTTGACGATGCCATCGACAGGATTGCCGGTTCCCGGAGCCGACTTGGCGCCGAAGCGCAACGGGATTTCGGCGCCTTCGCCGGCGGCCATGCAGATCTGCACGGCCATCGGATCCCAGATCGTTCCGACGGCGGCATTGGTGACACCCTGTGCCAGCAGTTCCTCGAGCAGCACCGTCGCGTCGCCCGCGGTTCCGCCGCCCGGGTTGTCCCAGACATCGGCGATGACGACCGGGCCTTCGGTCGCAGCCTTCGCCTCGGCGACAGCTTGCTTCTCGTCGATCTGCGGCATGATGAAGGTTCCGCGTTTCGAAAAGAGTTCGAGCCCGAGTTCCCGTGCGAGCGCCTCGCCTTTCTCCGGTTTGCCGTTGGTCACGGCGAGCACCTTCGTGCCCATTTCCGGAACATCGCCCGCCATGAAGCCGTGCACCATCGAAAGCGACAGGACATCGGCGTCCTCCGCTTCGATACGCATCAGCTTGTCGACGAAGGAGCGCATTGGCTCGCGCGAAGTTGGGTAGACGTCGATCATGCGGCAGTCGAACACTGACATCACAGGCGTCACGCGACCTTCCAGCGTGTCGATGGCGATCCGCCAGAGATCCTCGGCACGATCGACGAAGTCGGTGTGCGGGAACTCCTTGAAGTAGACGAAGAAGTCTGACGCCGAAACGCGCTTCTGGGTCAAGTGGCTGTGCGGGTCCAACTCGGCGCAGACGAGAACATCACGGCCAACGATCTCGCGAATGCGAGAAAGAAGATCGCCCTCGGTGTCCTCGTAGCCGGCAGCGACCATCGCGCCGTGCAGTCCCATGACGACGGCATTGACCGGAAGCGCGGCGCGCAACTGGTCGAGGATTTCATCGCGCAGGCTCTCATAGGTCTGGCGGTTGACGAGGCCGGCAGGATCCGCCCAGGTGGCGGTGCCTTCGATCAGCGTCCAGCCTTTTTCCGCGGCAATGCGGCGGCCGACCGTGATCGGCGCCGTACAGAGCGTCGGCGTCTCAGGATGCTCGCCCGGCGGCGCGTAGAGCGACGCCTCGAAGGCGCGGCGATCTATGCAGATGGGCGAGAAGGTATTGGTTTCCGTTGCGAGCGCTGCTGTGAAGATCCGCAATGCCGTTGCCTTTTTGCTTTTTAGGCCGGTCCCATCGGGTTCGGCAGGTAGCCGGTGAAACCGGAGATCTTCCAGCGTCCCTCGTGCAGGCGGCAATAATAGACCGTCTGCCATTTCATCACGTCGAAGCTGCCGTCCGATTTCTTCAACCCGCCGTCGAACTTCTTGCGCGCAAGCGCGAAGTCGCCGTTGACCTCGATGTCCTCAAGCGTCGTCGTCGTGAAGATCGCCGTGCGTGTGTCTTCCGCGAAGGAGAGGCCCGCGAAATCTTTCGCCTGGCGCAGCCACTCATCGCGATAGGCCGAAAGCGAGGGAAAGGTGAGGCGCCAATTGTCGGGATTGGTTTCGCGACGTCCATCGATGCCGATGAAGCCGTCTTCGACAAAGTCACCTGCCACCATCGACCAGTCGGCCGAAAGAAAAGCGTCGATATCGCGCGGAACAAGCATCTCCCAGATGCTATGGCGTGCGGTGTCGGAAGAGGGGAACGGATTGAGGAAGGGATCCCGCATGTTTTCGCCCTGGATTGAAATTCTTTTCATGAATGGTGTTTTTCTCTGGTCAAATTCAGCTTTCTATGGTCACTTGTCAACGATCAAAGAAAATAATTTGCACGAAGGCACACATGACCATCAAACGGTATGGCACTGAACAAGTCGGTGCGGGCGGTAAGCCATTACCCTTTGCGCGCGCGGTGGAAGCGGACGGCTGGCTGCATGTTTCCGGCCAGGTCGCCATGGAAAAAGGCGAGATCATCGAGGGCGGTATCATCCCTCAGACGCACAAGGCGATCGCCAATCTTCTGGCCATTCTGGACGAGGCCGGATACGGTACCGAGCACGTGGTGCGTTGCGGCGTTTGGCTCGACGATCCGCGTGATTTCTGGACTTTCAACAAGATCTATCAGGAGTATTTCGGTGCGCATCCACCGGCGAGGGCCTGCGTCCAGTCGGCGATGATGGTTGATTGCAAGGTCGAGATCGACTGCATCGCCTACAAGCCGAAGGAAGGCTGATAGACCCTAAGGACATCAGCAGCCGATGGATATTTTCGCGACACTTCAGGAAGAAAAGGGCCGGCTCTCGCAATCGGAGAACCGCATCGCCGATATTCTTCTGAATGACTTCGAGTTCGCGGTGAATGCATCGATCATCGAGCTGGCCGGCAAGGCCGATGTCTCTCCTCCCACGGTCACGCGCTTCTGTCGGCGGCTCGGTTGCGACAGCTTCTCCGATTTCAAGGTGCAATTGGCGCGCACCGCCTATATCGGCATGCGCTACCTGAAGCCGGAGCCGAAGAGCCGCGAGACCGGTGACGTCGCCCAGGACATCATCACCAAGGCGCAGAACGCGCTTTTCCTCCTGCATCGTTCGCTCGATCTCGCGGCGATCGAGCAGGCGGTCGAGCGCATCGCAACCGCCGAAATGATCTATGCCTTCGGTTCGGGCGGCAATTCCTCGATGATAGCCAGCGAGTTGCAGAACCGGCTCTTTCGCTACGGCCTGCGTGTTACCGCCAGTTCCGACCACAGCATGCAGCTGATGATGGCGGCCGCCGCTCGCCCAAGCGACGTTCTGATCGGCTCATCCTTCTCGGGCCGGAACGCCGAACTCGTGCGCGCCTTCACGCTGGCGCGCGAGCTCAAGGTGCCGACGATTGCCCTGACCCAGAGCAACAGTCCGGTCGCGGCCGCGGCGACGATCACGGTTCCTGTCGACCTGCCCGAGGGCAACAACATCTACCGTCCGACCTCCACCCGCATCGCCTATCTGGCGCTGCTCGATATCCTCTCCAGTCTCGTTGCCTACCGGGTTCAGCCGCAGGCAACGGTCACACTTCGGCGCATCAAGCAGCAGCTGGTGACGCACCGCGACGGTGATGACCGCCAGTTGCTGGGAGACTGACGTGCCGCGAAAGGTTTCCGCATGACGCAGTCCGTCGCCATCGTCACCGGTGCAGCCGGCGATATCGGCCGCGCAATCGCCAGGCGCCTTGGCGAGGATCATGATGTCGTCCTCCTTGCCGACATCGACAGCCGTGCCGCCGAGAGAGCGGCGCTGGAGATCGGCGGCGGCAAGCGCTTCGTTGCGGTCCCGTGCGATGTGACGGATGCGACAAGCGTCGGAAAATTGGCTGCGACGGCCGGCGAGCACGGTACGGTGCGCACGCTCGTCAACAATGCCGGCGCCGCACGCGCCGTCAGCCTGCATGATACGACGCCGGATATCTGGCGCATGGACAATGCGCTGAACCTTGAAGCTGCCTTCCTGTGCTTTCGCGCGGTGGAAGACATGCTGAAGGAAAGCCGCGGCTCGGTGATCAATATCGCCTCCGTCAACGGCATGAATGTCTTCGGCCATCCCGCCTACAGCGTTGCTAAGGCCGGCCTGCTGCATCTGACACGCCTGATCGCCGTGGAGTACGGCAAGTTCGGCATTCGCTCCAACGCCGTTGCGCCGGGCACCGTGCGAACGCAGGCATGGGAAGCGCGTGCCGCCGCCAATCCGCAGGTCTTTGAGGAAGCGCGCCGCTGGTATCCCTTACAGCGCATCGTCAATCCTGACGATGTTGCCAACGCCGTACATTTCCTCGCAGGGCCGCTCGCCGCTGCGATCTCGGGCGTGTGCCTGCCTGTTGATTGCGGTCTGACCGCCGGCCAGGCTGAACTGGCGCGAACCTTCTCACAATCTAGCCACTACTGACCGAAAGACTTCTGGGAGGAAGATCATGGCGCCCGTTTCCTATCGTCTCGAAGCGTCCTGGCAGCCTGACGGCGGCGCATTTGGCCGGTTCACCTTCACGCTGTTCAATTTCTCAGCCGCACCGCTCACGGGCTTCCGGCTGGTGTACACGTCGCTCACGCGCGTAATCGTGCCGGAGGCCTGCGACAACGCCACTTTCCTGCGCCGCAACGCCAATTTTCATGAATTCGCACCACCCGCCGGGCTGACGCTTGGCCCCGGCGAAAGCTGGACGTTCACGGTGAGCGGCCTGCATCGACAGGCGAAGCACTGCACTGATGGTGCCAAGTCAGCCTATCTGACGTTTTCGAGCGGCGAGCATGTGCCGGTCGCCGTCTCCGATCTGCTCCTGGAAAATGCCATGAGCGAGCCTCCGCCAGCACAACTGCCCGAAGGCAAGCTCGACCTGCCGTTTTCGATGCAGCCATGGCCGGCGCAAATCGACGCCTGGGCAGGCGACAGCTTTCCCGTCGTGCTTTACCCCGCGCCGATGACGGCGCCCGACGACGTGGCAGCGGTCGCGAGCGTGCTTGGGCTTTTTCATCGTCTGTTTTCGGCGGGGCATGCGCCATTCAGCCTGGTTGCCTCCAGTCAAGGGCGGGCAATTGTCTTCTCGAAGAATGCGACGCTTGCTGCCGAGGCCTACGAATTGGCCTTCTCGACCAAGGAGATCCGCCTTGCCTATGGTGGTGCTGCCGGCCGGCAATACGCGCTGACGACCTTGGCGCAGCTGCTGAACGGCGCGCGCACGCATCCGGAAAAATTCCGTTTTCCGGCGCAGGGCACGATCTCCGATGCGCCGCGTTACGGCTGGCGCGGTTGTCATCTCGACGTATCCAGGCAATTCTACCCGACATCGGACATTTCCCGCCTCATCGATATTCTCGCCTGGTTCAAGCTCAACATCTTCCACTGGCATCTGACGGATGACGAGGCCTGGCGGCTTGAAATCAAGGCGTTTCCAACGTTAACGACGATCGGCGTGCTGCGCGGGCCGGACGAACCGTTGTTGCCGCAACTCGGCAACGGTGCGGAACCCGCCGGCGGGTTCTACAGCCAAGAGGATGTGAAAGCCCTGGTGGCCCAGGCGACGGCGCTTCACGTCGAGATCGTTCCGGAGATCGACATTCCCGGCCATAGCACCGCCACGCTTGTCGCCCTGCCTGACCTGACCGATGGCCAAGAAGCGCCGGAAAGCTATCATTCCGTTCAGGGCTACCCGAACAATGCGCTCAATCCGGCGATCGCCTTTACCTATGACTTCCTCGAGAAAGTGCTCGACGAAATGGTCGAGTTGTTCCCGAGTCAGTACATCCATATCGGCGGCGACGAGGTTGCCAACGGTTCCTGGCTTGCCTCGCCGCTGGCGAAGAAGCTGATGGAGAAAGAGGGTCTTTCCGGCACCTTTGCGTTGCAATCCTTCTTCCTGAAGAAGGTCAAGCAGATGCTGACCGTCCGCGGCCGCAAGCTTGCCGGGTGGAACGAGGTCGCCCATGGCGGCGGCGTCGAGACCGAAGGCACGTTGCTGATGGCGTGGGAGCGGCCGGAGGTCGGCATCGAGCTTGCGCGGGAAGGCTATGACGTGGTGATGACGCCCGGTCAGGCCTATTATCTCGACATGGCGCAGGCCGACGCCTGGCAGGAACCGGGCGCCAGCTGGGCCGGGACGGCAACGTCGGCCCATACCTATGGCTACGAGGCCGAAGGCGAATTTCCGGATGAGCTGAAAGCGCGCATGAAGGGCGTTCAGGCCTGCATCTGGTCGGAGCATTTCCTGTCGCGCGGCTACTTCAATCGGCTCGTCTTCCCCAGGCTGTGCGCCATCGCCGAAGCCGCATGGACCCCGAAATCCGCCAAGGACTGGCAGCGCTTTGCTGCGATCGCTCCCTTGAGCCCGAAACTGTGACAGGAGCTTCCATGCGCATTGCCGTCGGCGGTATCCATACGGAGTGCAGCACCTATTCGCCGGTGCTGATGGCGGTCGAGGATTTTCGGGTGCTGCGCGGGGCGGATCTGCTCCAGGCGGAGTATTTCGATTTTCTCGACGCTGAAGGCATCGAGCATCTGCCGCTCCTGCACGCGCGCGCCGTGCCCGGTGGGCCGGTGTCCCGACCGACCTACGACGCCTTCAAGGCGGAGTTTCTCGACCGGCTGCAACAGGCCCTGCCGATCAACGGGCTCTATCTCGCCATGCATGGGGCGATCAAGGTCGACGGCATGGAGGATGCTGAGGGGGACTGGATCTCTGCCGCGAGATCTGTCGTCGGGCCGGACTGCCCGATCGCCACCAGCTACGATCTGCACGGCAATGTCAGCCAGCGTATCATCGACCAGATCGACATCTTCGCGGGCTATCGGACCGCGCCGCACATCGACACGCGTGAAACGATGATCCGCGCCTGGGCGATGCTCATTGAGGCGCTACGCAGCGGGACGCGCCCGGGTGTTGCGTGGGCAAAGATCCCCGTGTTGCTGCCGGGGGAATGCACCTCTACCGAGGACGAGCCGGCCAGGGGCCTCTACCGGCAACTGCCCGACATCGACGCGCGGCCGGGTGTGCTCGATGCCAACCTGATGGTCGGCTATGTCTGGGCCGACGAGCCGCGTGCAACGGCTTGTGCCGTGATTACCGCGACCGATCGGGCCGCGGCAGAGCAGGCAGCCGTCGACATTGCGGCGGCATACTGGGCGGAACGTCGCAATTTCCGTTTCGGTCCTGTGACGGGCCCGCTCGACGCCATGCTCGATGTCGCCGAAAAGGCGACGACAACCCCCATCATCCTTGCCGATTCCGGCGACAACCCGACCGGCGGCGGTGTCGGCGATAGGGCGGATGTGTTGAAGGCCCTGCTTGCGCGGGGGTGGCGCGGCGCACTCATCGCCGGTATCGCCGATCGTCCTGCCGTGGAAGCCTGCTTTGCTGCCGGCGTCGGCGAAAACCTGATGCTGAAGATCGGCGGCAGCCTCGATCCGGCAAGTCCCGTCGCGGAGATGCTGGTGGAAGTCGTACGGCTCGATGATCCTGGTCCTGTAAAGGAGCGCCAGGCGGTTGTCCGCGTTGGGGCGATCGACGTCGTGCTTTCGGCGCGACGTCGACCCTATCACGATATCGCCGACTTCACCCGCCTCGGCCTCGACCCGAGCAATGTCCGGTTGCTCGTGGTCAAGTCAGGCTATCTCTCGCCGGAACTCGCGCCGATTGCCAACCCCAACCTGATGGCGTTGACCGATGGTGTCGTCAACCAGGACATCCCCCATCTGGCAAGCCTGCACCGCTCTCGTCCCGCATTTCCCTTCGATCAGGAATTCGACTTTATGCCCAAGGCGAATCTCTCGGCGCGCTGGTCGGAATCGGTGTAAGCAGCTTCCCGCAATGCAACCGCCGGTGCGACCCGCCGGCGCCAAGCTCCCCTTTTGAAATCGCCTCCTTCGTGGACGTGCATCATCATGACTTCCTCGCTTTTCAGCGCCATGCGCAACCCGTCGATTCGGGTCAGCATGCTGGCGATCTTTCTCTTCGGCTTCGCCGGGGCGGCAACCTCACCTTATCAATCCGTGGTCGGCATCAACGAACTGGGCCTGAGTGACGGGCTCTATTCACTGCTGATTCTGGCCGCCGCGACGGTGAACGTCATCGTCAGCGTTTCCATCGGCATCCTTGCCGATCGGATCGGCAATTATCGCGTGCTGATGTCGACCGCGATCCTGTTCGGCGTGGTCGGCTACGGCATTGTCTATGTCCTGCCCTATCAATCGAGCTTTCTCGTCAGCGTGCTTCTGTTCCTGCCGATCTATGGCGCAGTCTACACGTTGCTCTTTGCCAATGTGCGCAGCGTCGCGCGGCGCATGAGTGGGCAGGACGCCGGCGCTCTGACGACCGGCGCGCGCGCGGCGATTTCGCTTGCCTGGGTATTGGTGCCCGGGCTGGTGGGCTTTGCGCTTGCCGGTGGCGACAGCATGCTGCCCGCCTATCTGCTCGCCAGCCTCGGATGCTCGGCCAACCTGCTTCTGGTCTTCTTCTCCTTGCCGAACGAGGGCGGCGTCGATCCGGGCCTGGGCAAGCGCCTTTCCTATTGGACATCCTTCGGCGAGATCCTTGCGCCGCGCATCTTCGCGCGCGTGGTCGCGGTGGCAATGATCACCTCGACATTGCATATCAACGCGGCCGTCCTGCCGCTGATCATGACCAATGCCGTCGGTGGTAGCGTCACGGATATCGGCATCATCGCCGGCGTTGTCGCTTTTCTAGAGGTGGTCTTCATCTTCGTCTGGGCGCGCATCCAGGTGAGCCTGCTGCCGGCGAAGGCACTGGCGCTCGGGACGGTCATCTATATCGGCTACATGGTCCTGCTCGGACTGTCGTCGGCGCCGTGGCACATCTATGCGCTGACGCTGATCAGCGCCTTCGGCGCTGCCGCGCTGATCACGATCCCCATCACCTACCTGCAGGAATTGATTGCCGACCGGCCGGGGCTCGGAAGCTCGCTGATCTCGGTCAACATCTTCATGAGCGGCGGCCTTTGCGCGGCGCTCTTTGCACTCGGCACCCGCATCAGCGACTATTCGGGAACAGCACTTCTTGGAGGTCTTGGCGGATTGGCGGGCCTTGGACTACTGCTCTTGCTCGAAGGCGGCAATCGGAAAGCGACCACCCCGTAAGAACCAGGGGTAGGGGCGCCAGACCGGCGCCCCTAAATCTTCGTCAGTTGCCGAGGATGCCCGGCAGGCGCAGGCCCTTGTCCTTGGCGCAGTCGAGCGCGATGTCGTAGCCGGCATCGGCGTGGCGCATGACGCCGGTGGCCGGGTCGTTCCAGAGTACACGCTCAAGTCGCTTGGCGGCATCATCAGTGCCATCGGCGCAGATGACGACGCCCGAATGCTGCGAGAAGCCCATGCCGACGCCGCCGCCATGGTGCAGCGACACCCAGGTGGCGCCGGACGCAGTGTTCAAGAGGGCGTTGAGCAGCGGCCAGTCGGAGACGGCGTCCGAGCCGTCCTTCATCGCTTCCGTTTCGCGGTTCGGCGAGGCGACCGAGCCGGAGTCGAGGTGATCGCGGCCGATGACAACAGGAGCCTTGAGCTCGCCGTTTCTGACCATTTCGTTGAAGGCGAGGCCGAGCCGATGGCGATCACCGAGACCGACCCAGCAGATGCGTGCTGGCAGTCCCTGGAACGAGATGCGCTCGCGCGCCATGTCGAGCCAATTGTGCAGGTGGGTGTTGCCGGGGGTCAGTTCCTTGACCTTGACATCGGTCTTGTAGATGTCTTCCGGATCGCCGGAGAGTGCGGCCCAACGGAACGGGCCGATGCCGCGGCAAAAGAGCGGGCGAATATAGGCCGGCACGAAGCCGGGGAAGGCGAAGGCGTTTTCGAGGCCCTCTTCCTTGGCGACCTGGCGGATGTTGTTGCCGTAGTCGAAGGTCGGGATGCCCATGTCCTGGAAGGCGATCATGGCTTCCACATGTTCACGCATCGAGGCGCGCGCAGCCTTTTCGACAGCCTTCGGGTCGCTCTCGCGCTTGGCCTTCCACTCGGCCATGGTCCAGCCCTTGGGCAGGTAGCCGTTGACCGGATCATGCGCGGAGGTCTGGTCGGTGACCATATCCGGGCGGATGCCGCGGCGAACCATTTCCGGCAGGATTTCGGCGGTGTTGCCGAGCAGGCCGACGGACTTGGCTTCGCCGTTTTTCGTCCAGCGAGCGATCATCTCCATCGCCTCGTCGAGCGTTTCCGCCTTTTCATCGACGTAGCGGGTGCGAAGGCGGAAGTCGATCGAGTCCGGGTTGCACTCGACGGCGAGGCAGGATGCACCGGCCATGACGGCTGCCAGCGGCTGTGCGCCGCCCATGCCGCCCAGACCACCTGTCAGCACCCACTTGCCTTTGAGGCTGCCACCGTAATGCTGGCGGCCGGCCTCGACGAAGGTTTCGTAGGTGCCCTGAACGATGCCCTGCGTGCCGATGTAGATCCACGAGCCGGCCGTCATCTGGCCGTACATCGCCAGACCCTTTTTATCCAGCTCGTTGAAGTGGTCCCAGGTTGCCCAATGCGGCACCAGGTTGGAGTTGGCGATCAGGACGCGCGGCGCATCCTTGTGGGTGCGGAAGACGCCGACCGGCTTGCCGGACTGGACGAGCAGGGTCTCGTCTTCGTTGAGGTCCTTCAGGGTTTCGACGATCTTGTCGAAGTCGGCCCAGGTGCGGGCGGCGCGGCCGATACCGCCATAGACGACCAGCTCGTGCGGGTTTTCTGCCACGTTCGGGTCGAGGTTGTTCATCAGCATGCGCAGCGGCGCTTCGGTCATCCAGCTCTTGGCGTTGAGCGTGGTTCCCTGTGGGGCGCGCACGTCGCGAATATTGTGGCGCGGATTGTTCATGGTCATGCCTCGCTCCCTGTCAGCGTTTTAAGGTCGAATGCGGTATTCTCGATGCTTTGAAGAATGGCCCGAAGGGGCGCGCGCAGGCGTTCCTCCTTGCTGGCGTCGAGCACGAAAGGCGGCTCCTCGGTGGCAAGATGGGTCGATTGCGCCAGTTCCATCTGGATGGCGTGCACGCCGGTTTCCGGGCGCCCGTAATGCCGGGTCGTCCAGCCGCCCTTGAAGCGGCCGTTGAGAATGCTCGTGTAACCATCGGCCGAAGCGGCGATATCGACGGCGGCCTTCTCGATAGCAGGCGCGCAGGTGCGGCCCATGTCCGTGCCGATGTTCAGGTCCGGCAGCTTGCCGTCGAACAGGAACGGGATATGCGAGCGGATGGAATGGCAGTCGTAGACGATGGCGATGCCGTGGATGGCCTTGACCCGCTCGATCTCGGCCAGAAATGCGGCGTGATAAGGCGCATGGAATTGGCGCAGGCGCGATGCCGTGTCGGCCTCCGTCGGGGCCTCGCCATCCTTCCAGATCGGCAACCCGTCGAAATCGGTCTCCGGGATAAGCCCGGTGGTGTTCTGCCCGGGATAAAGGCTGACGTTTTCCGGGTCGCGGTTGGCGTCGATTACGTAGCGGTGGAAGGTGGCGCGCACGACGGTAACATCAGGCAACAGGCCTTCATAGAGCTTGTGAATGTGCCAATCGGTGTCTGCGAGCAGGCGACCGGTATCGTTGAGACGGTCCCATATTTCAGCCGGCACATCCGTGCCGGTGTGCGGAAAGCCGAGGATGACGGGCGAGGTGCCCTGGCGGACTTCGAAGACGCTCATCTCAAGCCTCCAGTTTTGGCAGAATGCCGGCAGAAATCGCGGCATTCAGGGTGCCGGATGCGATCAGCTCGCCGGCCGCCTGCAGATCGTCGGCGAGATAGCGGTCCTCTTCGATCGTCGGCGAAACTGCACGTAGGGCTGCGGCGGCTTTTTGAAGTTCGGGGCTCGTTGTCAACGGCGCACGGAATTCGACGCCCTGCACGGCGGTCAGCGCCTCGATGCCGATGATCGAAAACAGGTTGTCGGTCATCTGCAGCAGCCGGCGGGCGCCATGGCAGGCCATGGAAACATGGTCTTCCTGATTGGCCGATGTCGGCGTGGAGTCGACCGAGGCCGGGTGCGAAAGTTGCTTGTTTTCCGACATCAACGCCGCCGACGTCACCTCGGCGATCATCAGGCCGGAGTTGAGGCCAGGCTTCTTGGCGAGAAAGGCCGGCAGTCCGTAGGACAAGGCCGGGTCGACAAGAAGGGCAATGCGCCGCTGGGAGATCGCGCCGATCTCGCAAACCGCGAGCGCGATCTGGTCGGCGGCAAACGCTACCGGTTCTGCGTGGAAGTTGCCGCCGGAGACGACGGAATTGTCGGAAAGGACAAGCGGGTTGTCGGTAACGGCATTCGCTTCGATTTCGAGCACGCGCGCGACCGAGCGCAACAGGTCGAGGCAGGCGCCGTCCACCTGCGGCTGGCAGCGAATGCAATAGGGATCCTGCACCCGCTCGTCGCCCTCGATATGGCTTTCGCGAATGGCGGAACCTGAGAGAAGCGCGCGAAGGGCGGCGGCGGTGTCGATCTGGCCCTGATGGCCGCGAAGTGTGTGAATGTCCGGATGGAAGGGCGCAGACGAACCCATCGCTGCATCGGTCGACATTGCGCCGGTGATGAGCGCTGCCTGGGCGGCGCGGTGGGTGCGGAAGAGGCCAGCGAGCGCGAGTGCGGTCGACGTCTGAGTGCCGTTGATCAGCGCGAGGCCTTCCTTGGCGGCAAGCACCACCGGCGTCAGCCCGGCCTTGGCAAGGGCCTGTGCGCCGGACATGCGGGCGCCTTCGAAGAATGCCTCGCCGTGGCCCATCATGACGGCTGCCATGTGGGCAAGCGGTGCCAGGTCGCCGGACGCACCGACCGAGCCCTTTTCCGGAATGACCGGGATGACGCCCTTGTCGAGCATCGCCTCTATCAGCCGCACCAGTTCGAGCCTGACGCCGGAGGCGCCGCGACCGAGAGAAACGAGCTTCAGCGACAGGATCAGGCGGACGATGTTTTCGGCGAGCGGCTGGCCGACGCCGCAGCAATGCGACAGGATCAGGTTGCGCTGCAGGGTGGCGACGTCAGCGCTGTCGATCTTGATCGAAGCCAGTTTGCCGAAGCCGGTGTTGATGCCATAGACAGGCGCATTGCCGGCGACGATCTCGGCGATGCGCTTGGCCGCCTTCTCGATTCCTGCGTCGAACGACGGATGCAGGCGGGCAGGTTCGCCGCTCCAATAGATGGTCTCGAGATACTCAAGCGGAACCGAGCCTGGATGCAGAATGATGGTCATAGACCGGTCCTTTCGCCCTTAAAGATGCGCAGATGAAGTGGATTGAAGCCGATGCGGTAGACGAGCTCGGCCGGATCTTCGATGTTCCAGAGTGCGAGGTCGGCAGACTTGCCGACTTCGATCGTGCCGGTTTCGGCGAGAAGCCCGAGCGCACGTGCCGCCTCGCGGGTAACGCCGGCGAGGCATTCGGCAATCGTCAACCGGAAGAACGTCGCCGACATGTTCATGGTCAGTAGCAGCGAAGTCAGCGGCGAGGTGCCGGGATTGCAATCCGTTGCGATGGCGATGTGCGCTCCGGCAGCGCGCAGCGCGTCCACCGGCGGAAGCTGCTTTTCGCGCAGCGCGTAAAACGCGCCGGGCAACAGCACGGCTACCGTGCCCGATTTGGCGATTGCCTGCGCTCCATCAGCGTCGAGATATTCGAGATGGTCGGCGGACAACGCACCGTAGGAGGCGGCAAGCTTGGCGCCACCGAGGTTGGAAAGCTGTTCGGCATGCAGTTTGACCGGCAGGCCGAGCGCCTTGGCGCGACCGAAGACGCGGGCGATCTCTGCGGTCGAAAAGGCGATGCCTTCGCAGAAGCCATCGACGGCATCGACCAGGCCCTCGGCGTGGGCGACATCAAGACCCGGAAGCACCACCTCGGAAATGTAGTCGTCGTTGCGCCCCTTGTAGTCGGCGGGGGTCGCATGCGCTGCGAGATAGCTGGTGACGATGCGGACCGGACGTTTGTCGCCAAGCTTGCGCGCGGCGCGCAGCATGTTGAGTTCGGCGTCGATATTCAGGCCGTAGCCGGACTTGATCTCGACCGTCGAAACACCTTCGGCAATGAGCGTGTCGAGCCGTGGCAGAGCGCTTTTCACGAGCGCGTCGACTGAGAGTGCATTGGTTGCCTTGACCGAGGAGACGATACCGCCACCGGCGCGGGCGATTTCCTCATAGGACGCACCTTCGAGCCGCATCTGGAACTCGCGAGCGCGGTTGCCGCCGTGGACGAGGTGCGTATGGCAATCGATGAAGGCGGGCGTCATCACCCGGCCGTTGCAATTCGTTGCTTCAAGTGTGCGGGATAGATCGGCGGGAAGGTCGCTCTCGGCGCCGGCAAAGGCAATGTGTCCGTCGACGACAGCCACTGCGCCCTTTTCCACCATGCCGAGGCCGTCTTGATCGGGTCGCAACGTCGCAAGGCGAAGATTGCGCCAGATGCCGGACGCGTTTGCGTTGGTCGAAAATTGACTCATCAGCCGATCCCCTCTCGTTGGATATAATGTATATACATAATAATCGTCTCGACAAGAGGAAAATTGACTTTCTGAAGGAAAAGGGAAGGAGACGGCGCACGGAATTGCCGCCGGGCGATGGCATTCAAATGCAAAAGACCCCGGAGCGGTTGCTCCAGGGTCTTAAAAAACGGCGCCTGGGAAAACGCGACACTTAGGCCGGATGGGCGGCACTCATGCGCAATCGCTCGACGAGGTCGACGAAGTGACGCCCGGCACTCTCAAGGCGACCGCTGTTGTCGATGATCGTGACATCCGGTCCCGATGTGACGTCGGGCACCTGTCGCGAGAGCCGGCGCAACACGTCCTCTTCGCTTTCGCGTCCGCGCTCGGCAAGACGCTTGGCGAGCGCGGCGGGCTCGGCCGTGATGACCGCGACGGCGATGTTGCCGAAGGCGGCGCGGAACGCCGGCAGGGCGCTTCGGCTGCCGTTGACGATTGCCGTGGTGCCGTGTTCGACATTGCGGCGAACGTCTTCGGGAATGCCGTATTTCAGGCCGTGCGCGTCCCAGGACACAGCGAAGGCGCCTGCCTGCTCCATGTCGACGAATTCGGCGACTGAAACGCTTTCATGCACCTCGCCTCCGGCGTCCGACGGCCGCGTGATCACGCGGCGAACGAAGTGGACATCGGAGCAGTCGCAGAAGTGTCGGGCGGCAAAGCCCATGACGCTATCCTTGCCGGCCCCGCTCGGGCCGACGACGACGACAAGCGCGCCACGCCTAAGTTCGAGCTGGCTCATGCGACACGCCGACCTTCGCGCCAGACCGAACGCACCACTGGAATACCTTCCTGCCTGTGGACACGCGCGATGTCGGCGCGCAAGCCGACGGCAATCCGGCCACGATCGTCGAGGCCGACGGTGCGGGCAGGGGTGGTGCTGACCATGGCGATCGCCTTCGGCAGGTCGATGGCTTCAAGCTCATCGGCGAGCACGAACGGCGCGTGGATCAGGCTGAAGGGCACATAATCGGACGAAAGCACGTCGAGCACGCCGCGGTCGGCAAGGTCACGGGCGGCGATATTGCCCGAATGCGACTTGCCGCGCACGATGTTGGGCGCGCCCATCAGCACACTAAGACCGGCGCGATGGGAGGCTTCCGCCGCTTCGAAGCTGGTCGGGAACTCGGCGAGCTTGATGCCGTAGCTGATAGATTCGTCGACATGGGCGATCGTGGCGTCGTCGTGGCTGGCGATGGTAATGCCGCGCTCAGCACAGGCCTTGGCGAGCGCATCGCGGTGCGGGCCGGCATACTTCGCCGAAAGCGCCTGCTGACGTTCAACGAATTTTCCGAATTCGGCGTCCGACAGGCCGCGCTTGGATTTGTAGTAGAGCGTGTACTGGTCCATCGTCTGGAACTGGCGCTGCCCCGGCGCGTGGTCCATCAGCGAGACGAGCTTGACCTGCGGATCGTTCTGGAAGTCCTCGTAGTGATCGAGCACGTCCGATGTCGAAACCTCGCAGCGCAGGTGGATCAGATGGTCGGCGCGCAGGCGGCCTTCCTGCTTGGCCTGGGCCAGCGCGTCCGCCATGCTGCGCATTTCGCCCTTCTGGAAACCGCCGTCTTCGTCCGAACCAAGGCGCAGGCAGTCGAATACGGTGGTGATGCCAGACGTGACGACCTGTGCGTCGTGTGCCTGGATCGCGGCGATCTTCAACCAGCGAACGCCGGGCCGCGGCGAGTAATGTGCCTCAAGGTGGTCGGTGTGCAGCTCGATGAGGCCAGGCAGAAGGTAGTCGCCTTCGAAGTCTTCACCAGTGTTGGTCGTGCCATGAGAGATATCGGCGATCTTGCCGTCGCGGATCAGCACCGAGCCGTCGAGGATACTGTCCTCGAGAACGATGCGGGCATTGGTCAGGACTTGTTCTTTGCTCATCTCATGCGATCTTTCGTTGTGTCGCGCCGCGGAGCGGCAGCAGGGAATGGACCAGGAACGGTGCGCCACGGTGCGGCTCGACGAAGAGCGCAACTGACGTGACGTGAAGCGGCTTGCCGATGTGATCAGCAAAGGTGCTCTCAAGCACGGTCCGCATTGGTTTCGCTGTCTCGCCGGGTACCGGCCCGGTCAGCGTCAGGTGAAACTGAAATTCTTCGAAAACATAGGGGTATCCCCACTTTCTCAAGTATTCCCTCTGCCGCTCCGGAAGCTTGTCCGGGTTGCGTCGCGCCATGTCCACGTCCGACAACGGCGCCCGAAACGGCTCGAAGGTTTGCACGGCCTGCGCCGCGAATTCCTGCAACGCCTCGCAGTGGGTCGCGGAAACCAGCGCGAAGAACGGGCCAAGCTGAAGGAGCGTGAGTTGAGGGATCTCGAAGGGTTCAACATTGTCGGCAAACGTTTCGAAGGCTGCGACCAGCTCGGCTTCGCTGCGGTCTTCGGCAAGTGTGAAGGGGGCCTTGAGAGTGCCGTGAAAGCCGTAGCGTCGCGGGTCGGCAGTCAGTGCATGTCGCGTGGCGGCATCAAGGCTGCCTAACGCTGAAAGTTCATTGGTCTCGCCGGTAAAGGCATCACGGCCGAGCCAACGGGCCGCCGTCTGCGACAGCCGGTCGTCTGCCGGCGGCGCGAAGTAGATTGCATAACGCACGGTCTTCACTTTCTTGTATCGACCGGCCCGCCGGAACGGCGGGTCGATTGTTCGCGGGATGCGATGCGCAGCTAGCCGATTTCCATGACAACATCATGATGGCCGCGGTGCAAAAAATTCTTCTCGTCAATGAGCCTTCTGCCCCATCAGTCGCGAGCGGCAGGCGTTCGAGATGCTGTCGAAAATAAACACGACCAGCAAGATGAGAAGCACCATATAAGCGACATTTTCCCAATCGGAGTTGGTACGCATCGCTTCCCAGAGTTTCAGGCCGATGCCACCGGCGCCGACAGCGCCGATGATCGTTGCCGAACGCGTGTTGGATTCCCAGAAATAGAGCGCCTGGCTGGCGAATACCGGCAGGACCTGCGGCAGGACGCCGAAGCGTTGCACGGCAAGCGGGGTGGCGCCGACGGATTTTACGCCTTCGCGCTGCTTGTCGTCGATGTTCTCCAAAGCCTCGGAGTAGAGCTTGCCCAAGGTGCCGGTGTCGGTGAAGAAAATTGCGGACATGCCGGCAAGCGGTCCCGGGCCAAAGGCGCGCGTGAAGAACAATGCCCAGATGAACATGTCCACCGAACGCAGGAAATCGAAGAAGCGCTTGGCGAGCTGGTTCGTCAGGAAATTCGGGGTGATGTTGCGCGCCGCCAGGAAGCAGAGCGGGAACGCGACCAGCGAGGCAAAAAGCGTGCCGACGAAGGCCATGACCACGGTCTGCAGCAGTTTGGTCCACACATCCAGATGCTGCCATTCGGCGTTGTAGAGGATGTTGTTCCAGGCAAGCGACAGGTTCGAGCGCGTGGGTTCGATGCGCTCGCCGCTCGTGATCAACGAAAATATATCGCCATAGCCCTTGCCGAAGAACGGTGAGTGGACGTCGAAGAGGAAATTGGCCCAGCCGAAGAAGCGATTGCGGATCGAGATGTCGTCACCTTCGACGTCGGCCCAACCAGTTGCACCAAAGGCGAGCGTGATCTTCTCGCCCGGGCGTTTCTGCGTGGCCCAGGCGGGGAGGGCACCCTGAGGGGTTACCGTGTCCTGGCCATCGACGGCCATCGTCAGCGTCTCGCCACGATGGGTTGCCTTGACGAGTCCGTCGGCAATTTCGATCTTCGTCGACCTGTCATAGGTGATGACGGCCCTGGTGATGATTTCCTCGGTCCGCATTTCGACGCGGTTCTGCTCACTTGGCGTATTGGCCGCGCCGAGCGCTGAACCCGGCGCCATGAAGCTGAAGGATGACGTCGTCTTGGGCTTTGCAGTCTGTGCGGTTGCAGCGGGTAATTCGACTTTTCGGGTCACGGTTTCCTTGTCGAGTTCCACCCATGCCGGATTCGGATTTGGCCCAAGCGGCGAGTTGCGCTGGTAATCGAGCGTCATCGTCTTGTCGCGGGCGATCTTGATCTCGGGCCGAACCTCGTAGGAGACCCAATCCGCGAGATAGGTCCCGGCAATGCCCCAATTGGCGTTGCCCAGAACATGCCCGATCGAAAAGAACCACCAGCTGAAGATGAGGTAAGCGACGAGGCCGACACTGATGACAATCGTGCGCAGGCGCTTGTTCGAGGAGCCCTGCAGCAAGTGCGGGTGACGCGATGCGATCGCATCCATTTCGAGAGCGCTTAATCTGGTCGTGGAGGTCATGATGCGCACCTACTGGGCAAGCTGGAAGGCCTGGTCGCCGACGAGGCGACGGCGCAGCCATGCGGAAAACTGGTCGACGGCGAAGATCGTTGCAAACAGCAGGATGACGATCGCCAGTGTCTTTGCCTGATGGCCCTGGCCGATCGACAGACGCAGCAACTCGCCGATCCCGCCGCCGCCAACTGCGCCGATGATGGTCGAGGCGCGTACGTTGATCTCGAGGCGAAGCAGGAAATAGCTGGCGAAGTTGGGCAGCACCTGCGGCACCATGCCGAACCAGACGCGTTCGATCCAGTTGCCACCGGCGGCGCGCAGGCCCTCGTCCGGTTTCATGTCGGCGTTCTCGACCACCTCGAAGAACAGCTTGCCGAGTGCGCCGACCGTGTGGATCGAAACCGCGGCGATCGCGGGTATCGGCCCGAGCGAGAGGATTGCCAGGAAGAAGCCGGCGATGACCACTTCGGGAAAGGCGCGTAGGATCTCCATCAGCCGGCGCACGACACCACGAACCCACGGATTGGGCATCAGGTTGCGGGCGGCAAGGAAACAGAAGATGAAGCCGAAGAACGTGCCGATGACGGTGGAGAAGATCGCGATGTTCACGGTCTCCAGCATCTTGTGCACATACTCAGGAATGTAGAAGCTCTCGGTCAGGTAGAGCCGACCCTCGGGATAATTGTACTTGAAGCTGCCGTCGTCGTAGGGCGAAGGCAGATCGAACATGGCGCGGAAGATTTCCAGGCCATCACGCGGCGCGAGATCGCCGACGAAATCGAAGAAGTGCGGCAGGCGGTCGAAGAATTTGCCGGCATTGGAATCGTTGGCAAACCAGAGCGAGCCGGAAAGGGCGAGCACCAGCACGGCGAAGCCGAGCCAGGAGTAAAGCCGGCGACGCGAGTTCAACTCCTGCCAGTGGCGCTCGACCAGCGCGCCGTTTTCACTCAGATGCCTCGGGAGCATGGAAGTTGCCATGAATGTTCCGGCAATGCCGGCCTCTGTCGACAGGCGCTCCAGGCGCCCCAGCAAAAAGGCGAACGCTGGCCGTTTTGGCGGCCAGCGTCCTTGAATGATCAGGAAAATCAGCCGCCGATCGTTGCCTTGCGGGCGTCGATGATCGGCTTGTAGAAGTCGGCGTTGACTTCGGTGAAGCCAGTGAAATCGCCACCCTGGATGGCGGAGAAGCAGGCGGCATCGGTCTTCGGCAGGTCGAGCATGAACTGCTTGAACTTGGCCTTCATGTCATCGTTCATCGTCGAACGGACGACGATCGGGCCGTTCGGGATCAACGGCGACTTCCAGAGTTCGACCAGGTCATTCATGTCGAGGATGCCCTTGTCGACCATCTTCTTCAGGTTGCCCGAAGTGTAGCCGTCCTTGAATTCGCCGACGCCCGAACCGAAGGTCGTGCCGGCATCGAACGTGCCCTTGACGACTTCGAGAACCAGGTTTTCGTGACCGCCGCCGAAGCCGGTTTCACCGAAGAATTCCTTGACCGGCGCGCCGATCGATTCCGGCAGGGTGACGAGCGGGATGAGGTAGCCAGAGGTCGAGTCCGGATCGGCAAAGCCGAGCTTCTTGCCCTTCAGGTCTTCGAGCTTGGTGATGCCGGAGTCCTTGCGGGCGACCATGATCGAGTGGTAGCCGGTCGAACCGTCGGTCTGGACGGTCGTCAGGATCGGCTCGACCGCGTCGGCCTTGGCGAGGTAGATCTTGGCAAAGCCCGAAGCGCCGAGTTCGGCGTAGTCGAGCGTGCCGCCGAGCAGGCCCTGGATGACGCCGTCATAGTCGGCGGCCGGGAACAGCGAAACCTTTTCGACGCCGATTGCAGCCGGCAGCTTGTCGACGATACACTGGAAGTTGCGCAGGCGGTCGGCTTCGTTTTCGCCGCCGATGATACCGACGCGGAATTCCTTGAGGTCTTCGGCCTGAGCGTGGCCGACGAGGGCGAGCAGGGCGACAGCGCCCAGAAGAGCTTTCTTCAGCATAAGGTTCTCCCGTTTCTCCGGCTTTGCCGGATGATATTCGGTTTCAAAGAGGTGCCCTTGACGTGGGCCTTCGATCCTGGCGGGCGTCAGATGCCGGCCAGTGCCAGCGGCTGGAGGCCGGCAGATGCCGTTTGTTCCTGCGGAATGGCCGCCGGAATGTTGATGCTTGTCGAGGTCATCGATTCCTCGATGCCCGTATCGGCGCCGTAGATCTCGGCGACGGCGGCCGCCGTCAGGTCCTTCGGCTGGCCGTCGAAGACGACGCGGCCGTGCGCCATACCGATGATCCGCTCGCAGTAGTTGCGCGCCGTGTCGAGCGTGTGGAGATTGGTGATTACGGTGATGCCGTCGCGCTCGTTGATGTCGCGCAGCGCGTCCATGACGATCTTGGCGTTGAGCGGGTCGAGCGAGGCGATTGGCTCGTCAGCGAGCAGAACCTTCGGCTGCTGCATCAATGCGCGGGCGATGGCCACGCGCTGCTGCTGGCCGCCGGAAAGCGTGCCCGCCGCCTGCAGCGCCGTCTGCTCGATGCCGAGGCGCTCCAGCGCGCCGATCGCCATGATGCGCTCTTCGCGGGTAAACATGTTGAGGATGCTCAGAACCGTCGAACGATGGTTCAGGCGACCCAGCAGCACATTGGTCAGAACGTCGAGGCGCGGCACCAGATTGAACTGCTGGAAGATCATCGCGCAGTCGCGCTGCCAGTTGCGCAGTGCGGCACCGCGCAGTGACGAGACTTCCGTGCCGGCGAACTCGATCGAGCCGGACGACAGGTCGACCAGGCGATTGATCATGCGAAGCAGCGTCGACTTGCCAGCGCCGGAGCGGCCGATCACGCCGACCATCTGGCCCTGGGGAATGTCGAAGGTAACCGAGCTCACGGCTGTCTTCTTGCCGAACTGGCGGGTTACATTCTTCAACTGAAACATTTCTAGCAGGTCCTCTTTCGGGGAG
Organism: Ensifer sp. Root31; assembly: GCF_001424825.1. Taxonomy (NCBI): domain Bacteria; kingdom Pseudomonadati; phylum Pseudomonadota; class Alphaproteobacteria; order Hyphomicrobiales; family Rhizobiaceae; genus Ensifer; species Ensifer sp. Root31. Next base: position 50,068 of record NZ_LMCO01000065.1, on the reverse strand, counting down.
ACCGGTCATCGGTATGACACCTGCCATATCGGCGCTTCATGAAAGCGAAATGTCAGTTTCTTGTAGTTTATGTTACAGTTCACAGCCTCGCCGACATCCTTAACGGAATGTGACAATCGCAGCGGGATGGAGGTGCGTTGTCGCTACCTCAGGAAGCGCTCGGGGTTGAAACCGACTGGGTCAAGGCCGTTTGCGGCGAAGCTTTCGGGCGCCGGTAGGCCAATCAGCAGGTTTGCGGCAAGCGCGCCTAGTGCCGGCGACGTCAGAATGCCGTAGCCGCCCTGGCCGGCAAGCCAGAAGAAATCCGGACGATCCTTGGCGTGACCGATCACCGGCAGCTTGTCCGGTGAAAAGCTGCGCAAGCCAGCCCAGCTCTTGAAGATGCGGCGGACCGGGACGGTCGTCGCCTCTTCCACGTAGTGGGCGCCCCAGGCGACATCGATCTCCTCGGGCTGCACGTCCGTCGGTTCGCACGGCGTGGCGTCGGCAGGAGAGGCAAGCAGCCGCCCGCCTTCGGGCTTCATATAGAAGTCCTCGTCGATCTCGTTGATCTCGGGCATTGTCAGGGCATCGATCTCCGCGGGAAGGTCCACCGTGATCGCGCTGCGGCGATGCGGCACGATGCCGACCGGCGTCACGCCGAAGAGGCTTGCGACCGGGTCGGCCCAGCCGCCAGCCGCATTGACGATGACCTGGGCATGGATCTCGCCGGCATTCGTCGAAAGCACCCAGCCATTTGCCTCGCGGCGCGGAGCCACGATGTCGCTGCGCTCAATCACCTCGGCGCCATGGCGACGTGCGCCGCGCAGGTAACCCTGCAGCAGGTTCTCGACCTCGATGTCCCAGAAATTCGGGTCATAAAATGCGGCCGCCACATAGTCGCGCCGAAGAATCGGTACGCGGGTGATTGCTTCGTCGACAGTCAGCCTTCGCAGGTCGGGATTGACAGCGCTTTCCTCGGCTAACACCGCCTCAAGCCGTGCCACTTTCTCCGCATTGGCGATCATGACGCCGCCACGCTGCTTCAACAGCGGTACGTCGGAAAAGCCTTCGGGAGGCTGATCGAAGAAAGTCTTGGAGATCGCCGCGAGCTTGCACACTTCAGGGGCGTTGTACCGCAGAACGAATTCGGCGGCGGAGCGCCCGGTGCTGTGATAACCGAGCCCGTCTTCCCGCTCGATGACGGCAACGGAGCGGTGCGGTGCCAGAAAAAAGGCCAGCGAAAGGCCGGCAATGCCGCCACCAACGATTGCCACATCAAATTCACGCATGTCCCGACCCCGCTCCTGATTTGGTGGGACCATAGGCAGCGCGTGTTACGCGTTCAAATTTATAACGGGAAATGTCGCTATCAATTCTGCTGATGATCAAGGCAGTGATCAAGCGGCGCGGTATCGGCCACATGCGCAAGGAAGGCGGCCTCGGCCGGATTGAGAATCGAGTTCGGGTTGGAGATGCGAAACACATCCGTCGTTGGCAGGTTGTGGTAGGGCGGCAGTTGCCAAAGTCGTCCGCCGGCGACGGCGGGCGCTGCCAGATGATCCGGCAGCATGCCGATGCCGACGTTGGAGGCGATCAGCCGCATCACTTCCTCGACATTGCAGGAGACGGCCCGAACCTGCTGGCCAAACGAGCCAATGGCGCGCACTGCCGTCACGGAGTTCATATGCTGTCCGCCGAGCACATCGGCGATGAAGGCGATGTAGGCATTGCCGCGAAGATCGTTGAAATCAACACCCTCGACACCGAACAGGGGATGCTCGCGGCCGCAGTAAAGCGCATAGCGCTCACGCACGTGGAAGCTCTTGTTCAGCCAGGCGGGGATGTTGCCGTCGCAAAGACCCATCGTCGCGATGTTGCGTTCGACTGCGCTCAGAACGTCCACAGTCGTGGCGACCGTCACCGAAATCGTTACCTTCGGATGCTGGATAAAGAAGCTCTCGAGCTTCCGGTCCCAGGCCGGGTTGTGGGCATGGCTGACGACATGAATGTTGAGGTGGCCGGTGATTTCCTCGCCCGCCGTTTCAAGGACGTTGGGAAGCCGGATGACGGCCGCGAAGATGTCGCGGCACTGCGCGTGCAATCGGGCGCCGGCATCGGTCAGGTCGAAGCGGCCCGGGCGGCGGTCGATGAGCTTTTGCCCAACGGTCTGTTCGAGCCGCTTGAGAGCCATGCTGACGGCCGGCTGCTGCAGCAGGAGCCTGTTGGCCGCAGCGGTGATGCTGCCTTCCTCCACCACGACGACGAATGTGCGCAGCAAGTTCCAGTCGAGATTGTGAGCAAAGCGTTCTAAGCGGTCGTTGGCCATTGGCGGGTACGAGCATGGACCTTTAGCGTGGCACTGGCGCGGCGCGGTGACGACGAGCGCCGCCAAGTGAACCCGACCCTTGTCGCCATATTTCGACGGATTTGCAACATGAACGGCACCTGGCGACCGGTGGCACGCCCAATGTGTAGCGCGCAAGGAGTCCGGCGGCACTTCACAGCCGATTGTGTGGCGCTCAGCGAGGCCATTCCGCAGACGCATGAGGCGGTGCCTCAATTTCGTTTGAAAGCCTTGGTTCTGCTTGCCATAACCGCAAGTGGAAAAATCCGATGGGAGAGAAACATGGCCGGCAAGACGCAATTTCAATGGGACGACGCGTTCCTCCTCGAAGATCAGTTGACCGAGGACGAGCGCATGATCCGCGACACGGCACGAGCCTATGCACAGGATCGCCTACAGCCGCGGGTCATCGCTGCCTATCGCGAAGAATCGACTGATCCCGAAATCTTCCGGGAAATGGGCGAACTTGGTCTGCTCGGCGCGACCGTATCGGAGACCTACGGCGGTGTCGGCGCTTCCTATGTCGCCTATGGTCTTGTCGCCCGCGAAGTCGAGCGCGTCGATTCCGGCTACCGATCGATGATGAGCGTGCAATCCTCGCTGGTCATCTACCCGATCTACGCCTACGGCTCGGAGGAGCAGAAGCAGAAGTATCTGCCGAAGCTGATCAGCGGCGAATGGATCGGCTGCTTCGGCCTGACGGAGCCTGACGCCGGTTCCGACCCCGGCGGCATGAAGACCCGTGCCATCAAGACGGAGAACGGCTACCGTCTCGTCGGCTCGAAGATGTGGATCTCCAATGCGCCGATCGCCGATGTCTTTGTCGTCTGGGCAAAGTCCGAAGCCCATGGCAATGCCATTCGCGGCTTCGTGCTCGACAAGGGCATGAAGCGCCTCTCGGCGCCGAAGATTGCCGGCAAGCTGTCGCTGCGCGCCTCGATCACCGGCGAAATCGTCATGGACAATGTCGAGGTCGGCGAAGATGCGCTGCTGCCGAATGTCGAGGGGCTCAAGGGCCCGTTCGGCTGCCTCAACCGCGCCCGCTACGGCATTTCCTGGGGTGCGCTTGGCGCGGCCGAGTTCTGCTGGCACGCCGCTCGTCAATACGGTCTCGACCGCAAGCAGTTCAACCGCCCGCTCGCTCAGACGCAGCTCTTCCAGAAGAAGCTCGCAGACATGCAGACGGAGATCTCGCTCGGACTTCAGGGTTCGCTGCGCGTCGGTCGCCTGATGGATGAAGGCCGCATGGCGCCGGAAATGATCTCGATCGTCAAGCGCAACAATTGCGGCAAGGCACTCGACATCGCCCGCATGGCCCGCGACATGCACGGCGGCAATGGCATCTCCGAGGAATACCAGGTGATGCGCCACATGGTGAACCTCGAGACGGTCAACACCTATGAGGGCACGCACGACGTTCATGCGCTGATCCTCGGCCGCGCCCAGACCGGCCTCCAGGCCTTCTTCTGAGCGGCCGATCATGGAAGCGCCACTGAAGGGTATTCGCGTTCTTGAGCTTGCCCGCATTCTCGCCGGTCCCTGGATCGGCCAGACGCTCGCCGATCTCGGCGCCGACGTCATCAAGGTGGAGAGCCCGGCGGGTGACGACACCCGCACCTGGGGCCCCCCATTCGTCGCCGGCGAGGAGGGGGAGAAGCTCGACGCGGCCTATTTCCACGCCTGCAATCGCGGCAAGCGCTCGGTGGTGCTCGATTTCACCACCGAGGAAGGGCAGGAGGCGGTGCGCCGGCTGGTGGCACAATCCGACGTCCTGCTGGAAAACTTCAAGGTCGGCGGCCTCGAGAAATATGGTCTCGACTACGCGAGCCTGAAGAAGGTCAATCCGCGCCTGATCTATTGCTCGGTCACGGGCTTCGGTCAGGATGGACCCTATGCGCATCGCGCCGGTTACGATTACATCGTCCAGGGCATGAGCGGGATCATGGATCTGACCGGCGAGCCGGATCGTGAGCCGCAGAAGATCGGCGTCGCCTTTGCCGATATTTTCACCGGGCTTTATGGCGTCATCGCCGTCCAGGCGGCATTGGCGCAGCGCGAGCGAACCGGTAAGGGCCAGCAGATCGACATGGCCTTGCTTGATTGCATGACCGGCGTGCTCGCCAATCAGGCGCTCAATTTTCTCGTCTCGGGAAAGGCGCCGCGCCGCCTTGGCAACGCCCACCCGAACATCGCACCCTACCAGGTGTTCCCGACGGCGGACGGGCACCTGATCGTCGCCGTCGGCAACGACCGCCAGTTCGTCAAGTTCTGCAACCTGCTTGGCCGCGGCGATCTGGCAACGGACGAGCGCTATCTGACCAATGCCTCCCGCGTCCAGAATCGCGAGAGCCTGACACCGGCGCTTAGCGCCGAAACGGCAAGGTACGAACGGGACGCGCTTTTGACATTGCTGGAAGAGGCAGGCGTGCCGGGCGGTCCGATCAACACGGTCGCCGACGTCTTTGCCGATCCGCAGGTCGTGCATCGGCAGATGCAGATCGACACACCGCATTCCGGTGCGGCCAGCGGGACCTCGCCGGGCGTCCGTACGCCGATCCGTTTTTCCGATGCCTCGCTGGTGCTCGACCGCGGTGTTCCGCGTCTCGGCGAGCATACGGCGGAGGTATTGGCGGAGATCGGCATGGAAGCGGCGCCCGAAAAAGCGAAAGGGTGAGAGGGATTTCTCCCTCTCACCCTTTCATCGCTGCAATTACAGGTGCTTGAACCGGTGCGTTAAACCTTGAGCGCCCGGTTGAAGACGCGTGACAGGCGCTCGGCGAATGCGCGTGGATCCTGCGGCTTGTCGCCATCGAGGACGCGCGCCTGGTCGAGCAGAAGCTGAACGGCGTCAGTCCGAAACGCGCTGTCATCGGCCGGGCAGGCGGCGATTGCGGCAATCAGCGCATGGCCGGGATTGATCTCTAGGATCGGCTTTGCCGCTCCGTCGAGGCGGCCGGCGCCCTGCAGCATCTTTTCGAGCTGGCGATCGGGGCCATTCTCGGGCGCGACCAGGCATACGGCGCTTTCCGTCAGGCGATCGGACGTGCGAACTTCCGACACGGCTTCCCCGAGTGTTTCCTTGGCGAAGGCGACGAAATCCGTCACCGCCTGGCTTGCCTCTGGTGCGCTGTCGGGACTGCCTTCCGGCTTTGCGACACTGCCCAGATCGGCCGAGCCCTGCGTGATCGACTTCATCGGCTTGCCTTCGAAGTCCGGCGCCGAGGTCACCCAGAAGCTGTCGACCGGATCCGTCAGCAACAGCACTTCGATGCCGCGGGCGCGGAAGCCTTCAAGTTGCGGCGATGCCTTGAGCTGGGCGAGGTTGTCACCCGTCAGGTAGTAGATCGCCGACTGGCCGTCCTTCATGTCCTTGACGTAGTCGGCAAGGCTGCGGTGACCGTCTTCCGAGGTGGTCGTGCGGAAGCGGGAAAGCGAGATCAGCTGGGTGCGGCGTTCGAAGTCCTCGTAAATGCCTTCCTTCAGCACGCTGCCGAAGTTTTCCCAGATCTTGTCGAAGGCCCCGCGATCGCTCTCCGCCAGCTTTTCGATCGCCGTCAGCATGCGGTTGGTCAATCCCTTGCGGATGCTCGACAGCAGCGGGCTTTCCTGGATCATCTCGCGCGAGACGTTGAGCGGAAGGTCCGAGGTGTCGACCAGACCCCGCACGAAGCGCAGGTAACGCGGCAGCAATTCCGCCTCGTCGGTGATAAAGACGCGCTTGACGTAGAGCTTCATCCGGCCCTTGCGGTCCTGATCGAAGAGGTCGAAGGGCTTGGAGCCGGGCACGAAGGCAAGTGCCGTATATTCGTGCCGGCCCTCGGCGCGGAAATGCACCGTCAATGCCGGATCGTCGTACTGGCCCGAAACGCCCCGATAGAAGTCGGCGTAGTCTTCCTTGGAAATCTCGCTCTTCTGCTTGGTCCAGAGCGCCGTGCCGTCGCCGACGGAAACCGGTTCGGCACCGGGCTTCTCGACGATCGAGATCGGAACCGGAACGTGGCCGGACTGGTCCTTGACGATGCGCTCGACCGTCCAGCGCGAGGTGTAGGTCTTGGCATCTTCCATAAGATGCAGGGTGATGCGCGTGCCGCGTGCCGGCGCGTCAGCAAGATCGGCGGCTGCGACCGTGTAGCTGCCCTTGCCGTCCGACGACCAGTGCCAGGCGTGGTCCGAACCGGCGCGGCGCGAGACGACGTCGACATTGTCGGCGACCATGAAGGCGGAGTAGAAGCCGACGCCGAACTGGCCGATGAGCTGCGCGCCTTCCTTGCCCTGTGCGGCCTCGATGCGCTCCATGAAGGCGCGCGTGCCTGAACGGGCGATGGTGCCGAGCGCCTCGACGAGTTCGTCGCGGCTCATGCCGATGCCATTGTCCTCGACGATGAGGCGGTTGTTTTCCTCATCGAGCGTCAGCTTGATGCTGGGGTTCGTATCGCCTGCCAGCAGTTCCGGCGAGACGATCGCCTCGTAACGCAACTTCTCGCAGGCGTCCGCGGCGTTCGAAATCAGTTCGCGGAGGAAGACGTTCTTGTCGGAATAGACCGAGTGCACCATGAGATGGAGCAGCCTGGCTACATCGGCTTCAAAGACATGTTTCTCGACGGACATTTCAGCTTCGCTCATCGCGGTGGCAACTCCTATGGTTCCTTGGTTCCTGCCCCAATTGGCAAGCCCGCCGATCAATTTCAAGTGCTGTTTATGACAGGCCGGGTACCGGCAGGCATTGCGCCCGCCGCAGTCCACAAACATTGCGATCAGCGGCGAGGCGAGAGGTTCAAGCAGTTCACGTGGAAGGCAACGCTCAGATGTTGCCCATGCAGAGATACTTCATCTCCAGATAGTCTTCGAGCCCGTGACGGGAGCCCTCGCGGCCGATGCCGGATTGCTTGATGCCGCCGAAGGGGGCGGCCTCCGAAGACATGCGGCCGGTGTTGATGCCGACCATGCCGTATTCGAGTGCCTCGGCCACATGCCAGACGCGCTTGAGGTTCTCGGCATAGAAGTAGGCGGCGAGGCCATAGATCGTATCATTTGCCTCGGCGATCACCTGTTCGGCGGTCTCGAAGCGGATGATCGGGGCAATCGGGCCGAATGTCTCTTCCTGGGCGATGCGCATGTCGGTCGAAATGCCGGTCAGCACCGTCGGTTCGAAGAAGGTTCCTGACGTGCCGATGCGATGACCGCCGCTGCGCACCTCGGCGCCCTTGGACACGGCATCGGCGACATGGGCTTCGATCTTCTCGATCGCGTGCCGGTCGATCATCGGCCCGATCGTGACGCCGGCGGAAAAGCCGTCCCCGACCGAGAGTTCGGCCACGCGTGCGACGAATTTCTCGGCGAATGCGTCATGCACCGCCGATTGCACATAGATGCGGTTTGCCGAAACACAGGTCTGGCCGGCATTGCGGAACTTCGCCTGGACGGCGCCATCGACCGCCTCGTCGATATCGGCATCGTCGAAGACGATGAAGGGCGCGTTGCCGCCGAGTTCCAGGCTGACCTTCTTGATCTGGTCGGAGCACTGGCGCATCAGCAGGCGCCCGACTTCCGTCGAGCCGGTAAAGCTGATCTTGCGAACCTTGGGGTTACTGCAGAGTTCCCGCCCGATCGCAGCACCTTCCGAGGCGTAGAGCAGATTGACGACGCCGGCCGGGAAACCCGCCTTCTCGGCGAGGACGAACAGGGCTCCGGCAACGAGCGGCGTCTGTTCGGCAGGTTTCAGGACAATGGCGCAGCCGGCGGCGAGTGCTGGAGCGATCTTGCGGGCGACCATCGAGGCCGGGAAGTTCCACGGGGTAATCGTGCCGACGACGCCAACGGGTTGCTTGATGACCAGCATGCGGCGGTCATTGGCCGGAGCCGGAAAGGTCTCGCCGTAGATGCGCTTGGCTTCCTCGGCATACCATTCGACATAGGCGGCCGCGTGCAGCACTTCGCCTTTCGATTCTCCGACCGGCTTGCCCATTTCGGCGGTCAGGATGGCGGCGAGATCGTCGGCATGGGCGATGATCAGGTCGTGCCAACGTCGAAGCACGGCACTTCTATCCTTGGCGGGCTTTGCCGCCCAAAGGGTTTGCGCGGCGGCTGCCGCGTCGATCGCCGCACTCGCCTGTTCGATGCCCATATCCGGCAACGACGCCAGAAGCTCGCCGGTAGACGGATTGAAGACGTCGAAGGCCTCGCCCGTCCAGCTCCCGGCGAAATGCGCTATGCGGTCCAAGGCGGAAAACAGTTCGCCGTCGCGCAAGTGTTTGGTCAAAGCCGGCGTCAGGGTCATGATGGGCGTCCTCCAGCGATGCCTGTCGCACGCCGACCGACCCGCTTCCTGTTTGTTCTTGCGGGTGTCGTTCCTCCCGACACCCGGAGCCATTTCATCGGCCCGGACAACCGCGTTAGCGGTCGCCCGGCAAAGCGTCAACCGCGTGCTTCGAGGATCGATGCCTCAAGGATGTCGAGCGCCTCGGCAAAGACGTTGTCCTGGATGGTGATCGGCGCGAGGAAACGGATGACGTTGCCGTGCACGCCGCAGGTCAGCAGGATCAGACCCTTGTCGAGCGCAATCAGGCGCACCTTGTTGGCAAAGTCGGCGCTCGGCAGATTAGTCTTCACATCGTTGAATTCCACGGCGTTCATGAAGCCGGGGCCGCGGATGTCGACGATCTCGGGCGCCTGTTCGCGGATTGCGGCGAGGCGCTGCTTCAGACGACCGCCGAGCAGTTCGGCACGTTCGCAGAGGTTCTCTTCCGCGATGACGTCGAGTACGGCATGCGCGGCGGCGATGCCGAGCGGGTTGCCGCCATAGGTGCCGCCAAGGCCGCCCGGCGCCGGTGCGTCCATGATCTCGGCACGGCCGGTGACGGCAGCGAGCGGGAAGCCGCCGGCAAGGCTCTTTGCCATCGTCATCAGGTCGGGCGCGACCTCATGATGGTCCATGGCAAACATCTTGCCCGTCCGGGCAAAGCCGGTCTGAACTTCGTCGGCAATCAAGAGGATGCCGTGCTGGTCGCAGATTTCGCGCAGCGCCTTCATGAAGGTCGGCGGAGCCGGGTAGAAACCGCCTTCGCCCTGCACCGGCTCGATGATGATTGCGGCCACGCGACCCGGATCGACATCGGCGGCAAAGAGCTTCTTCAGCGCCGCCAGCGACTGGTCGACGGTGACGCCGTGCAGCTCGATCGGGAAGGGGGCGTGGAAGACGTCGCCCGGCATGGCGCCGAAGCCGACCTTGTACGGGACCACCTTGCCGGTGAGCGCCATGCCCATGAAGGTCCGGCCATGGAAGCCGCCGCCGAACGCGATCACGGCCTGGCGGCCAGTCGCCGCGCGGGCGATCTTCACTGCATTTTCAACGGCTTCCGCGCCGGTCGTGACGAAGATCGTCTTCTTGGCGAAGTCGCCGGGCGCAAGCGCATTGAGGCGTTCGGCGAGATGCACATAGGTCTCGTAGGGCACGACCTGATGGCAGGTGTGGGTGAAGCGATCGAGCTGCGCCTTGACGGCGGCGATCACCTTCGGGTGGCGGTGGCCGGTGTTGACGACTGCAATGCCCGAGGCAAAGTCGATGTAGCGGTTGCCTTCCTTGTCCCAGATTTCGGCGTTCTCCGCACGGTCGGCGTAGATCTGCGTGGTCATGCCGACGCCGCGGGAAATGGCAGCGTTCTTACGATCGGTGAGGCTAGTCATGGCGCGTGTCCTGTTGCTGGCGGAGGCAATATATTGCATTTTTTCTGCAAGATTGTCTGGGAAGTGGTACATCTTTCAAAATGGAATGCAAATCAAATTTGGTGATCGAGAGAACACCGGCGCTGATGACGCATTCTTGTAAAAGGTCATGCCCGGCAGGTAAGTTCGCCAACGCGCAGGCGCGGCGCAGATTCGCGCCGGCACCCGCGATCGAAACAGGGAAACAGAAAATGGGCGGCGTGCGCTACAAGGTTGCCGAGGCTGCACGGCTGGCGGGTGTATCCGCCTCGACGCTCCGATTGTGGGAAACCCAAGGACTGGTCGTGCCCGAGCGCTCACCGACGGGCCACCGGCAATACACCGAAGGCGATCTCGCCCGGCTGAAACGCATTTCCTGGTTCCGGGTCGAGCGCGGTCTCAATCCCGCGGCCATCAGGGAAGCGCTCGAAGCGGAAGCGGCCGGGGACGACGACGCGCCCGCACCGGGCGAAAGCGGTCTCGACAATCAGGTCGGTCGCAAGCTGCGCAGTCTGCGGCATGCCGCCGGCCAGACTCTCGAACAGGTCGCAGGCGACGTCGGCATTGCCGCTTCTGTCCTCTCGACGCTCGAGAGAACCTCGCAGGGCGTGTCTGTCGCTGTTCTGCACAACATCGCCGAATATTTCGGGTCGACGGTATCGAGCCTGTCGGGCGAAGAGGAGACCGATGGTCGAGCCGTTGTCCGTGCGGGAGAATGGCGCACCTGGCCGAAGACGACGCCCGGTGTCACCGTGCAGCTTTTGGCCGACGGTCGCAACCAGATGGATTGCCATCGCTTCGTGCTGGAGCCGGGTGCTTCGAGCGAAGGCGCCTATCGGCATGAAGGCGAGGAATTCGTCTATGTGCTTTCGGGGCGTGTCGAGTTCATTCTCGACAGCGATCAGTTTTACGACCTGAGCGCCGGCGATTCGCTCTACTTCGAAAGCAAACGCCGCCATGCCTGGTCCAACCGGCATGACGGCGAAACGGTTCTTCTCTGGATCAACACGCCGCCGACGTTCTAACCCTCGGGCTGACTGGACGACGCTCGTTTCTGAAACGAAACAAGCGCTTGCGGTGCGGTTCTGCAGCGGCGACCGAATTTGCAGGCGTGGCGTCAGCCGCCAGCCGCCGGTATATGCGCGCGCTTGCCAATCAAGCGGTCAAAGTTTGGCCCTATTCGGCCCTAAGGTTTTGGGGGCCGCCCTCAACGTGTCTTGCGACCGACCGAACCCTTCGCGCTTCTTCGAAGCAAATGGCAACCTCGCGGCAAAAATCGTAGCTGACCACGGAGTTGGCTCCACAGGAAGTTGACCGCAGCGGTCGGAACTCCGAGGGGACGTTTAATGCTGACTATGCGCGACCGGCAACTGGACGGATTGAGAGCCGTTGCCGTTTCGATGGTGCTGTACGCGCATTTCTTTGCCGCCGACGATTCCCATTGGGGGCATCTCGGCGTGCGGCTATTCTTCGTGCTCAGCGGCTTTCTGATAACGCGCCTGCTCCTCGACGCGCGTTCCGCGGCTCAGTTCGAAGCAGCGACGACCCTCAGGTCGTTCTATATTCGCCGTGCCCTGCGCATCTTCCCACCCTATTTCGGCATGCTTGGCTTCGTGTGGCTGGTCAACCTGGAAGGCTCCAGGGAAGGCTGGGCATGGCACGCGCTTTATCTCTCGAATTTTTGGTACGCGCTAAAGGATGCGTGGACGCCGTGGGTGCTCTGCCACACCTGGAGCCTGAGCATTGAAGAACAATTCTACATCGTCTGGCCGCTCCTCATTCTGCTGACGCCGCGCCACTGGATCGGGCGGCTCTGCGTCGGCGTCATCGCCTGCTCGCTGGCATACCGATTTTATTGGCCGCTCACGGGGGAGCCCTCGCTTGCACGAGACCTGCTGCCTCCGGCATCGATGGATGCGCTGGCGGCTGGTGCCCTCTTGGCTGTTCACCGATCGACGGCCACGGCCTGGCCGCGGTGGATGACAGTCAGTTGGCTGCCGTTTTCCATATTATCCCTCGTGCTGCTTTGGGGTCGATCGATGCCGGTGGGGCCGGCACTTGATTGGATCGTTTGGATCGGTCTCGAAGTTTTGCCTCTCGTCCCGCTTGTAATGTTGGTCGGCACCGCTTCCGCCGGGTTTCGTGGCGATTTCGGCAGGTTGCTGGAACTCCCGCCGCTAACGGCGCTTGGGCGTGTCAGCTATGGCGTCTACCTGTTTCATCCGGTCGTGCTGGCGCTGGTCGTCAAGGCGCAGGGGTGGATACCGGTCAACGTTTCGGAACAGGGCGTTGGGCGCTTGGTCGTCGCAGGTGCCGCCACTTTGGTCGTGGCGGCGTTCTCCTGGCTGGCGTTAGAGAGGCCGCTCAACGGCTTGAAGCGGCACTTTCCCTATCTTCGTGCCAACGGTCGGCCAAGTGCACCATCCGCGAGTGCTGGAAGCACTGTCGACTGGTTTCAGGGGCGAGGGGACGAGCGGCCGCATCCGGCTTATCGTGCGGACGCCGCTGGCCGGGCAAACGCGCTTCAAGCCTCAGATCTGCAATAGTGTTCGAGATTGTTCATGACCGTTCCGTTGGTTTCCGTCCTGCTGCCCGTTTACAACGCCGAGTCCTATCTCGCCGCGGCGCTTGAGAGCATTCTGAGGCAGGATTACCAGCGGCTGGAGATCATCGCCATCGACGATGGTTCGCGTGATCGCTCACTGGAAATCATGCGGCGTTATCAAAAGGCCGATGACCGCGTCACTATCATCTCCCGCGAGAACCGCGGTTTGATCGCGAGCTTGAACGAAGGTCTCGCTCTGGCAAAGGGCGATCTCATCGCACGGATGGATGCCGACGACATTTCCTATCCGTCACGGCTGTCGCGGCAGGTGTCGCTGTTCATGCAACAGCCACAGCTCGCGCTGTGCGGCACCGGCATCGATACGCTCATCGGCGATCGTATCGTCCGTGGCACGCCCAATCCAATCTATCGGCCGGAGAACCTGAAGGCGCTGTCGATGTTCTTCACGATCTTCATGCACTCGACCGTCGTCTACAACAGGCATGTCATACCGGAGGATATGCTCACCTATGACGCGCTTTATGTGCATGCGGAGGATTTCGATCTCTTCCGGCGCGTCACCGACCGTTTTCCGGCGATGATGATCGACGAGGCCATGGTCGCCTATCGTATCCATGGCAACAGCGTGACGAACAAGCACAAGCGCCAAATGCGCCGCACCCACTTGAAGATTGTTGCTGAAAACCTCGAGCGCGAACGTCTTTGCGACAATCCCCAGGCGCTCAATGACATCGGCCTTGCCGTCACGGCCGAGACGATCGGAAATGCTGCGAACTGCATTCTGGCGCTCGAAGACAGGATTTCCGGGTACCCGCAGCAAAGCCGCGCCGGCCATGACGAAGGCGCCTTGAACCTATTCTATTTCCTCTACCAGCTTGTCAGCGACGAGCGGCGGCCGCAGCTCACCCATGAGTTTCTGACGCAGACGGGCAAATGGGGACTTATCCGGCGCCGGGAGCGATACGGCCTCATCGCAGGCGTTCATGCGCCCTGGTGCAGCAGCATGTCGCTGGCTGCGATGAGGCGCATGGATGCCCTGTCGCGATACCTGCAGTCCGTCCCGGCAGCGAACGTCCTTCCTCGTCATGGCCCGGTTTAATATGACAGTCGAACGCCCGGCATGGGCGGCAAAGGGATGCGCGAACGCGACGGAGACGCCGTGGGTGCCGACGTCGGCCGCGCGCGAAGAGACCTTCGCAAGCTTCATCGTCTGCACGCGCAACCGCGTCGAGGCGCTCGATGCCTGTATCCGATCGATCGAGGCGGCGTGCCGCTTCCATGCCGGAGATCGATGCGAGCTTGTCGTGGTGGATAACGGCTCCACGGACGGCACGCCCGATTGCATCAGCCGTATTGCGGCCGCGTCACCCATGGCGATCACGCATGCCGTCGAGACCCGACCGGGCCTGGCTGTCGCCCGAAATACGGCAATGGCACATGCGCGCGGCAGGATCCTGATCTTCATTGATGATGACTGCGAAGTCGACGTCGGCTATCTGCGCGATCTGGAACACCACTGTGCAGGCGGCGGGGGCGGGGTCATCCGCGGCGGCCGTGTCGAGCTCGGCAACCCCGCCGACTTGCCGTTCACCATCAAACGGTCGAACGTGCGCGAACGGCTGACGCATGAGGTTCATCCAGGCGGCTTCGTGTTGGGTTGCAACATGACGATGCATCGTGAGGTCGCATTGCGCGTCGGTCCCTTCGACGAACGGTTTGGCGCCGGCGCGCCGTTGCTGTCGGCAGAGGACACCGATTATCTCGTGCGCGCTGATCGGCTTGGCATCCCCGTCGAATATGTCCCCGACATGGTCGTCTTCCATCATCACGGCCGTCGCGCACGGGCGGCAATCGAGACGCTTCATTGCAACTACAGCTTCGGCAATGGTGCGCTTTGCCTGAAGCACCTGCGCACCGCGCCGTGGCTGCTGCGGCATTTCTGTTGGACCGTCAGGTCGGCGTTCGGGGAAATCTTCGGCGGCGCCCGGTTCGACCCCGTCTTGCACCTGTCGCACTGGCCGATCGTTTTCATGAACCTGCTCGGTGCCCTCAAGTTCGTGGGCCTGTTCGTCGCGGAGCGGTCGCCAGGTCCGGTCGAGCAACGGGCCGAAGAGCAACTCCATCGCTGAGGACGGTCGCCATGTTCAGAATCTTCTTGCCGGGCCTGCAGCTATTGCGCGATGCGCTGGGCGGGCAAATGCGTCTGCTTCCGGCCGTGGTAATTCTCGGCCTTTTCAGCGCAGCACTCGAGGGCGTCGGTATCGGCCTCATCATCCCCATGCTCGGCATCATTGCCGGCGATCAGGATCCAGCGGCATTGAACGGCGTCTCCTCGCTGTTCCAACAGGTCGGATCGGGGCTGGACGACGGCGAGCGGCTGATTGTCATCGCCGGCGCGGCCTTTGCCTTGATCGCGCTCAAGAACGTCCTCGCCTTTGCCAACAGCGTGCTCGCGACCTTCATCTACGGCAAGGCAGGACACTCGATCCGCAGCGCCCTGTCGGCTCAGCTCCTGCGGGTCGGCTATCCTTTCTTCATGAAGGAGAATCCGGGGCGGCTGCTCAACATCATTTCAAATGAGTCCTGGCGGGCCTCCGATGCAATCCAGACCGTCCTTGCGGCGCTCGTGAATGGCTCGGCTGCCATCATTCTCCTGGCATTCCTCCTACTTCTGTCCTGGCAGATGACGTTGTTCGTCGCGCTCGGCCTCGTTCTCGTCCAGCTCGTGCACTACGTCCTGTCCGCAACCCTCAAGGGGCCGAGCCGCGAAGTTACCTCCTTCAACAGCGAGCTT
This sequence comes from Ensifer sp. Root31, assembly GCF_001424825.1. NCBI lineage: Bacteria > Pseudomonadati > Pseudomonadota > Alphaproteobacteria > Hyphomicrobiales > Rhizobiaceae > Ensifer > Ensifer sp. Root31. The sequence continues at coordinate 34,681 of NZ_LMCO01000065.1, read as the reverse complement.
GCGGCTCGAATGCTCCATCTTGTTCATGCCGGTCGTTTGATACGGATATTCGGCCAGGAGGCGCGGGAGAAGGCCGTGTTCGATACGGCGTCGGATGCGGTCAGACGCGCCGGGTTCTCGCTACAGGCCCGTCAGGGCGTGCTGCCGCCACTCACCGAGACGCTCCACTCCGCCCTCTTCCTGGCTGTGGTTGTCGCCGCCTGGTCTGGCGGCGTCAGCTTTCCCGTCATCGTTGCCTTCGTGGTCCTGCTCTATCGCTTGCAGCCGCACGTGCGTGCGCTGCAATTGTCCTGGAGCCAGATCCAGGGCTGGAGCGGCTCATTGGAGGAGGTGCGGTGGCTGTTGGACGCATCCGACAAGCCAAAGCCACCTGAGGGGAGGGAGCCATTCGATTGTCTGCGACAGCAGCTGAGATTTGATCGGGTGACCTTCCGATATCCGAGTTCTGGCTCGCGTGCCGTGGTGCTGCATGCCGCGACATTCAATATCCGTGGCGGCCGCTCGACGGCGGTCATCGGCCGGTCCGGTGCCGGGAAAACCACGATCGTCAATCTGTTATGCCGCTTCGTCGAACCGGACGAGGGGCAGATCCTCGTCGATGGTATCCCCCTGAACCGGATAGACCCGGTTCAGTGGCGGAACCAGATCGCGCTCGCCAGCCAGGACCTCGAATTGGTGGATGGTACGATCCTCGAGAACATCACCTATGGCCGGGAGGCGACGACCGCAGAAGTGGAGCACGCGGCCAGGATGGCCGAAGCACACGGCTTCATCGAAAGCCTGCCGCAGGGCTATCAAACCGTCGTCGGATACAGAGGCGCCAGCCTCTCGGCGGGGCAGCGGCAGCGGGTTGCCCTGGCCAGAGCCCTCGTGCGCGACCCCGAGATCCTGATCCTGGACGAAGCCACCAACGCGGTCGACGGCCTGTCCGAAGCGGCCATCGTCGAGACGCTGAAATCGAGGGCCGGGCACCGCACGACCATCGTCATCAGTCATCACCGCAGCACGATTTCATTTTGCGACGAGGTCGTCATCCTCGGCGGTGGCCGGGTGAAAAGCCAGACGCCTTTCGCTGACGTGGCCACCTTGAGCATGGATCAGCTTTACGAGCACGAAGCGGCGGGCGAGCGCCGCGCCTGAATGAGCGCTGGGGCCGAGTGAGTACTTGGATATCGCGTGGCCTGGCGTCCGCTCGCCGAACCAGCCATCGCGATCGAAACGAAATCGGCGCGCGGCCGCTTGATCACGGGCCGCGCGCCGACTGTTGTCTGTCGCCAAGCGCTCGAACAGGGCACCCCCGTTCCCGTCGTTCCATTGGGAAGAGGGGCGGCCGGTTCGCGGATCAGGCGGCTGCGTAGCGCTTTGCCATCTCCGGCAAGCGCAGGGTGCGGATCTTCGATGCCTTGCCGGCGGTGCGGAAGGCTTCGAAACGCTCCCTGCAAACCTCGGTCATGAGAGCCGTTGCTGGCTTTAGGTAGGTGCGCGGGTCGAAATTCTCCGGGTTTTCAGCGAAGTTCTTGCGGATCGTTCCGGTCATGGCCAGACGCAGGTCGGTGTCGATGTTGACCTTGCGCACGCCGAGCGGGATCGCCTTCTGGATTTCCGACACCGGAACGCCCCAGGTCGGCTTCATCTTGCCGCCATAGGTGTTGAACAGGTCCTGCAGATCCTTCGGGACCGAGGACGAGCCATGCATGACGAGGTGGGTGTTCGGCAGGCGCTTGTTGATCTTGGCGATCGTTTCGATCGACAGGATGTCGCCATCTGGCTCGCGGGTGAACTTGTAGGCGCCGTGGCTGGTGCCGATGGCAACGGCCAGCGCATCGACGCCGGTCTTGGTGACGAAGTCGAAGGCCTGTTCCGGATCGGTCAGCAGCTCCTCGCGCGACAGCTTGCCTTCGAAGCCGTGGCCGTCTTCCTTGTCGCCAGCGCCGGTTTCCAGGTTGCCGAGGCAGCCAAGTTCGCCTTCGACGGAAACGCCGGCCGCATGGGCGATCTTCACGACTTCGGCGGTGACCGCGACATTGTATTCATAGCTGGCGACGGTCTTGCCGTCTTTCTCCAGCGAGCCGTCCATCATGACGGAAGTAAAGCCATTGGTGATCGCCGAAATGCAGGTCGACGGCTGGTCGCCGTGATCGAGATGCAGACAAACGGGAATGTGCGGATATTCTTCCGCCGCACCAAGGATGAGATGGCGCAGGAACGCATCGCCCGCATAGGAGCGAGCACCGCGGCTTGCCTGCAGGATGACGGGAGAATCAGTGGCGTCAGCCGCGCGCATGACGGCCTGAATGTATTCGAGATTGTTCACATTGAACGCCGGCAGCGCGTAGTCGTTCTCCGCCGCATGGTCGAGCAGTTGCCGCAATGTGATCAATGCCATTCGATATCTCCCTTTAGTGTTTCGGCGCAGCCTGGTGCGCCACGAAAATTGGTCCGGCGAAGCGCCGCACGTGCTTGCATCGACGCAATGTCGATGGCCGGATTGTCGTGCGGCGTGACAACGCGTGCGAAATGGTCGCGCCCACCGAAGTCTGGCGCACAATAGTTCATCAAAGTGGTTTGGCAACGGTCAAGAGGGCCCCTGCGAGGGGTGCCGAAGCCGCTTCAATCGATTTTACTGTGGACTGGATGCAACACAGCGGATCTAACCGTTTCGCTTTCTAGTGGTGCGCCGCGGATGAGCGGGTAGGGAAAGGTCAATACCACTTTTCCGTGTGTCGATGGTGGGTTGCACCGAGACAGAAAACACTTATAGGGAAACACAGTGTCGCTGCTGAGTGAACGCTTTGCAAGAAGATTGCGGCAAAGGCTCTGTTTCTTTCCGCACATTACGTAAACTGCGCCTTGAATTCACGAAATTTGCATCAGGGCCGATTCTTGCCGTTCTGGGGACAGAGCGGCGCCAGCATCTAAAACGTTGCAGTAGAAACGCGTGGATTGCCGCCCGGTTGTCACACCTGCGTCGCAAAAACGACGAAAAGGACCGCAAACGAAATACAACCTGTGATTTCGTAAAATTACAACTCTATAGATAAAGATGCAGCAGGTTGCAGAATCCGCCTTGCGTTCGAGAAAGATTTGCACTTCTCTCCTGCGATCACAAACCCAAAAAAGGGGAAGGAGAGAAACAAAATGGCATCACTGAAACTCAACCTAAGCGCCGCCGCGCTGATCGGCTCGTTGCTCATCGGAGCAAGCCCGGCTCTTGCCGAAGCTGTCCTGCATCGTGGCAACGCCGGTGAGCCGCAGACGCTGGACCAGGCCCATACGTCGATCAACATCGAAGAGTTCATCCTCAAGGATCTCTACGAAGGCCTGACGATCTATGACGCCTCGGGCAAGATCGTCCCGGGTGCAGCCGAAACGTGGGAGCTTTCGGACGACGGTACGGTCTATACCTTCAAGCTGCGCGCTGACGCGAAGTGGTCCGACGGTTCACCGTTGACTGCAGAAGATTTCGTCTTCTCGTTCCGCCGTGTCGAAGACCCGAAGGTCGCGGCCGGCTACGCCAACATTCTCTTCCCGATCAAGAACGCCGAAAAGGTCAACAAGGGTGAACTGCCGACCGACCAGCTCGGCATGAAGGCTGTCGACGACAAGACGCTCGAAATCACGCTTGAGCGCCCGACCCCGTTCTTCCTCGAGCTGCTGGCGCACCAGACGGCACTTCCGGTCAGCAAGGCAAGCGTCGAAAAGAATGGCGCGGACTTCGTCAAGCCGGGCGTCATGGTTTCGAACGGTGCATTCACGCTCGCCGCGCACGTTCCGAACGACAGCCTGACCGCCGTCAAGAACCCCAACTACTGGGATGCCGCCAACGTCAAGCTCGACAAGGTCATCTTCTACCCGATCGACGACCAGGCCGCCTCGGTTCGCCGCTTCGAAGCGAAGGAAATGGATCTCGCCTACAACTTCTCGGCCGATCAGCTCGATCGTCTGCGCAAGTCCCATGGCGAACAGGTTCATGTTTCGCCGACGCTCGCGACCTACTACTACGCCTTCGATACCCGCCAGGAGCCCTATAGCGACGTTCGCGTTCGTCAGGCCCTGTCGATGGCAGTCGATCGCGACTTCCTCGCCAAGGAAATCTACGCCGGCTCGCAGCTGCCGGCCTACTCGATGGTGCCCCCGGGCATCGAGAGCTACGGTGATCCGTCCAAGGCCGAGTTCGGCACCCTGTCGCAGCTCGATCGCGAAGACAAGGCACTGGCTCTGATGAAGGAAGCCGGTTACGGCGAAGGTGGCAAGCCGCTCGAAATCGAGCTGCGCTACAACACCAACCCGAACCACGAGCGTGTTGCAACGGCCGTTGCCGACATGTGGAAGAACACCTTCGGCGCCAAGGTGTCGCTGGTGAACCTCGACGTGTCCTCGCACTATGCCTACCTGCAGGAAGGCGGCAAGTTCAACGTTGCGCGCGCCGGCTGGGTTGCCGACTACGCCGACGCCGAGAACTTCCTCGCTCTCAGCCTTAGCTCCAACAAGACCTTCAACTACGGCCACTTCGAAAACGCTGAATTCGACGCGCTGATGAAGAAGTCTTACGAGGAGCAGGATCCGGCAGCTCGCTCCAAGCTGCTGCATGAAGCTGAAGCTCTGCTGATGAAGGAACAGCCGATCGCTCCGCTTCTGACCCAGGCCGACCTGTGGCTGGTTTCCGACCGCGTCAAGGGCTGGCAGGACAACTCGCCGAACCAGCACTTGAGCCGGTTCCTGAGCGTCGCCGAATAACGAACAGGGACGACGCGCGGTGAAAATGCCGCGCGTCGCCTCCGGAGCACGTCAATGATTTCCTTCATCCTTCGCCGATTGGCGAGTGCGGTGCCGACCTTGTTTATTGTCGTCACCATTTCCTTTTTCCTGATGCGGTTTGCCCCTGGCGGCCCCTTCAACCTCGAGCGTCCTCTTCCGCCACAAACAATGGCGAACCTGATGGCGACCTATCAGCTCGATCAGCCCCTGTGGCGACAATACGTTCACTATCTCAGCAATGCGGTGACCGGCGACTTTGGCCCGAGCTATATCTACAAGGATAACAACGTCGCGCAGTTGATCGGCAAGGGCTTGCCCTATTCGATGGAGCTCGGCCTGTACGCACTGCTGTTTGCCGTGATCGGCGGCGTTACCGCCGGTACGATCGCTGCACTCCGGCAAAACAGCATCCTCGACTTCACGATCATGTCGGTCTCGACGCTCGGCGTCACCGTACCGAATTTCGTCGTTGGTCCTGTCTTGACGCTGGTCTTCGCCATCGTCCTGGCCTGGCTGCCGGCCGGCGGTTGGGGTGACGGTTCGTTGCGCTTCCTGATCCTGCCGATGATCGCGCTCGCACTGCCGCAGCTCGCGGTCTTCGCGCGGCTTACCCGCGGTTCGATGATCGAGGCGCTGCACACCGACCATATCCGAACGGCCAAGGCCTACGGCCTTCCGGCAAGGACAGTCGTCATCACCCACGCCATGCGCGGCGCGATGCTGCCGGTTGTCTCCTACCTCGCACCTTGCGCGGCGGCATTGCTCACCGGTTCGGCTGTGGTCGAGACGATCTTTACCATTCCGGGCGTCGGCCGCTACTTCGTCCTCGGGGCGATCAACCGCGACTATACGCTGGTGATGGGCACGGTCATTCTCGTCGCCATCTTCGTTATCGTTTTCAATCTTTTGGTCGACATTCTCTACGGCCTGCTCGATCCGAGGGTTCGCCATGACTGATGTCGTCCAGACGCCGGCGGTAACGCCGGAAACCAAGGGGCGCAGCCTCTTCCAGCTGGCGGCCATGCGCTTCAAGCGCAACCGCGCTGCCATGGCCGGCTGCGTCATGCTGGCCCTCATCGCAGTATTCTCGTTCCTCGGGCCACTGTTTTCGCCGCATACCTACGACCAGGTGTTCCCGTCCTACGTGAATATCGGACCAAGCCTCGAGCCGCGCCCTGACACGTCCACCCTGCAAGGGGTGATGGAAGGGATCGCAACACGCGCCCGCGTCACGCTCAAGGAGTTCAACATCGACGGTGAGACCTTCACCGCGACGATCACCTCAGAGCAGCCGATCGATGCCCGCGCGACGCGCTACTTCGATCGTGCCAACGAGTTCCGTGACACTCAGGTCGTGGCAACGGAGGACGAGGGTCGTACTCTCAAGGTGACCGGTCAGGTGAACCGCGAGTATTTCCCGTTCGGCACCGATTCGAACGGCCGCGATCTGCTGGTGCGCGTCATGCTCGGCGGCCAGATCTCGATTGCCGTCGGTCTCTTGGCAAGTCTCGTGTCGCTCGGCATCGGCGTCGTCTACGGCGCGACGTCGGGTTACATCGGCGGCCGCGTCGACAACGTCATGATGCGACTGGTGGAGATCATGTATTCTCTGCCGTTCGTCTTCCTCGTTGTCGTGCTCGTGGTCTTCTTCGGACGCTCGTTCATCCTGATCTTCCTGGTGATCGGCGCGGTCGAATGGCTGGATATGGCCCGTATCGTGCGCGGCCAGACGCTGGCGCTGAAACGGCGGGAGTTTGTCGGTGCAGCCCAGGCGCTCGGCCTGACGGACTGGCAGATCATCCGCCGGCACATCATTCCGAACACCATCGGTCCTGTCATCGTTTTCGTCACCGTCGTCGTGCCGAAGGTGATCCTGCTCGAGAGCTTCCTCTCCTTCCTCGGCCTTGGCGTTCAGGCGCCGCTGACGAGCTGGGGAGCGTTGATTTCGGAAGGTGCCAACAACATCCAGTCGGCGCCCTGGCTGCTGATCTTCCCGGCCATCTTCTTTGTTCTGACGCTGTTCTCGTTGAACTTCGTCGGCGACGGCCTGCGCGATGCGCTCGACCCGAAGGACCGCTGACATGGCTGACACAAACGAAACCATCCTGGCCGTTCGCGGCCTCAAGGTGAACTTCTCGACGCCTGACGGGACGGTCGAAGCGGTCAAGGGTATCGATCTCGACGTGCGTACCGGCGAGACTCTTGCTGTTGTCGGCGAGTCCGGCTCGGGCAAAAGCCAGACCATGATGGGCATCATGGGACTGCTCGCCAAGAACGGCACCGTTACCGGTTCTGCCCGCTATCGCGGTCAGGAGCTGGTGGGTCTTTCGCCCAAGGCGCTCAACGGCGTGCGCGGTTCCAAGATCACGATGATCTTCCAGGAGCCGATGACCTCGCTCGACCCGCTCTACACGATCGGCCGGCAGATCGCCGAACCGATCGTGCACCACCGCGGCGGCACGTTCAAGCAGGCGCGCAAGCGCGTGCTGGAACTGCTCGAACTGGTCGGCATCCCCGAGCCGGGTCGACGCATCGACAGCTATCCGCACGAGCTTTCGGGCGGCCAGCGTCAACGCGTGATGATTGCGATGGCGCTCGCCAACGAGCCTGACCTTTTGATCGCCGACGAGCCGACGACAGCGCTTGACGTGACGATCCAGGCTCAGATCCTCGATCTCCTGAAGTCGTTGCAGAAGCGCTTCGGCATGGCGATCGTGCTGATCACGCACGATCTCGGCATCGTCAAACACTTTGCCGAACGCGTCGCGGTAATGCGCCGCGGCGAAGTGGTGGAGCAGGGAACGACCGCAGACATCTTCGAGCGGCCGCAGGCCGACTATACGAAGATGCTGCTCGCGGCAGAGCCGAGCGGCCGCAAGGCACCTCCGGCGGACAGCGCACCGATCATCCTTGAAGGTCGGGACGTCTGTGTCGACTACGCGATCGGCGGTGGGTTTTTCACCCGCGGCAATGCCGTCTTCCGCGCGGTCGACAAGGTCAACCTGCGGCTTCGCGAGGGCCAGACGATCGGCGTTGTCGGTGAATCCGGCTCCGGCAAGTCGACGCTTGGGCGTGCTTTGCTGCGGCTTTTGCCGAGCAGCGGCTATTACCGCTTCGGCACGACCGACATCTCCGGCTTCGACCGCGGCCAGATGCGCCCGCTACGGCGTGCGCTGCAATTGGTGTTCCAGGATCCCTATGGCTCGCTGTCTCCGCGCAGGACCGTCGGTGAAATCATCACGGAAGGCCTGCACGTGCACGAGCCCTCGCTTAGCCGTGCCGATCGCGACCGTCGTGCCATCGAAGCGTTGAAGGAGGTCGGGCTCGATCCGGCCTCGCGCAACCGCTATCCGCACGAGTTTTCGGGTGGTCAGCGGCAGCGCATCGCGATCGCGCGTGCCATGATCCTGAAGCCGAAGGTGGTTATTCTCGACGAGCCGACATCGGCGCTCGACCGCTCCGTCCAGGGCCAGGTTATCGAGCTGCTGCGCGATCTGCAGCGCTCGCACGGCCTGTCCTACATCTTCATCAGCCACGATCTGTCGGTGGTGAAGGCAATGTCGGACTACGTGATCGTGATGAAGAACGGCAAGATCGTCGAGGAAGCCGATACCGACGGGATCTTCACTGCACCGAAGGAGCCTTACACCAAGACGCTCATCGGTGCGGCCTTCAACGTTTAAGGCGGAACCCTTACCAGGGCTTTGCAGGGGCGCGGCATCCGCGCCCCTGTTCTCGTTTTGGGTTGGGCGCAGCAGTGTCGCGGGTACGCGGTATTGCGGGGACACCATGCGCATGACGTCCGGCGTCGCCGCGTGGTCGCCGACGTTACCGCCCGTCGCTTTCGCCAGACATGTCCGTCGCAACGAGCTTCTTGTCGAGGCCAAATTTCTGCATCTTCTCGTAGAGCGTTTTCCGTGAGATGCCGAGCGACTCGTATACGGGCTTCAGGGCGCCGCCGTAGGTGGCTATGGCATTGGCAATCAGCCCCTTCTCAAACGCTGCGACCTTGTCGGCCAAACGGCCGCTGTTCGGCTCGGACGAGTTGATTTCGTTCGAGGCCGTATCCAGCCCAAGAACCAGCCTTTCGGCGGCGTTACGCAATTCGCGCACGTTGCCCGGCCAGTTGCGTTCCGCCATCTCGGCCAGCAGGTTCTGCGATACCTCGACTTCATCGCGGCCGTAACGAGCCGCGGATTCCCGTACGAGCTGCAGGAACAAGAGCGGAATGTCGGCACGACGCTGCGTCAGCGGCGGCACGCGCAGCGTCGCGACATTGAGGCGATAGAGAAGGTCGGGCCGGAAGCGGCCGGCGGCCACCTCCTGCTCGAGATCGACCTTGTTGGTAGCGATGAAGCGTACATCCAGCGGCACCACCTCGTTGGAGCCGAGCCGCGTGATCACGCGCTCCTGCAGGACGCGCAGAAACTTGGCCTGCAGATCGATCGGCATCGAGCCGATCTCGTCGAGCAGGATGGTGCCGCCGCGCCCATGTTCGAACTTGCCGTAGCGTGGACGGATCGCGCCGGGAAACGCGCCTGGCTCATGTCCGAAAAGCTCGCTCTCGATCAGGTTTTCGGGCAGGGCTGCACAGTTGATGGCGATGAAGGGATTGTTTGCCCGGCCGCTCAGATCGTGCAGGGTGCGGGCCACGACCTCCTTGCCGACGCCGGTGTCGCCGATGATCAAGGTGTCGGCATCAGAGGCGCCGATTGCGCGGACCCGATAGCGCAGATCGACCATGACCTGACTGCGGCCGGGCAGGCGTTGTTCAATGTCGTCGCGCTTGCCGGCCACCGCCTTGAGCCGCCGGTTTTCGAGTACCAGTGCGCGCCAGTCGAGCGCGCGGCGAATGGTGCCGGCAAGCATCTGTGCGGTGAAGGGCTTTTCGACGAAATCATAGGCGCCTTCGCGCATGGCACGCACGGCCAGTTGAACGTCGCCATGGCCGGTGACAAGGATCACCGGCACCTCGACGTCGATCTCGCGGATGCGCTGCAGGAATGTCATCCCGTCCATGCCCGGCATCCGGATGTCGCTGATGACGACACCGGGAAAGCTGAAGCCGATGAACTCCAGGGCGTGTTCTGCGCTCGCGAAGGTATCGACGCGGAAGCCGGCGAGTTCCAGCGCCTGCGCACTCGAATGGCGCAACTCCTCTTCGTCATCGACAAGCAGGACGCGGCTCTCGATCATTCGGCGGCCTCCTGGCCCTGCTCATTGGCGACGGGAAGTTCGATGCGGAATTCCGCACCGCCTTCGGCAAGGTTCGTGGCAGTCAGGCTGCCGCCGAAGTCCTTGACGATGTTGTAGGAAATGGACAGGCCAAGGCCTAGTCCCTTGCCGACGCCTTTGGTCGAAAAGAATGGGTCGTAGATGCGCTCGGCGATCGCCGCAGGTACGCCGGGACCGCGGTCGCTGACCGCGAGCACGACCTTGTCGCCGTCGCTCCAGGCGCGAAGCCGGATGTGGCGATCGTCCAGCCCCTCGACCGCATCGGCTGCGTTGGAGATGACATTGACCAGCACCTGTTGCAGACGGACAGAACCGGCGCGCACTACCAGCGGCGCTGGACCAAGGTCGATGTCGATGTCGGCCGCAGCCGCCTTCAGCCTGACGGCGACGATCTCCATCGTGTCGCGCACGACATCCTCGATCAACACCGGCCCCAGCTTCTCGTTGGGCTTGCGCGCAAAATTGCGCAGATGCCGGCTGATTGCCGCCATGCGGTCGACCAGGCCGGAGATGCGCCGGATGTTGTCACTCGCCTCTTCGGCCCGCCCACGCTCGATCAGCAAGGCTGCGCTGTCGGCATAGGTTTTTGCCGCCGCCAGTGGCTGGTTGAATTCGTGCGAAAGCGCCGCTGACATCTGGCCGAGGCCGGCGAGCTTACCCGCCTGGATGAGGTCCGCCTGGGTCCGACGCAATTGTTGCTCGGTCTGGCGCCGTTCGGCGACTTCTTCCTCGATCTGCACGTTGACGCGCGCAAGGTCCGCGGTGCGTTCGTCGACGCGTCGCTCGAGTTCGGCCTGGGCTTCCGCCTGCATCGAGATGCGCTCGTTGAGGCGGGAGCGGCGCTGCCAGAGAATGGCGGCGGCAAGGCCGGTGAGGCATAGAAGCAGAAGGGCAGCGATGACGGTGGTCAGCGCCTGGGTGCGGACGGATGCCGTGTCGGTCAGCACATTCACAGTCCAGTCGGCATCGGCCATGTATTGCGACAGTAGCAGGTACTCCCGGCTAGTGTCGCTGGACGCGATCGTCATCAGGTCGTGATCAGTGAGGCTGGTGCGCGCGACAGGCAGTGCGCGCAAGGTGGCATTGGCATAGCGCCTTGATGTCTCCGTGCGTGCAAGCCGCTCCGGGGTCAGCGGCAGGACTGACGCATAGAGCCATTCCGGCGTGCCGGACATGAAAATGATGCCCTCCGGGTCGGAAACGAAGATCTTGTATTCGCCTCCCTGCCAGGATGCCTCGATGCTCTCGATATCCACCTTGAAGACGATGACGCCGCGAATGTCGTCACCCACGCGGATTGGCGAGCCGAAATAGTAGCCGCGTTTCAACGATGTCGTGCCGAGTGCGTAGAAGCGGGATTGCTGCCCGCGCAGGGCTTCCTGAAAATAGGGGCGATAGCTGAAATTCTGCCCGACGAAGCTCGTCGGACCGTCATAGTTGCTGGCAGCAATCGTGTCGCCGTCCGGCGTGATCACATAGATATCGGATGAGTTGAGAAGTGCATTGATATCTTTGAGATAGGCGTTCACGGCCTCTCTCAGCCGGCGGTCGCGCGGTCGTGTCGCAAGTTCACGGATGTCGTCGTGGTCGGCGATCAAAGCGGGCAGAGCCTGGTAGCGGTTGAGGTGACCATCGAGGGCCGCCACTGCGAGCCTGAGCGCCGTATTTGCCTGCGCCGATGCTTCATCGAGATAGCTGCGCGTGGCCACAGCATTGCCTTGCCAGGCAAGCGCGGCAACCGCCAGCGGCAGCAGGATGACAGCAACAACCAGGCGGTATTTCACGGAATGTCTGGGCTCCTCCTCCCGCACGTTCCCGACAGCCACAATGTGGCCGATGCCGATCTTAAGCAGCAGCCGATCCACCCACAAGGCACGGATCGTCTGCTCGCTATTCGTTCAACGATTTTCTCCAGTCGTCAACGGTATGTTGACAATGCGTTTGGTCGCGGCCGTCTTTCGCAACGATCCGGATGGGCGCATCTATGCGTCATGACAAAGCCCGGTCTTGGCGGGCAGAGAAAGGATCACGGCAATGCTCAATCAGATCAAGGGCCTGCACCACGTTACATCGATGGCGGACGACGCGTTCACCAACAATCAGTTCTTCACGAAGACACTGGGCATGCGTCGCGTCAAGAAGACGGTGAACTTCGATTCCCCCGACGTCTATCATCTCTACTATGGTGATGAAGCCGGCACGCCCGGCACGGTGATGACCTATTTTCCTTTCCCGCAGATGCCGCGCGGACGTGCCGGCACGGGCGAAGTCGGGACCACCGTCTTTTCCGTTCCCGAGGGCGCACTCGGCTTCTGGCGCGAGCGGCTGTCGAGCCTCGGCGTCAGCGGGCTCAAGGATGAAGAGACCTTCGGTGAAAAGCGTTTGAACTTTGCAGGCCCTGATGGTGACGGCTTTGCGCTGGTCGAAGTGCGCGACGATCCGCGGTCGCCTTGGACGGATGGCGGCGTTTCGCAAGACCATGCAATCCACGGCTTCCATTCGGCCGCAATGCGGCTGCGCGACGAAGGGGCGACAGCGGAACTTCTGAAGTTCATGGGCTACGAGGAGCTGGACCGTAAGGACGGCGTCACCCGCCTGATTATGCCTGATGGCAACGGCGCGGGCCTGATCGACCTTGAGACCATGCCGAACCTCAACCGTGCCGCTCAGGGGGCGGGTTCCGTTCATCACATCGCCTTTGCCGTCGACAATCGCGAAAAGCAGCTCGAAGTCCGCAAGGCGCTGATGGACACCGGCTACCAGGTCACCCCGGTGATCGACCGCGATTACTTCTGGGCCATCTACTTCCGCACGCCGGGCGGGGTCTTGTTCGAGATCGCCACCAACGAGCCGGGCTTCAACCGTGATGAGGATCTGGCCCATCTCGGCGAGGCGCTGAAGCTGCCGCAACAGCACAAGCACCTGCGCCCGGTTCTCGAAAACCATCTGCAGAAGCTGGAAGCCTAAATCTATTGGCTGAAGCGCACGGCGGCGGGCGACGCCGCCGATGCCACATCCGGCAAGCAATAAGGAGACTTTCCATGGCAGATCACGGCTACGTCCATAAACTGAAGGCCGGCGAGCCCGGCAATCCGATCTTCTTCGTCTTCCACGGCACGGGCGGCGACGAAAACCAGTTCTTCACCTTCGGAACCCAGCTGATGCCGGAAGCGACGATCATTTCGCCGCGTGGCGACGTGTCGGAGCATGGCGCTGCCCGCTTCTTCAAGCGGACAGGCGAGGGCGTCTACGACATGGCGGACCTATCCCGTGCAACCAAAAAGATGGCCGAATTCGTCAGGGCCGTCGCAGGCGAACACCAGGCATCCGAGGTCATTGGGCTCGGCTATTCGAACGGCGCGAACATTCTTGCCAACGTGCTGATCGAGAACGGCCTATTCGACAAGGCTATCCTGATGCATCCGCTAATCCCGTTCCGCCCCAGAGACAATGCAGCGCTCGCGGGGCGTCAAGTTCTGATCACGGCCGGGGAGCGCGATCCGATTTGCCCGGCGCCTCAGACGCAGGCATTGGCGGACTATTTCAAGGCGCAGGGCACCGCCACCGAGATCGAATGGCATGCCGGTGGGCACGACATCCGCCAGAATGAAATCTCTGCGATCGAGCGTTTCATCAAGGGTTGATATTCATTCCAGCCGGCGGCGGAACAGCCATGAAGCGGCCGAGAGCGTGACAAGGGCGATGACGCAGAGCGGAATCGTCTGGCGCACGACCTCGGCCAGCGGGATGTCCTTGAGGAATACGCCCTTCACGATCACCAGGAAGTAACGCAGCGGATTGACGAGCGTGACCGGCTGCAGCCAGGCGGGCATGTTCTCGATCGGCGTGGCGAAGCCGGAGAGCAGCATTGCCGGCACCATGAACAGGAAGGCGCCGAGGATTGCCTGCTGCTGTGTCATCGACAATGCGGAAATGAACAGGCCGAGCCCGACAACGGCGGCGAGATAGAACACTGCGCTGCCGTAGAGCAGGAACAGCGAGCCACGCAGCGGCACGCCGAAGATGAAGACGGCGGCGAGAATATAGACGGTGATGTGGAACAACCCGATCATCATCGGCGGGATCAGCTTGCCGATCAGGATCTCGTGGGTGCGCAACGGCGACACCATCAACTGGTCGAAGGTGCCAAGCTCCCGTTCGCGCGCTATCGAGAGCGCCGTGACGATCAACCCGATCAACAGCGCAATGCTGGCAACCAGATTGGGCACCATGAACCATTGATAGGTGAGGTTGGGATTGAACCAGTTTCGGGCCACGACCGTGATCGCCTCGGACGACACGCGCTTGCCGGCCGGCGTATCGGCGGCGAGCGTGCCGACGATGCGTCCGAGATAGCCGGAGACGATCTGGGACGCATTCGACCGACGCCCGTCGAGAATAATCTGGACCTTGGCGGGCTGGCCAGCTTCTATGTCGCGCGAGAAGGTTGGGCCGATCTCCAGGGCGGCAATAGTGCGTTGCCTGTCGATGGCGTCGCGAACTTCATGCTGATCATCGGTGAACGCGATGCTTCGAAACGTCGGGGAGCCGTCGATCCGTTCGACCAGTTCTTGTCCCCAATGGCCGTTGTCGCGATTGAGAACCATGACGTCGACATTGGTCACCTCGAGCGTAGCCGCATAGGAAAACACCAGAAGCTGCACGATCGGCGGTCCGATCAGGATTGCGCGGCCCTTGGGGTCGCGCAGCACTGCCAGCAGTTCCTTGACGATCAGCGCCTTGAGCCGGGTCCACCACATGTCAACCAATCCTCTTGCGGGTGCTTCGGGCCGCGAGCGCGAAAAACACGCAGCCGATCAGCAGCATGACGGCGATCGCCTGCAGGAACATCGGCCAGATGTCGCCTGCCAGAAACACCGTTTGCAGGCTCGGAATGAGATAACGGGCTGGCACGATGAAGGTGATCCATTGGATGACAGTCGGCATCGAGTTGATCTCGAACAGGAATCCGGACAGCAGAAAGGCCGGCAAGAAGGCCGAGATCAGCGCAAGCTGCGAGGCCAGGAACTGGTTCTTGGTGGCCGCGGAAATCAGAAGACCCTGGCCGAGCGCCGGCATCAGGAACGTCGCCGAAAGCGCGTACAGGGCTGCAACGGAGCCGCGGAACGGGACGCCGAAAAGGAAGACCGCGAGAAGTACACAGAGCGTCATCGACGCCAGCCCGAGCAGAAAATAGGGCAACAGCTTGCCGGCGAGCAGCTCCGCTGCCGATACGGGCGTTGCCATCATCGCCTCCATCGTGCCGCGCTCCCACTCGCGCGCGACGACCAGTGAGGTCAAAAGCGTGCCGACGAGGGTCATGACGATGGCGATCGAGCCGGGCACGAGGAAGTTCCGGCTCGTCAGCTCCGGGTTGAACCAGAACCGTTGCTCCGCGGAGATTGCCGGCGGCCGGCCGGCATCCTCCTCGAGCCGTTGGCGCTCCCAGTTGGCGACTGTAGCCTGGGCATAGTTCTGCACGAAGTTGGCGGTGTTCGGATCCGAGCCATCGACGAGAACCTGTAATGCCGGGTGTCGTCCGGCGGCATGATCGGCGGCAAAGCGGGCAGGGATGATGACGATCCCACGGATACGCCCGAGCACGAGATCGTCTTCGAAATCGCGACGGTCACGGCCGAGACTGACGGAGAAGTAGCGCGATGCCTGAAAGCCTGCGGCGAGATCGCGCGTCAGGGGCATCTCCTGCTCCACCACCAGGCCGATGCGCGTTTGCGTGGTATCGAGCGATACGCCGTAGCCGAACAGGAACAAGAGGATCAGTGGCAGGACGAAGGCGATGAGGATGCTGCTCGGATCGCGGACGATCTGGTAGCTCTCCTTGCGCACAAGTGCTGCAAAGCGGCGTCCGCGTCCGGTCGTCGGCGTTTCGATTTGTGCCGACGTATTCATGCCGCGGCCTGTTTTTCTTCAGACCCCTGCACCAGGGCGATAAAGGCGTCTTCCATCGTCGGGTCGGGGTTGGCCGCATCGGCCACCTGCTTCTTCAGGTCGTCCGGCGAGCCGAGCGCGATCGAGCGCCCGCGATAGATGAGCGAGATCCGATCACAATACTCTGCCTCGTCCATGAAGTGGGTGGTGACCAGCACCGTCACGCCCTTTTCGACGAGGCCATTGATGTGGGTCCAGAACTCGCGACGGGTGATTGGATCGACGCCCGAGGTAGGCTCGTCAAGGAACAGCGCTTCCGGTTCGTGCAAAACGGCGCAGGCAAGGGCAAGGCGTTGCTTGAGGCCGAGCGGCAGGTCCTTGGCGGACATGTCGAGCAGACGGCCGAAACCGAAAATCTCGACCATCAATCGCGTCCGCTCCCGCTTGCGCTCGCCGGACAGGCCATAGACACCGGCAAAGAAATTCAGGTTCTGCGCGACGCTGAGATCGCCGTAGAGCGAGAATTTTTGAGCCATGTAGCCAAGGCGGTTGCGCGCTTCGGCGGCGTCGCGGCGCAGGTCGAAGCCGGCGACGCGTCCTTCGCCGGCGCTCGGCTTCAACAGTCCACAGAGCATCTTGAACGTCGTCGATTTTCCGGCGCCATTGGGCCCGAGAAGTCCAAAAATCTGGCCACGTGGAATCTCGAAGGTGATGTCGTCGGCAGCGGTGAAATCGCCAAAGCGCTTTGTCAGGCCATGGGCCTCGATCACTGGCCTGCCGTTCTCGTTCCTAAACGGCGTCTGCGCCTCGGCCAGTTTCGAGCGACCGCCCGGACCGCCGCCGAGCATGTCGATGAATGCATCTTCGAAACGCGGCGGCGTCACCGTCGCTTGCGGCGCGGCGTCGTTCCTCTCTGGCGATGCCGATGGCGGGGCTACCCCTGATGCCATGACAAGGCGGATAGCTTCCCCCTGGATGACACCGTCGACGACGCCGTCTTCGTCGAGATATCGCGCAAGCACCTCGCGGCGGCGTCCCGTGATGCCGGAAATCTTGAAGACACGATCGGCGACGCGCCCCGTCAACTCGGCGGGCGCGCCGGCAAAAAGCAGCTTGCCCTCGTTCAGCAGCAACACCCCGTCGCAGGCCTCCGCCTCGTCGAGATAGGCCGTGGACCAGACAACGCCGATGCCGGAGGCCGTCAGGTTTTCGACCATCTTCCAGAGGTCACGTCGGGAAATCGGGTCAACGCCGACGCCCGGCTCATCGAGCAGCAGCAGGCGTGGTTTGCGGAGCAACGCGCAGGCAAGCCCGAGCTTCTGCTTCATGCCACCGGAAAGCTTGCCCGCCAAGCGCGACGTAAAGCGCTTGAGGTCGGTGAATTCGAGCAACTCGTCGTATGTCGCAGTGCGTTCGGCGAGCGGAAGGCCGCGCAGGTCCGCATAGAGATCGAGGTTTTCCTGCACGCTCAGATCTTCATAAAGGCCGAAGCGCTGCGGCATATAGCCTATGGACGCCTGAATGCTGGCGGGATCCTTCGCGGTGTCGAAGCCCAGCACGTCCACCGTGCCCTCGTCGGGCAGCATCAGGCCGGTCATCAACCGGATCAGGGTGGTTTTTCCCGCACCGTCGGGGCCGACCAGGCCGGTGATGCGACCGCCGAGAATTTCCCCGTCGATATGATCGAGCGCGGGCGCGCGCTCGCCAAAGCGCTTTACCACGCCGGAGATCCGAACGAAGGGTTCGTCGGTCATGGCACGCGCCCTTCAGCCGGTGGCAGACGTACGGTGACGGGCATGCCCTGGCGCAGATCCTCTCCCGGTTTGGTTACCACGATACGCAGGCGGTAGACGAGATCGGTGCGCAGTTCCGGCGTTTCGACCGACTTCGGCGTGAATTCGGCAACCGGAGAAATAAAGCCTACCGTTGCCTCATAGGGCCGGTCCGGGGCCGTATCCGAGACGATCTCGACTTTCATGCCGGGATGCACACGGCCAAGGTCGGGTTCGGCGACGTAGGCGCGAACCCAGACGGGCTCATTCAGCGAAAGCACATAGGCGGTATCTGCTGGCGCAATCATCGCGCCGGGCTCGCGTACACGGGAAAGCACGATGCCGTCGCTCGGCGCCAGCAACTGCGTATCGGAAAGCGAAGTGCGCGCGCTGGCAAGCTTGGCTTCGGCAGCCTGCACCTGTGCGGTGGCAGCCGCGATGTCTTCGACCCGACTTCCTTCCTCAAGCAGTGCAAGTGCTTCGCGGGCGGAGGTGGCGCGAGCGGCCGCCGCGGCGCGAGCGGCGCTTGCTTCGTCGAGATTCGCTTGCGAAATCGTGCCATTCGGCCGCAATTGTCGGGCGCGCTTATAGGCGAGCTCGGCATTCTGGAGATCGGCGAGACGCTCCTCGTGGGCGGCGCGCGCCTGAGCGATCTCGGTCTTGCGTGCACCGGCTTTCAGCTTTTCAAGATTGGCGCGCAGCGCACCGAGGTCCGCCTCGGCCGCGTCGACCGCCTGTTGAAAAGGCGTGGCGTCGAGGCTGCCGAGGATATCGCCCGTCTTGACTGGATCTCCTTCGTCGACAGCAAGCTTGTCGATGCGCCCGCTCACGCGAAAGCCGAGAGACACCTGCCTGATATCGACATTGCCGTAAAGCACTGAGGCCGAGCGCTGTTCGGTCCATCCAAGCCGCAAGGGTAGCTCGAACCACCAGCCGGCAGCGACTGCTCCGGCGAGGAGGACGACCGGGATGAGTACTTTCCGGTTCATGGGCGGCGCTCCCCATTCTCTCCGAGCGCTTCGACGAGGCCGGCGGCATGGCGCTGCAGCATCTCCAGTTCGGCGGGGCCGACGGCCTCCCACCGCATCTGCCGTAGCAGTGCGGCATGCGCCATGCGGAAGACGAGGATGCTGCCGACGAAAGACAGCGTCTTCAGCCGGACCTGCTCCGATGCCGGGTCCTCACCAAGGATCGCGCCGACCAGTCGGCCGGCAATGCCGATCATCGGCCCCATGATGTTTTCGTAAACCCGTGCGAAGGCTTCCGTCGGCTCCATCTGCTCGCGGATGATGAACCGGGCCCAGCTCTCGGACTGCCGGCTGACGAACAGGCCGACCATGCGCTGGGCCATCTGCGTCAGCAAGGCGCGTGCCTCCGTTGGGCTCATGGCGCCACCTTCCGCATCAAGCCGTGCAAGGCGTTCCAAGATCACGGTTCGCAGATCGGCGACATGCCCGCCGATGATCGCCGCCAGATGCTCGGCTGCGGCGATGTAGAGGCCTTCCTTGCCGCCGAAGTAGTAGGGGATCGCCTGCAGGTTGACGCCGGCCGCATCTGCGAGTTTTCGAGTACTTGCCCCGTCAAAGCCATAGCGTCCAAAGACGTCGATCGAGGTCGAAAGCAGCTTCTCTTTGGTGAGGTCGCCGCGATCGGGTTTTGGTGTGGGCTGGGAGTTTTTGTTTTTCATCACGTGCGCACATTGCGGCATTCGAGTGATTAAGTCAATCGAATGAATGTGCATAAAAGCAAGCCGACGGATCGCGCGCCATTTTTCTAGAAGATGGCTTGGCAGTGTCGCCCTCGAAAGGCCCAACGCTAAAGTGCGAGACTACGCGACGTCGCGCTCGTCATTTTCCAGCCTTCGCTGGAAAAGGGCGGCGATCAGATCGGATTGCGTGATGATGCCGACCAATCGGTTGTCGGCGTCGACAACAGGCATGTGGTGCAGGCCCATGTCAGCCATCGGCGGGACGAGCTTGGCGATCATCGTTTCCGGCAGTGCCGATTGGACGCGACGCGTCATGATCTCGGAAACCAGCCGTGGTGGCTTCGGGCCGAATCCGATGACGTTGCCGAGGCGCTGCCTGAGGCCGCCGTGCTGTGCCAGCATCGTATGCTTGATGAAGTCGGTCTGGGTGACGATGCCGACGAGGCCTTCTTTTTCCGTGACCACCGGCAGGGCCTTGATGTCGTGCTCGAGCAATGTCTGCCAGGCTTTGCGCAGTGAGGTTTCCGGCGTCGCCGTCGCCACGTCGCGTGACATGACTTCGCCGCAGGTGATTTCGCCCGAGCGCCGATTGAACGCGCGGATCTGCGCCTGATGAATGAGCGCATCGAGTTCGTCCGGGCTGATATCGACAACTTCGCCATATTGCGCCAGCACCGCCTGCAAATCTTCCGGCACGATGCCGAGACGCTGCATCGGCGGCGGGTCATCGGTGCGGTGCGTGTTGCCGGCGGGCGCTAGGTGCGGATAACGGCGGCCGGTGGCGTTGTTGAACAACAGCGCGACGACGAGGATGAGCGCGGAATTGATCGCGACCGGCGACAACACGAACCAGTAGCCGGCCTCATGGATCGATGTGCCGCCAAGCACGGCGGTCAGGGCGACCGCGCCGCTCGGCGGATGAAGGCAGCCGAGCAACAGCATGATGGCGATCGCAAGTCCAACGGCAACGGCCGCCGCGACCACCGGTTCCGGAATGAGAAGCGCGCAGGTGACGCCGATCAGCGACGACACGATGTTGCCGCCGAGGATGGACCAGGGCTGTGCCAGCGGACTGGACGGCGCGGCGAACAGCAGGACCGCGGAAGCGCCCATCGGCGCGATCAGCAGGGGCAGATTGGCATCGGCACCAAGTGCCAGAGTGCTGACGAGGCCGGTCAGGAGAATGCCGACAAGCGCGCCAAGCGACGCGCGCAGCCGCTCCATATGGCTGACGGGGACGAGCGATGGGATGAAACGCTTGAGATAGGCACTGGCCTTCGACATGGCAACTCGCGGGCGGCAGAATGACTAATTGCCCAGCCCAATAGCACATGACGGAGAATTGGGCAGGAAATCCACATCCAAAAAAACGCGACGGATTAAAATATATGCACGGCGCCTGCGTCGGAAGCATCGCGGGCCTGGGCCTCCCGCGTATCGGTCGTCAGGTCTGCGACCCATCCGATCGGGCGGCAGAGAAGTCGATGGTAATCTTCGTGCCTTGATCCGATGCGGTCTCGAAGGCGATCGGGGCGGCATGCAGCTCACTGATGCGCTGGACGATTTTCAAGCCGAGGCCGAGCTGTCCCGTACGCTTGATATAGCCGAGATCTTCGTGATGTTCCGGAAGATCGACGAGCCCCTTGCCGTTGTCCTCGACGCTGACGATCGCGCCAGGGCCGCAGGTCAGCACAATGCGGGTGCCCGGCGGATTATGCTTGACCGCGTTCTCGATCAGGTTGCGCAGCATGTTTTCGACGAGCGCCGGGATAACCGTGACCGCAGGCGTTCCTTCGTCGACGAATTCCAGCGATTTGTCGTGATCAAAGACAAATGGCGCGATCGCCTCTGCGAGGCTCGCACCGATCTGCGAGAGGCTGGCCGATTGATAGGCCGAAGGGTCGACGGCATCGGCCCGGGCAAGCGAGGTCAGCTGCTCGAGAATATGCGTGAGGGCATCGAGGTCACGTTCGGCATTGCGGGCGCGAGGGTCGTTGATGTGGCTGAGTTCCATTTTTGCGATCGAAACGGGGGTGCGGATCTCGTGCGCTATGGAGGAGGAGAACAGTTTCTGGGATTGGACCAGGTCGGCGACCCGCGCCAGCATGCGGTTGACGGCACTGACCAGGCGAGCGATCTCCTCGGGCATGCGGGTGAGTGGCAGCCGAGCACCGCTATCGCGGGGATCCAACCGATCTGCCGCCGCAGCCGCCATGGCCACCGGTTTCAATGCGCTGCGGATCGACCAGATCGTCGCGCCGATGACGAGGCAGAACATCAAGGTCATCGGCACGATCATGGAATCGAACATCTCGTGCAGCAGTGCGCCGTACATGAAGCCGTTCGGGTCCCTCAGGATCGCCAGTTCGACCAGGACAGTCGCCCCGGCACGCTCGAAGGTTTGTCCGCCGGCGACGCTGAACGGTTTGCC
Organism: Ensifer sp. Root31; assembly: GCF_001424825.1. Taxonomy (NCBI): domain Bacteria; kingdom Pseudomonadati; phylum Pseudomonadota; class Alphaproteobacteria; order Hyphomicrobiales; family Rhizobiaceae; genus Ensifer; species Ensifer sp. Root31. The sequence continues at coordinate 12,888 of NZ_LMCO01000065.1, read as the reverse complement.
TGGTTGAATTTCGCGTTTCCAAAAATTCGGCGCGTCGATGCTCATTGGAAGAAAATGCTCGGCGCATTCCGTCGTGCAGTTTGAATAGAGCGGCGTACCCGTCTCCGTTCGGACCCTGAGGAAGATCGAGCCATCGCGATCATGGCGGTCGATATAGCGTTCCCTCAGTTCGCGATCCGGTTCGAAACTTACAACGCCGTCGCGGACGTGGATGGCACGCGAAAGAGCCTCCGTCTCCTGTTGCAGCATGAGAACGCTGAGCTTGTCGTCGTCGAACCAGTAATCTGCAAAGACGACGCCGATCTGGATTGCCATGGCGAGTAGCGAGAACGCCACGATGCGGCGGGCAACGATGCCGATCAGCGACGAGTGCTTCATAAGGCCCGCCTGAGCAGATAGCCGATCCCGCGTACGGTCTCGATCTGGATGCCGGTCTCGTAGACCTGCAGCCGTTTGCGCACCCTGGAAACGGCCAACTCCAGCGCATTGGGGCTAATCTCCTGGCCATATTCCGAAAGTGCGGTTTCCAGCCTGCGCTTCGGAACGACCCGGCCGACCTCGCGCATCAGGATTTCGATCAGCGAGCGTTCTCGCGGCGGTAGCGGTACAACAATGCCGTCACATGTCAGGTCCGCGGTTGCAGGGTCGTAGCGTAGGGCGCCTGCCTCGAGAACCGGCTGCACCGCTTGCGGATTGCGCCGCAACATCGCTCGGCAACGCGACAAGAGCTCCCGGTGATGAAAGGGCTTGACCAGATAGTCGTCGGCGCCGGCATCCAGTCCGGCAATGCGCTCATCGACCGATCCTCGCGCCGTGATGATCAAGACGGGCAGCCCCGGATATTCCTGGCGAACGCGGCGCAGCAGTGTCAGGCCGTCGCCATCCGGCAGGCCGAGGTCAAGCAGAATCAGGTCGTGTTCCTGAGCCGCGATTGCCGCTTCAGCGTCCGAAACGCTCGAAACGGCGTCGAGCCGCCAGCCCGCATCGCGCATGGTCTCTCCGACCAGTTCTACCAGTCGCGGACTGTCTTCAACCAGGAGCAGGCGCATCGAGTCGTCTCGGCATGACCATTCTTCGTTCGACCATATGGGCTTTCTCAAGGGCTGCCAACTCCCCCGCGCACGCCAACCAAAGCGGGTGCCGCAGAGGTAATGAGCAATCTTGACGGGGTTTCGACAGCTTATGGGGCGTATCTCGACAGAGCAGGGGCAGGCTGTAGTCGAACCGGCGAGCCCGCATGACGTGGCCTCCGCCTCTACTGGATGCCCGCGACAGCATCGGCCGTAAAGCAAAATCGGCCCGGCAGTCGCAGCAGGAGAAGACTGTTTTGATGGTCACGAAAATCCGCCGGCCAGAGCTCGGCAGCATTACGCTCAGTGCAATCGTCAGCGTTTATTTGCTCGCTATCACCAACAATTCCTTCTGGACGCACGCTGCGATCTACTTCGATCACTCGCGACTGTCGCTTTTGTCCTTCGGCGCCGCAATGACGCTCGCAACCTTCGCGGGTATGATGCTGGTGTCGGCCAAGTACATCATGAAGCCGGTGTTGATCTTTCTCATAGTCGCTTCCGCGGCGGCTGCCTATTTCATCGATTACTTCGGAGTAATCATCGACAAGGACATGATCGGCAACGCTGCCGTGACGACGCAGGCCGAGGCGAGCCATCTGTTGACCGGCAGCTTGGTGCTGCATCTGTTTCTCTATGCTGTCGTTCCTTCACTGTTCGTGGTCTGGGTCAAGGTACGCCACCAGCGGGTCCTGCCCAAGACAGCAACCACTCTTGCCATTGTCATTCCCTGCGTGCTCGTCAGCGGCGGGCTGATCTATTCGGATTTTGCAAGCGTTGCCTATGTCATTCGCGAGCACAAGGATCTGATGAAGCGCTTCAATCCCACCGGGCCGGTTTCCGCTGCGTTAAAATACGCATCCTCGACCTATAAGGAGCGCAATATTGCCGTGCAGCCGTTAGGCACTGACGCCCGGCAGGGTGCGCGTGTCGCCGCGGCGGGCAAGCCGGTTGTCGTGGTCGTCGTTGCCGGTGAAACCGCCAGGGCGATGAACTTCTCGCTCAACGGTTATGGCAGGGAAACCAATCCGGAGCTCAAATCTCTCGGCGCGATCAACTATACCGACACGACGAGCTGCGGCACGGCAACGGCGATCTCGCTTCCCTGCATGTTCTCGGTCTATCCGCGCAACGAGTATACGGAGTGGAAGGCCCGCTCGACCGAAAACCTCGTGAACGTTCTGACCCGCGCCGGCGTTTCTGTGTCCTGGTGGGACAATAATACCGGCAGCAAGGGCATTGCCGACCTCATCAGCTTCGCCAGCATGACGAACCAGAAGAACAGCCCGCTGTGCAACAATGGCGAATGCCTTGACGAGATTTTCCTCGGCGAACTGGACAAGAAGCTGACGGCGACCAAGTCGAACAGCGTTATCGTGCTGCACCAGCTCGGCAGCCATGGCCCATCCTACTATCTGCGTTATCCGGAAAAGTTCCGGAAGTTCAAACCGGATTGCCGCACAGCTGAGCTGATGAAATGCTCAGTCGAAGAAATCACCAACGCCTACGACAATAGCATCCTCTACACGGACCATGTGCTGGCAAGCGTTTCCCGCCTCTTGGAGAAGCATCAGAACGACATCTCTGGCGCGATGATCTACATGTCCGACCACGGCGAATCCCTTGGCGAGAACGGTATCTATCTGCACGGCGCGCCCTATGCGATCGCGCCGCGCGAGCAGACTCAGGTTCCCTTCGTCACATGGTTCTCGAAACCGTATCAGGCGGCAATGGGCGTCGACACAAGCTGCCTTGCCAAGGAGACGGATCAGCCGAAATCGCACGATAACCTGTTTCACACCGTGCTTGGCATGATGGATGTCGAGACGAAGGTCTACAATCGCGAGCTTGATGCCTTCGCCAACTGCACCCGGCAGGATCCGCCCGGCAAATCGAACGGTTCCGCCTTCCAGGCCGCCGATACGGCAAAAGACCTGCCGGCGCCGATTGTCCCGGCAACGATCATGCCGGGTGCGAAGGCGCTCTAAACGATCGGTCCGACCGCGGATCCGGTACAAATCTGATCGACCGGTGGAACAAAGCAACCATCTGCGCACTTCCCTGAATGGACACTCGTTTGCGCCACAGTGCGGCAATGCAAACGAAGGGTGGCAAAGACGCCAGCGCCAATCGGCGCCGGCGATCCATGCTTTTGCAGAGGGAGAGACTGATGCAGGTCGTCGGAATACAGGTTTCCGCTGAACGCGCCGGCAAGGCCGGCTTCACGGTCGAGTTCGTTGGCGCCGAGGGCGAGGTCGTCACGGTGACATGTCCGCAGGATGCGGAAGGATCGCTGAACAGGTTGAATGCGGTGACGAGGGCAAAGGACATTCTGTCCGCCGCGCTCGGAGCCGATGAAAAATTGCAGGATACGCCAGATCCGCGCGCAAGTGCCGCCGCGCTGCGCCCGATGCCCAATGCGCGGACTGCACATGACCGTAAAACCATGGAAGAACAACTCGACGAAGGTCTCGAAGATACCTTCCCGGCAAGCGATCCGGTCTCCATTGCCAGCTCGGCGATTGCCAAGGGAAACTCCCGCCGTTAATCAGTGGGTTCTCAGTGGTTCAAATCGAGCCCAAGATGGCGCACCATCCTTGACCGGCGCCTTGGCTGCTTTTTCGGCTTGATCATCGCTGGCCTTGCCGTGTTTCTGCCATCCATGCAGTCTATCGGCGCTCGCATCCAAGCGCCGAACATCCGTTGCGGCGTCAACCCTTTCGTCGAGTACCGGAGGACTGGCGCATGAGCGCGCAGCATCTGACCTTTGCCGTCGGCGATATCCACGGCTGTCTGACCGAGCTTCAAGCGCTCCTGAGGCAGATCGAAACCTATGCGCCCGAGGGCAGGGTGATCTTTCTTGGTGACCTGATCGACCGCGGCCCGGATAGCCGAGGCGTGATTGAATTGATCATGGCAGGGCCGCAGAAGCAGGGCTGGTCCTGGCTGACGCTCAAGGGCAATCACGAGGAAATGCTGCTCGGCGCACGCAGCGGCGAGAGCGATGTCGACTGGTGGCTGCTTAACGGCGGCAAAGAGACACTGGCATCCTACGATCACACTATTCCCGCAGCGCATTTGAAGTGGCTGATGCAGCTTCCCTCCATTATCGTCGAACCGTTTCGCATCTTCGTCCATGCGGGCGTCGATGAAACCATGCCGCTGGAGCGCCAGGGCGAGGAAATCTTCCTGTGGATCAGGCGGCCCGACAATCACTCCGGCGATTATTGGGGCAAACACCTTTGCCATGGCCACACGCCGAGCCGCTCCAATCCACGCACCGTCGGCAACCGGACCAATGTGGATTCGGCTGCCGTGTTTGGCGGCAGTCTGTCCTGCGCGATTTTTGACGATGACGTTCCGGGTGGCCCGATCGGTTTTCTGAGCACCGGGCGTGGCGCTGACCATTCGTAACTCACCGTTGCCGAAGATGATCACGGGCACACCGAATTGCGTTGTGCCCCTGATCTCCAGGCTGTAGGTGTGCCGGGACTGTCGGGCGGGCTTTCTCGCCCATCATTGCAGCTTCAGGGGATCACCGTTGGATACCGCGCCTTCATCTCTCTTTGCCAAGAACTTCGCCGCTCTCCTGTTCGATATGGATGGCACGCTGCTCAACTCGATGGCCGTCGTCGAACGCGTCTGGGGCGCCTGGGCTGTCCGGAACGGGCTCGACCCCGTCGAAATGATGAAAACGGTACATGGCGTTCGCGCCGTGGATACGATCCGCACGCTCGAACTGCCGGGCGTTGATCCGGAGCATGAGGCGCACGAACTCGCGCTCGCCGAAATCGCCGACGTCGAAGGCATCATCGAGATCGAGGGCGCTGTCGCCTTCCTCAATTCACTGCCGCCGGAGAAGTGGGCGATCGTCACATCGGCGCCGCTCGACCTTGCCGTTCGTCGCCTCGCGGCCGCAGGTATTCCCACGCCGAAGCTGATGATCACCGGCGAAGACGTGTCGGTCGGCAAGCCCCATCCCGAGGGCTATCTTTTGGCCGCCGAAAAACTTGGCGTGCGGCCGGAAGACTGCATCGTTTTCGAAGACGCTCCGGCCGGAATTCTCGCGGGCAAGGCCGCCGGCGCCGAAGTCATCGTGATCACCGGCGCGCACTCTGCCGCGGCAGACACGCCGCACCTGACGCTCGCCCGCTACAATGATATCGAGGCAGGCATTGCCGATGACGGCCTGCTGTCGCTGCGCCACCGTCGCTAGAGCGTTTCCGATTTAGACGGAACCGGACAAACGCTCTATCTGTTTGTTTTTACGCATTTCCTGACGGAAAGCGGCATCGCACTTTTCCTGGAAATGCGCTGAGCGCTGCCCTTGAAAGACGCGGGCCGCCATGGCGGTGCCTGCTCGCGACGTTGATGAAAGCCGGAGAGCCTGATCAGGGCCTCCGGCCGTCTCTTGGTTCAGGCCGTGACCCAGCACTTCGTCAAGGCATGGCCGCCCATCAGTTCGCCGTTCGGATCGTCGACCCACCCGCCGACCTTGTCGTTGGTGGCGTCGATATAGTTGTTGAACATCGGCACGATGACGCCGCCTTCGTCGCGCAGCATCATTGCGGCCTGGCGATAGATCGCCTTGCGCTTGGCCTCGTCGAGTTCGCCGCGGGCGGCGAAGATCAACTTGTCGAAGTCATCGCGCTGGAAACGCGTGTCGTTCCATTCGGCCTTCGACAGATAGGCAATCGAATAGACCTGATCCTGCGTCGGTCGGCCGGTCCAATAGGACATGCTGAAAGGCTGCTTGTTCCAGACATCCGACCAGTAGCCGTCGCCCGGTTCGCGCTTCAGGTCGATGGTGATGCCGCATTTGGCAGCGCTCATCTGGAAAAGCTGGGCGGCATCGACGGCGCCGGGGAAGGCGACGTCGGACGTGCGCAGCAGCACGGAGCCGTCGTGGCCGGATTTCTTGTAGTGGAACTTCGCCTTGTCAGGGTCGAAGACACGCTGCTCGATGTCGTTGTCGAAGAGCGGATAGCCATTGATCATCGGCGTATCGTTGCCGACGGTGCCATAACCGCCGAGAACCTTTGCCACCATCTCCTCGCGGTCGACGGCATATTTCAACGCCAGCCGCAGGTCGTTGTTGTCGAACGGCGCGGTGTTGCAATGGGCAATGAACACGTAATGCCCCTTGCCCGGCACATTTCGGATGACCACGCCGGGAAGGCGCTTGATCAGTTCGACAAGCTTCGGCTCGATGCGGTTGATCATATGCATCTGGCCGCTTTGCAGCGCCGCGGTGCGCGCGGTCGAATCGTTGATGACGACGATTTCGATCTGGTCGGCATGACCGCGTTCGGCCGATCCCCAATAGCCTTCGTGGCGCTCAGCGACGTGTTTTACGCCCGCCTCGTTCACGACAACCTTGTAAGGACCGGTGCCAATGCCGGCGGTCGGATCGTCCTTGCCGCCGTTCGGCTGGATCATCAGGTGGTAGTCGCTGACGATATAGGGCATGTCCGCATTGGGCTGCCGCAAGGTGATCACGACATTGTCGCCGTCAGCCTTGATCGTCTCGAACTCCTGCACAAAGGGCAGGGCCGCCGATTTCGAGTCTGCATCGCCGTGGCGCTCGAGCGTTGCCACCACGTCAGCCGGCGTCAAAGGCTTGCCATTGTGGAAGGTGACGTCCTTGCGGATCTTGAAGCTCCAGGTTTTTGCGTCGCTGGAGGCCTCGTAGGACTCGGCCAGGCGGTACTCGATCTCGCCGGTCGGTGCGACTTCCAGCAGTTGCTCGCCCCAGCAGCGACCGAGCGTGTATGGCACCTGGCTCGCCCATGTCGCAGGGTCGAGGCTGTTGGTCGATTCGCCGCCGACCAGGCCCGCCCGCAGCGTCCCGCCCTTGACTGGCCCCGCCGCACGGGCGGCACTGCCAAGCAATGTCTGCGCAGACGCGATCGTCACCCCGAGCGCCGCTGCCCTCCCCAAAAATTCCCGTCGTGACAGGCGGCCCGCTGCAACCTGTCGGCTCATGTATTCCAGTTCTGTTGGCATCGCTTACTCCCTCCCTCGCAAGACGCGCCCGGCATACCGGCAACGTTGCAGGATAGTGTGGGAGAAGAGACGTCTGAGATTCTCACCCGACGACAGTTCATGCCGCAGATGATGAACACAACGTCGTATTCGGCTCTGCCTTAATCCTTAAGTCCATCCGTCGCAGACGCGCGAAGCGGGCTAAGATCAACAAGCAGCGTGAGACCACCTCACGCACGAACCGTGTCTGCGCCGGGGTCCCGTCAGTTCGGCAAGCAGGATGTGATATTCGCCGGCAAGGCGGATGGAGAGCGGCCGCGGTCGGAGACACACGCACTCCTGTCGGCACTGAGATCGACGAAACCTTCGGCATTCAGGCGCACGAATGCACCGCGAACGCTGGTGCGACTGACCTTGAAATGATCGGCGATCGTGTCTTCGGATTGCTTGGTGCAGGGCTTCAGCGCGTGCTCCAGGACGGCCTGCGCAACAACCGATAGACGGACTCGCTGCGACTTGATCTCTCAGACAACGCTGTCCCCCCAAGCAAGCCGGGCGGGTCTGCAATACATGCCCCATAACCTCGATAGTGTCTCCAAACTATACGCGTCAATATTGTATACAGTAATGTTGCCATTCGTATCCGGCTATCGTATGCAATTGGTGACACGGCGGGTTGATCCGCTGTGTGCCTAGGCGGGAGGAGGCATGCGACGTGGATCGCATGACCCGCAGAGGCGGAGATTGTCGAAGTCAACGGGAGGGGAAAATGAAGAAAAGAATTCTGCAACTTTGCGCCACCGCAGCAGGCATCGTGGTCGGCCTCACGGCGTTCACCGCCAGCGCCGCCACCACGCTTGAGACAGTCAAGGCGCGCGGCAAGCTGATCTGCGGTGTCTCGATGAGCACGCCCGGGTTTGCGACGGCTGACGCCAAGGGCCACATGCAGGGTTTCGATGTGGACGTGTGCCGTGCCGTTGCGTCGGCTGTTTTCGGCGACCCGGAAAAAGTCGATTTCGTTCTGACGAACATCAACACCCGGTTCCAGGCTCTGCAGTCAGGCGAAATCGACATGCTGTCGCGCCAGACCACCCATACCTTCTCGCGCGAAGTCTCGCTCGGTCTCGATTTCGGCCCGACGGTATTCTATGACGGCCAGGGGTTGATGGTGCCGAAGTCGCTCGGTGTCAACAGCGCCAAGGAGCTGACGGACGCAGCGATCTGCACACTGCCCGGCACGACGACGGCCCAGAACCTCAGCGATTTCTTCCGCACGATCGGCGGCAAGTTCGAACTGGTTGTTTTCGAAAGCCCGGATGAAAACCGCAACGCCTTCTTCTCGGGCCGTTGCGAGGCGATCTCGTCCGACCGGTCTGACCTGGCGTCGATCCGTGCGGTTGCCAACAATCCGGACGACTATGTCGTCCTTCCCGAGACCATCTCCAAGGAGCCGCTCGCTCCGTCGGTCCGGCAGAACGATTCCAACTGGCGCGATATCGTTTCCTGGTCCGTCTGGATGCTGATGGCGGCCGAAGAGCGCGGCATCACCCAGGCCAATGTCGACGAAATGACGAAGAGCGAGGATCCGGAAATCCAGCGCATGCTCGGTGTCAACGAAGAGCTCGGCAAGATGCTCAACCTCGACAACAAGTGGGGCTACAACATCGTCAAGGGCGTCGGCAATTACGGCGAAGTGTTCGAGCGCAACCTCGGCACCAAGACCGCGCTTGGCCTGACCCGTGGGCCGAACACCCGTTGGAGCGAGGGCGGTCTGCTCTACGCACCGCCGTTCCGTTGATATTCGTCGGCCCGCGCCCTGGCGCGGGCCTTTTTCGTCTTCGACGTTCCCCTTTGCCCGGCAGACGTGTCGCCATGTCCCTGTTTTATGACGCGCGCATCCGCGCCTTCCTCTATCAAACGATCGCGATCGGCGCTGTTGTCTTCGTCGCCTGGGCGATGTTCAGCACCGCGAGCGCCAACCTTGCCAAGCAGGATATTGCCACCGGCTTCGGCTTCCTGGCGCGTCAGGCAGGTTTCGTCATCACCGAGACTGCGATCGCCTACGAGCCGACCGACACATTCGGCCGTGCCATCCTTGTCGGCATCGCCAATACCGTGAAGGTTTCGGCACTCGCCGTCTTCTTCGGTACGATCCTCGGTGTGCTCGTCGGCATCGGCAGGCTGTCGCACAATCCGGTCCTGTCGCGCCTGATGCTTGCCTATGTCGAAGCGCTGCGCAATGTGCCGCTGCTCCTCTATCTGCTGCTCTGGTATTCGCTGATCATCTCCGTTTTCCCGCCGGTAAAGCAGGCGATCGAGATGCTGCCGGGCGTGTTCCTGTCAAATAGCGGTCTGGTCATGCCGGCCATGCGATGGGCGAGCGGCTTTGAATCGCTCCTCATCGCCCTGTTCGTCGGCGCCGCTGCCGCTGTTGCGATCGAGCGCGTCCTTGCGCGTCGTCGGATTGCCACGGGCAAGGAGATGCCCGTTGCCACCATAGCGGCGCTTGCCTTCCTGCTGCCGCTGGCGGCAACACTGCTGTTCGCCGACATCTCGGTCTCGATGGATGTCCCCGAACTCGGCCGGTTCCGCCTGACCGGCGGCTATCACGTGCGCCCGGAATTCGTGGCACTGCTGATCGGCCTGACGTTGAGCGCTTCGGCAAATGTCGCCGAGATCGTGCGCGCCGGCATTCAAGCCGTCAGCAAGGGACAATGGGAGGCCGCGACGGCCCTCGGCCTGCCGCGCTCGCGCACGCTGAAACTCGTCATCCTGCCGCAGGCGCTGCGTATTATCGTGCCGCCGTTGACCAACACCTATCTCACGGTCTTCAAGAACAGCTCGCTCGCGATTGCCATCGGCTATCCGGATCTGGTGATGGTTTCCAACACCATCATGAACCAGACCGGCCAGGCCATCGAAGCCATTGCCATCTTCATGGCCGTCTATCTCGGCCTGTCCATCCTGATCTCGCTGGTGATGAACTGGTACAACGCGCGCGTTGCGCTGAGGGAGCGCTGAGCCATGGCCCAGTTCGAAGGCTTCGTTGCCGACCCGATCCTGATGGCGCCCGCCGCCCGCCCGATGGTGCGCAACCGTACCTGGCTTTCCGCCTATTTCGGAACGCCGGGCAACGCACTGATCACCATCCTTTGCCTCGGCACGATCTTCGGCCTTGCCAAGCTCGCGATCGGTTGGCTGTTCGTCGACGCGATCTTTTCCGGCACGCCGGCGGAGTGCAAGGTTTCAAGCGGCGCCTGCTGGCCGTTCCTGTCGACCAAGCTGCGCTATGTCTTCTTCGGCTTCTATCCCTTCGACGAGCAGTGGCGACCGCTCACGGCGATGCTGCTGTTTCTCGGCGCTTGCGGCGTGTCGATGGTGCCGCGCACTTGGGGCCGGGCGCTTGCGGTCACATGGATCGTGGTGATCCTGCCGACGCTTTACGCGCTGATGGCCGGTGGCCTGTTCGGGTTGACCGTCGTGCCGACCACCCAGTGGGGCGGCCTGCCGCTGTCGTTCATGCTTTCCTTCGTCGGGCTCGCCTGCGCCTTGCCGCTCGGCATTGCACTTGCGCTTGCGCGTGCTTCGAGCCTGCCGGCGATCCGCATTCTCGGCGTCGGCTTCATCGAAATCGTCCGCGGCGTACCGCTGATCAGCATCCTGTTCATGGCGACCGTCATGCTGCCGCTGTTCATGCCCGATGGTGTCACCATCGACAAACTACTGCGGGCCCAGGTGGCGATCATTCTCTTTGCCGCCGCCTACATCGCCGAAATCGTTCGCGGCGGATTGCAGGCCGTTCCCAAGGGGCAGATCGAGGCGGGCCATTCGCTCGGGCTGCATTACTGGCAGATCATGCGCAAGATCGTGCTGCCGCAAGCCCTGAAGAAGGTTATCCCGCCGCTCGTCGGTCTGTTCATCGGCTTTTTCCAGGATACGACCCTGGTGACGATTGTCGGCCTGCTCGATTTTCTCGATACCGTGCGCACCGCCATGCGCGATCCGCAATGGCAGGGCATCGCCGTGCTCGAAGGCTACGTCTTTGCTGCGGTCGTTTACTTCTTTTTCAGCGCATTAATGGGCGCTTATAGCCGTTTCCTCGAGCAATATTTCAGGACCACGCATGACTAGCAATATTCACGTCATCCGCAGGGCGCATACGGTTGTCGGCTTCGACACCGAGACGAAAAGCCATGTCTATCTCAACGACGTCGACGTCGCCTATGACGATACCGGTTTCGTCCATGTCGGAGGACATTATGACGGCGCCTTTGCCAGCGAAACCTCCGGTGCCGACCGGATGGTGATGCCGGGTTTCGTCAATGTGCATTGCCACTCCGGCGAGGAACCGATCTCCAAGGGCATCTTCGAAGACGCGGGTACGGCAGCACTTTGGGGCAACGCCCTCTACGAGTATTCCAACCTGCTGGAAATCGACGATGGCGCGATCGAGGCGTCGTTGACCGTGATGCTCGGCGACCTCATGCGTAGCGGCGTCACCACGCTGCTGGACATTGCCGGGCCGCATGAAAGCTGGCTGCCGACCTTGGCGCGAAGCGGTGCTCGCGCCTTCGTCGCTCCAGGCTTCCGCGAAGCGCAATGGCATGTCGAAGACAGCCATCGCCTTGATTTCATCTGGGACAAGGCTCGAGGCCGCGAGGCTTTCGCCCGGGCGCTTGATGTCCTCGACACTGCCGCAGCCCATCCCTCCGGACGCCTTGGCGGGGTGGTGGCGCCATCGCAGATCGAGACCTGCTCGGCCGAATTGCTGCAAGACGCGGCCGCAGAGGCGCGCAAGCGCGGCATGCCGATCACCATCCACTCCGCCCAGACCATGGCGGAACATGAGGAAATGCTGCGCCGGACTGGCCTGACCGCGGTGCAGTATCTGGAAAGCCTGGGGATCCTCGGCGACAACCTGATCCTTGGCCATTGCATCTTCCTCGACAGCCATTCCTGGACGCGCCAGCGCACCGATATCGATCTCGGCCTGCTGGCAGAGCGGCGCACGACGGTCGCCCATTGCCCGGTGACGTTCTCGCGCAGCGGCATGGCGCTGGAATCGGTCGGGCGCTATCGCCGCGCCGGCGTCAACGTCGCCCTCGGGACTGACAGCTATCCCTTCAACATGCTTGAAGAAATGCGCCAGGCGATGATCTGTGCGAGGCTTTCGGGCAAATCCGTGTTCGACGTATCGACCGCGGATATTCTCGATACGGCAACGCTTGCGGGCGCCCGCGCGCTTGGCCGTGACGATATCGGCCGGATTGCCGTCGGCGCAAAAGCCGACTTTCTCATCGTTGACCTGAAACACCACGCGATGCAGCCGGTTTACGACCCCTTGCGCAATCTGCTGCATTGCGCGGCAGAGCGCGCTATCGAGGAAGTCTATGTCGATGGACAATGCGTCGTGCGCCATGGGCGCGCGACCAAAATCGACTACGACGGAGCCGTGGCGCTGCTACAGGACGCGCAGAATTACGCGTGCCGCAAGGCGCCTGAGAATGATCCCAAGAAGCGGCCAATGCGCGACTTGGCGCCGTTGTCGCTGCCCGTCCCTTCCTAGAACACGACGCGGGCGGTAATCATTGATCCAAAGAGCGCCGGCTAGGGCTGGCGCTCTTGCAAGGTCAGGCTTGCGCGACCAGTCGCGGTTTTTCGGTGGCGGCTTCGTCCCGTTTCGACTTCGCGACGGGCTGCCCCTCCCTGAACAACTTCCACTTTGTCGGGCGGAATGCGACCCTTGCGCGGTCCTGTGTTGTGGTGCGTTCGGGTGGCAGTTCGATTTCGGCATGCGGATGGTTGCGGCCGAGGTCGAGTTCGAGATGGCGGG
>NZ_LMCO01000064.1:0-1245 GCF_001424825.1 Ensifer sp. Root31 | reverse complement strand
CGGAAGCGTTACCAACGCGGTAGCCGGACGAAATACGGTCCTGCGTCGTTTCCATCGAGGAATTGATCGAACGCAGCGTGGAGAGTGCGGCCATTGCCGCGTTGTTGGTCATGATAGACGTCATTGGCTGAGTGCCCCTTGGGAAAACTGGATTGAAAGGGACATTCCGGGATTACCGGGAACCGGCGGCCAGCTTCATGCCTGCTAACGCGTTAATCTTGTTGGTTAACCCGCCGTTTCGATAGCCACAGAAAACACCAAGATGGTTAACGAAGCTTGAAGCCGCAGACGAAAAAAACATACCGACAAAAGAAAAACCGCGCCTCGATGGAGACGCGGTTTTTCGTTTTGCAGTCCGGGACCGAAGTCGCCGGTGTCTGGACCGCTTAGCGGAACAACGACAGGATGTTCTGCGAGCTGCTGTTGGCGATCGAGAGAGCCTGGATGCCGAGCTGCTGCTGCGTCTGCAGAGCCTTCAGGCGGGTCGACTCTTCGTTCATGTCGGCGTCAACCAGCTTGCCGACGCCCGATTCGATCGAGTCCATCAGGTTGTCGACGAAGTCCTTCTGGAGNCTTCAGGCGGGTCGACTCTTCGTTCATGTCGGCGTCAACCAGCTTGCCGACGCCCGATTCGATCGAGTCCATCAGGTTGTCGACGAAGTCCTTCTGGAGATCGACGCGCTTGTTGACGGCGCCGAGGTCCGAAGCGGCATCGGTCATGCTCTTCAGGACAGTGTCGACACCGCTGAGGTAGTTGGCCAGTGTCGTTGCCGTTACCCCAGTGCTGATGTCGAGGGTCAGAACGCTGACGCCGGCGATGGCCGTGCCAGTGGAGTCCTTGAGTGCGTCTGTGAGCAGGCCGTTTGCTGTTGCTGCTGAGTCCTTGAGTGCGTCTGTGAGCAGGCCGTTTGCTGTTGCTGCTTCGTCGATCAGCATGGTCTTGGTCGTGTCGACGTCGAGCGTCGTCAGGCTGACGTTGCCAGAAGCGTCACGGTTGAACGAACCGACGATCGACTTCGTGCCCGGAGCAGTTGCGCCGGAAGCGGTGTAGAGCCAGTTTTCGCCGGAGAAGCCAGCGGACTTGACCACGCTCTTCAGCTGATCCTGCAGCTGCGTGATTTCCTTCTGGACCTTGGACTTGTCAACACCCGGCTCGCTGGCAGCAACCAGCTTTGCCTTGATTTCGTCGACGACCGAGATCGCGGCTTTCATGCCGGTGTAAGCAACGTCGGTCTTGGCAGCGCC
>NZ_LMCO01000063.1:0-1784 GCF_001424825.1 Ensifer sp. Root31 | reverse complement strand
GTTCGGATCGAGGCAGCTTTCCGCTTCCAGGCGCTCCGGCCAGACATTCATCTGTTTCGACATCGTGACCCAGCGCATCGTGTTGGCGCGGCTATCGGCGTCGATCAGAAACACGTCATTGCCCGCATGGGCTGCCGTCCCCGCCAGCGCGCGAACGAGCGTGGTCTTCCCGGTTCCGCCCTTCGGGTTGGCGATAGTGACGATCATAGCGGCTCCTTCAATTCAAAGATAAATTATAATTAATTATCAAAGTCGCCTTTCGCAACGTAATTATTGCCCGTTGCTCGTTCACCATTGATGATTGATGACCGATGATTGCCCGCTGACGACGGGTAATGGTCAATAGGCAATCAACAATGGGCCATTAATGATGTTCACCATTGATGATTGATGACCGATGATTGCCCGCTGACGACGGGTAATGGTCAATAGGCAATCAACAATGGGCCATTAATGATGAACAACATGTGCACTGCTAATTGTTGATTATCAACGATGAATAACCAGTTTCCAGCGCTGCAAGTGGGGATGAGCGCGTTAACAACGGGTAATTGTTCGCGCCGAGTTTGTCGGTTCGCGCCAATCGGTCGAGGTGGTCGGATCGAGATCGTCGGTATCTGTGGATTGAAATTGAGAATAAATTATAGTTGTCTTTTCTGTGGCAGGATAGTCAAGTTTGTGGTACAAACTCGACGTTGCCCCGCCTCCGGCAGGGCCGTGGTTCGCGCCTCTGGCGCTCCGGGTCGCCTCCGGCAACCTGACAAGCGGGAAGGAAACAATGCGGAGCGAGGTGATTAGGGTCCGTTTGCAGCCGGAGGAGCGCGAGGCGCTTGCCGTGTTGTGCGGAGAAGACCGCACCGCCAGCGACGTGATCCGGCTGCTGTTTCGCGATCAGGCGGGCCTTCCGCTTCCGGTTGGATCGTCCGAGGCAGACGCGCTGCGCGACACCAATGAGGAGCTGCGGCGGATCGGTATCAATCTCAACCAGGCGGTCCGGGCGATGAATGAGGGGCGCGTCGCCTATGAACCGGATCTCGACGCGGCGCTGCGCACTCTTCTCGACGGCCTGTTTCGGCTGCGGGCCGACGTCGACCTGATGCTGCGGATCAGCTGTGGGGAGCGGAGGGGGACTGGCCGTGGCGCATGATTGGACCGGGCTGCTCGGCGCGATCGAGACCTATACCGTCCGTCGAGCATCGTCGCTGATTGACGAGGCGATGTCGGGGCAGGCTCCGCAGGAGCGCTTTGTACCGTCTGGCATTGCGAGCAAGACACGTCGAGGTCCGATATCGCCGAACGAGCCGACGATCGCGTCAATCCTGCAGGTGTCCCGGGCATCGCAGCGAGGTGTCATCGCCCTCGTCGGTGCCTTGGGTGCTGGCCGCAATCTGGATGACGAAGAGGAATTGAAGAAGTCGGCCGGCGGGGGAGGGGGCGCAGGCCTTTCCGTGCCTCGCATGGCTCGGCCGATCTCCACGCGACGCGCCGCAACGGATAGATCCTCAGCGGAAACCGCGAGCCGTGCAGCGATTGCCGCCGGTGCACAGCCGGTCGTGATCAAGGTGACGTCGACGGTATCGAGCCGGGCTTCGGCCGCCGGCCTGATGACCTATCTCGGAACGCGCGAAGTCGAGAAGGAAAACGGCGACAGGGGCAAGGTCGATATCCCGATCTACGATCAGGATGGCCTCGCGGTCGCAAGCCGCGAGGACCGGGCCGCGGCGCTGGCCGAATGGGGCGCGGAATTCCGTAACGCCTATGCGGTCAACGCGCTGGCCACATTT
>NZ_LMCO01000062.1:0-1119 GCF_001424825.1 Ensifer sp. Root31 | reverse complement strand
CTCACTATCCGGCGTAGTGCGCGGATCGTCAGCATCGCTCTTCATGATTTTGATACAGCCGGCGCCGGTGCTGTCGACGCCAATCATCGTGCGAACCATGTTGCGTTCTCCAGGACTCGACTCTCGCGCGCCCTTCTGATTGAAGGCGTGCGTCAACACCAACTTGGGAGAGAATGGATGGAAGGGAAGAAAGTGGCGGTGCTTGCGCCCGAGGGCGGGTTTACGCTTCATAACCTTGGTGCCGCCCTCGTGGCAGTCCAAACGGCGCTGAGAACCGTCATCGAAGAACAGGCAAAGCACCACACCGATAGCGAATGGTTTGACGATCTAGAGAAGCGCCTGATCCGTGATGCCAAGGGCACCGTCACCGAAGGCATCGCGATAGAGACGGAGGCGAGTAGCCTCAAGCTCGGCATCGACGTCCTTCAAGCGACGCTGGATGCCAGCCGCCGCCACCTCGGTCTCGCAAGCAAGGAATAGCGCCTTGCCGGCAGGAGTTTCGACAAAGATGGACGCTCCGTTGCGAATGGTCTTATGCATTTTTGATCCTAACTGTAAATCTCGATCGTTCCGAGGTTGAGGTTGATGTCCATCTTGCCGTTCTGGGCGAGCAACCGCCCAGAACGCACCAGGCCGATGTTTGCGATGTTGAGCTTCAATTCGCCCGCCTCGATCACGATCGGCAGGAAGGCATTGCTGCCACCGTTCCAAACGACGAACTGATCCGCCTTCACCGCGAAGCGCGACTTGAGCACGCTGCTTTCCGTGTAAAGCTCGATGTAGAAACCGCTGTCCTTGAACACCGAACCGAGGTTCGCGCGCAGCATGACTGAAAACCGGGCATTAACGCCCGACTGGTCGGCCGCCGCCTCGAACTTGACGAGCCCTTGCGCGAAGCGGCCATTCAGGTCCGCACTCACACCATTGATGCTGGTGGCGAGAGCACTGTCGGCGTTCGCCCTGGTCGTCTGCTCGCTGTTCAAAAGCGCCAGGTTGCCATCAACCTCGGCCTCAAGAGAGGTGACCGTGCCGGCCAATGCGCTGTCGGCATTCGCCCGTGCGGTCGCTTCAGTCTGGATAGCGGCGGCATTTCCGGCAGTGTCGGCGAAGAGCTGCGTG
>NZ_LMCO01000061.1:0-1742 GCF_001424825.1 Ensifer sp. Root31 | reverse complement strand
CAGACGGCGGCAAGCCATGGCCTGGCTTCGGAAGCCGCTTCGCTCAATGCGCTTCTGGCCCAGTTCAACCTCGGCAATACCCAGAGCGCCTATGCGCCGGCAGCTATGCCGCGCCGTCGCGCCGCATAGACGTAAAACACCTTAGATGCGAAGCAGGGCCCGGAGCACAACTCCGGGTCTTTGTTTTTGGATGCCCGTTTTTCGAAAATCGGCGCGTGCGCCGTAATTCGTTGTTCCGGCTTTCCTTTTTTAAGTTTTGATAAAGTGTCGAGGCATACCGTCCGATTGCCGCGAAATGACTTCGCACCGCACATCCGCCGATAGGGTCCATCTCCCGAAAAGCTCGCCTCAGGGCCACCGATGTGTTCCAGACACCTGCCTCACGCTGCGCGTGTTTTGGCTTTCCATCACGCGTTCGAAGTTTGCTCGCGATCTGCTTTTTCAAGCAATCGCGCGAAGGGAGACGAACGGTGATTCTCAAGACTGCGACCGCACGAAACATGTTTGCCATCGTGATGACTGGCCTTTTGACCTGTATGGTCACGGCTGCCATCGTGTTCTGGCTATCCTATCAGCAGCTGAAAGAGCGCAGCATTGCGGAGATGACCAACGCCGCCTATGCAAGCGCCGCCAACGTCGAGGCGAGGTTCGCAGAGACGAAAACGCTCGCCAACAACATGCGCTCTGCCCTCTATGCCATGAAGGACAGTGGCACGGCGTCTCGCGAAGGTACGGTTGCGCTGCTGAAAAAGCTGATCGCGGACAACCCGCTCGCCGTTGGCCTCAGCACCGGCTGGGAGCCGAACGCGTTTGACGGCAAGGATGCGGAATATGCGGGCAAACCGGGCCACGATGCCAGTGGCCGCTACGTTCCCTATATCGCCCGTTCGGGGGAAAAGATCGTGTACGAAGCGCTGGTCGATTACGACAAGCCCGGCGCAGGAGATTACTATCAGGTCCCCAAGAAGACTGGCCGCGACATGATCACCGAGCCTTACTTCTACAAGATCGACGGCAAGGACGTGCTGATGACGTCGATCATGGTGCCGTTGAAGCTCGACAATGCCTTCGTCGGCGTCGATGGCGTCGACATGGCGCTTGACCACCTTTCCAACGAGTTGGGCAAGCTGGCCCCGTTCGGTACCGGATTCGTTTCGCTGGTCAGCCAGGGCGGCAGCATCATCAGCCATCCCGATCAGACATTCCTTGGAAAATCGCTAAAGGACACCGGGCTTGAGGCCGGCGGTTGGGGCCAGCTTCTGGGCAAGACCGAGCAGGCGTTTGAACTCACCCACACGGATGGCTCGGTGCACATCGCCGTTGCCGTGCCGGTCAAGCTTCTGCCCGATACAACCTGGTACGTCGTCGTATCCGTGCCGCAGGCTACCGTCTTTGCCGGTCTCTCGCAGCTTGCGATGATCTCCGTCGCGGTTATCGCCGTCGCAGCCTTGATCATGATCCTGGTCGGTTGGACGCTTGCCACCCGATTCCGCAAGCGCGTTGCGGCGGTCATCGGCGTCACCGGTGAAATCGCTGCGGGCAAGACCGATGTCGACCTGTCGGAAGCCGAGTGCAAGGACGAGATCGGCGATCTCGCCCGCTCGCTGCAGGTGCTGCGCGACGCGACCATCGCCAAGCTCAAGCTCGAAGACGAGGCCGACGCCAACCGTTCACTGTCGGAGCGCGAGCGCCTGGAACGCCAGGCTCGCGATGCCCGTGATGCTGCCGAAGTGCAGCAGGCC
>NZ_LMCO01000060.1:0-4108 GCF_001424825.1 Ensifer sp. Root31 | reverse complement strand
GTTCGGATCGAGGCAGCTTTCCGCTTCCAGGCGCTCCGGCCAGACATTCATCTGTTTCGACATCGTGACCCAGCGCATCGTGTTGGCGCGGCTATCGGCATCGATCAGAAACACGTCATTGCCCGCATGGGCTGCCGTCCCCGACAGCGCGCGAACGAGCGTGGTCTTCCCGGTTCCGCCCTTCGGGTTGGCGATAGTGACGATCATGGTGGCTCCTTCAGTTCAAGGATAAATTATAATTAATTACAAAAGTTGCCTTTCGCAACGTAATTGTTGCCCGTTGCTCGTTCACCATTGATGATTGATGACCGATGATTGCCCGCTGACGACGGGTAATGGTCAATAGGCAATCAACAATGGGCCATTAATGATNTTGCCCGTTGCTCGTTCACCATTGATGATTGATGACCGATGATTGCCCGCTGACGACGGGTAATGGTCAATAGGCAATCAACAATGGGCCATTAATGATGAACAACATGTGCGCTGCTAATTGTTGATTATCAACGATGAATAACCAGTTGCCAGCGCTGCAAGTGGGTATGAGCGCGTTAAAAGCGGGTAACTGTTCGCGCCGGAGTTTGTCGGTTCGCGCCAATCGGCCGAGGTGGTCGGATCGAGATCGTCGGTATCTGCGGATTGAGATTGATAATAAATTATAGTTGTCTCTTCTGTGGCAGGATAGTCAAGTTTGTGGTACAAACTCGACGTTGCCCCGCCTCCGGCAGGGCTGTGGTTCGCGCCTCTGGCGCTCCGGGTCGCCTCCGGCAACCTGACAAGCGGGAAGGAAACGATGCGGAGCGAAGTGGTCAGGGTCCGACTTCAGCCGGAGGAGCGGGAGGCGCTTGCCGTGTTGTGCGGAGAAGACCGCACCGCCAGCGACGTGATCCGGCTGCTGTTTCGCGATCAGGCGGGCCTTCCGCTCCCGGTTGGACTGGCCGAGGCAGACGCGCTGCGCGACACCAATGAGGAACTGCGGCGGATCGGTATCAATCTCAACCAGGCGGTCCGGGCGATGAATGAGGGGCGCGTCGCCTATGAACCGGATCTCGACGCGGCGCTACGCACTCTTCTCGACGGCCTGTTTCGGCTGCGGACCGACGTCGATCTGATGCTGCGGATCAGCTGTGAGGAGCGGAGGGGGACTGGCCGTGGCGCATGATTGGACCGGGCTGCTCGGCGCGATCGAGACCTATACCGTCCGTCGAGCATCGTCGCTGATTGACGAGGATGAGGAATCGCGCCGGCGGCGCGCGATCGGTATCGCGATGTCGGGGCAGGCTCCGCAGGAGCGCTTTGTACCGTCTGGCATNGGAGCGGAGGGGGACTGGCCGTGGCGCATGATTGGACCGGGCTGCTCGGCGCGATCGAGACCTATACCGTCCGTCGAGCATCGTCGCTGATTGACGAGGATGAGGAATCGCGCCGGCGGCGCGCGATCGGTATCGCGATGTCGGGGCAGGCTCCGCAGGAGCGCTTTGTACCGTCTGGCATTGCGAGCAAGACACGTCGAGGTCCGATATCGCCGAACGAGCCGACGATCGCGTCNGATGTCGGGGCAGGCTCCGCAGGAGCGCTTTGTACCGTCTGGCATTGCGAGCAAGACACGTCGAGGTCCGATATCGCCGAACGAGCCGACGATCGCGTCGATCCTGCAGGTGTCCCAGGCATCGCAGCGAGGTGTCATCGCGCTCGTCGGTGCCTTGGGTGCTGGCCGCAATCTGGATGACGAAGAKGAATTGAAGAAGTCGGCCGGCGGGGGAGGGGGCGCAGGCCTTTCCGCGCCTCGCATGGCTCAGCCGATCTCCACGCGACGCGCCGCAACGGRTAGATCCTCAGCGGAAACCGCGAGCCGTGCAGCGATTGCCGCCGGTGCACAGCCGGTCGTGATCAAGGTGACGTCGACGGTATCGAGCCGGGCTTCGGCCGCSGGCCTGATGACCTATCTCGGAACSCGCGAAATCGAGAAGGAAAACGGCGACAGGGGCAAGGTCGATATCCCGATCTACGATCAGGAYGGCCTCGCGGTCGCAAGCCGCGAGGACCGGGCCGCGGCGCTGGCCGAATGGGGCGCGGAATTCCGTAACGCCTATGCGGTCAACGCGCTGGCCACATTTTCCTTTACCGTCGCCGATACGGTCGACGATACCGCACTTCACGACGCCCTGAACGCCGCCTTTGGATCAAAGCCTTTCCTCTATTCTCGGCATCCGGATGGCAAGGTCTCGGTCTACGCGGTGACAGACCTGCCGGCGAAGAAGATTGCGGATGCGCTGAGGGCCCGCGAGAAGGGGGAAGGCCCGGCACGCGCTGTCGAAAATGCGGAAGCCAGTTTTGCACGCCGATTGGCCGACGCTGGAGTGACGGCCGAGGTGCGTATTCTCGGCGCCGCCGTCTCCGAAAAGTCCGGCCGCTACTTCCTCGAAAAATTCCTTCGCAACGAGAAAGCCGTAAGCACCAGCGCCGGCGATCTGATCGAGCGCGGGTCGAGCGTCAAGGAAAAGGCGGATAGGATTTGGCGGGACTGGTCATCCCACATTCGCACCGTCGAGCCACGTAATGCCTTCCATGTCATCTTCTCGGCGCGGACTGGGACCGATCCAGAGGCGATGACGCGGGCCGTGCGGGATTTTCTGAGCGAGCAGGTCGCCGGGCACAAGTGGATCACCGCTCATCATCCGGATACCGGCCATGTGCATGTCCATGCGATGATCTCGGCGCGAGACGACATCGGCAAGGCGCTGCGCCTCACCAAGCCGGAACTCTACGAATGGCGCGAGCGGTTCGCGGCCAAGGCACGCGAACAGGGCATCGCCATGGTCGCCACCCGGCGTGCAGACGTCGCGGCCACACGGCCTTACAGCCAGTCGCAAGCCGGCGCCTACGAGCGCAGCAAGAGCGATCCTCGCTATCTCAAGACGCCCGCCGTCACCAAACGCGTCGAGCGCAAGCGCGCCGGCGTCTCATCAATGGCAACCTGGCTCTCGCCGCGAAATGGCAGTCAACGGCGAGCGCCTTGAAGAAGGCCGGCGCGGAGCCGTCGGTGATCGCGGCGGCCGASCGGTTCGCAGCCGCGGCGGCCGGACAAGCTGCGCAGCCAGCGCCGCGCCACGCTGCCGGCTTTGCYCTCCTTCGTCTGGAGACGGAGGAGGTCGCTGACYGCGACGCGATGATTGAGATCGTCCAGCGGGTGGCCGGCGTCGATAGCAACTTCGTTTCGGCCGGCGGCAAGACAATTTATGTGCTGGCGCCCACAACGGCGAGCRTCAGCAAAATAGAGCGSGAACTCGCCAAGCAGAACGACGAGTTTGGCCCGGGCGGAGAGACGCTGTCCGTCGTCAGGGATTTCGAGGCGCGGATGCTCAAGCTGGGGWTGCGTTCTGACGTAATCATTGAGGCGGTGGGCTCCTCGAAGGAGGGTTCACCGTCGCCCTGGCTTCAAAAGCGGTTTGAAGCCTTTGCGCAGCGATCCGGCGCGCCGTCGAACGAGCCGTCGGCGGCACTCAAGACTGTCATCGCAAACATTCAACAGCAGAAGGAAAAGACCATGCCCCTATCGCTGGAACAGTTCGACGAGCGTGTTTCTCGAGCGAACAAATCGATGGACCGCCTCGAGACCATGGTCGACAGTAGTGCGGAGCGCCAGGCCGTCGAGGAGATGCGCAAGGAAATCTCCGCGCTCTTTGCCGAGCAGCGCCGCNCAACAGCAGAAGAAAAAGACCATGCCCCTATCGCTGGAACAGTTCGACGAGCGTGTTTCTCGAGCGAACAAATCGATGGACCGCCTCGAGACCATGGTCGACAGTAGTGCGGAGCGCCAGGCCGTCGAGGAGATGCGCAAGGAAATCTCCGCGCTCTTTGCCGAGCAGCGCCGCGACATCCAGATGCAGCAGATGCAATCGGTCGCTGACACCGCAGGGGAAGGGGGTACACCGCCGGCCGCCCGGACCGACGAGACACGCTCCCAGGACCGGGGATCGCCGCCGACGAGTGATCCCGCCATCGCCGCTCAGCAGCAGGCAATTGCCGCCGGTCGTGCCGCTCGTGCGGCGCGGGAACAGGCTGCCACTGCCAAAGGTGCCCAGGACGAGCAGCGCCAGCAGATCCT
>NZ_LMCO01000059.1:0-2677 GCF_001424825.1 Ensifer sp. Root31 | reverse complement strand
CTCGCACCATGGCGGCTCAAGCGCGCCGTAGAGTTCATCGAAATGAACCTAGCGACCCCGCTTCAACTCGTAGACATCGCGCGCGCCGCGGGCCTCAGTGGGGCGAGAATTTTCCAGTCCTTATTGAACTCACCGTCGAGAAGGAAAGTCTCACTTCAGTGTATAAGATCGGGAATGTAAACGACACGATTTGCTTAGAGTTTTGACTTTGGAGGACGAAGGTGTTGTATCGTTCAGCATTCTCGCGAATCCGGATAACAGATAGTGGACAATCGCATCGACTATCTCCGCACCTACCGACAATGCGCGTGCGGCGATGGTGCCTACTGAGGCGGCGTTTCCGGCCTGGTTGCGCTCCGGCCGTTGACGGCATTGCACCGACGCCAGTGCAGCCGTGCCTTGGTGCCGATTGGTATGAAAGGATGCAGCACTTTCTTGAAGCCCTTGATTGGTTACCGCGGCGGCGCATCGACGCCTTGGAAAGGCGTGTAGCCGTTAAATTTGTCTTTCTCGAAACGTCAGTCACGTCGATCATCCGGTCGTAATCGCATGTAATCACAGTGCTCATGAAAGTAGATGTCGACGGGTGAAAAAACTAAAAGTTGACGTGCGCACGGAACACGTCTATCAAAACGGCTGTCGATATTTGGTTGCTGAGCTTTGGTTACAGCCCGTTTGGCGCCGCGCCTTGAACGGATCTTCCCTTCAAAGATCGTTATTCTCGACCGCAACGCTTTTTTGCGTAGCGGTCATCTCTATTGCTATGAAAGGGTTCATCATGGCCGCTGGCGCCGTAAAATGGTTTAATTCCACCAAAGGCTTCGGCTTCATCCAGCCTGACAACGGCGACGCTGACGCATTCGTTCACATCTCTGCCGTCGAGCGCGCTGGAATGCGGGAAATCGTAGAAGGCCAGAAGATTGGCTTTGACTTGAGCGCGACAACAAGTCGGGCAAGGTGTCCGCTTGCAATCTGCAGGTTATTTAGTCCGTAACTGCTTTCCGTTGACCACTGATGTACTGGCACTGTTGAAAGCAGTTTATCCAATCGAGGTCAGGCGAGATCGCCTAGCTTTTTTTATGCCCGAACGGCAGCGGTCTTGTCGATCGCGTTCGCAATGCGGGCTCAAGCACGTGAGAGCTGATGACTGAGAAACCCGATGAGCTTCAGGCAATCAATACGGCATGGCAGATCGCCATACAGGAAATTCTAAGAATGGTCGTCCGGGATATGTACAAGACCGGCGACGAAGCCGTGTTCAGGTCGCATATAAGGCGCATCGAAGAAGCCGCGGTGGACAGTATCTATTCCGGCCTTACGTTGCGAGGAACTGACGAGTGGACAGAGGTTCTCGTTAAGGAGAAGGCGAGCAATTTCGTCACCACGCTTTTGACGTCGTTCACGTATGACAGAGTGTGAAACTGCGTCGGCCTCCTAGCTTTGTACAATTGCGATTTACGTCTCGACCCAGACCGAGCCTCATCAGCAGGTGCATCATCAACCCGATTTGGACGCTTAATTTGCTGATCGCATAGTTACCCAGGGAGAGATTGTCGCCCGATGGATCAGGATTCGTGCAGTGGCGGTCTGAAGGCCAATTGCGCTGGGCTGGTTCCCTGAGTCTATCGGTTCTTTAGCAGATACGCGCGAAATGGTCCCGACGGAATCGATGCCGTTTTCTCCCGCAAAGGCAAAATGCCCGTATCGGGATGAGGCCGGACGGAGCTCCGCGCTCTGTCTACATTCAGGTATATTATATGCCTGCCAAAGACGTCTGCCTCTCCAGAAGCTCAAGACGACGCGTTTGGCGTGCGGCGCGTTCTTCCGGATAATGTCAGCCACAAGCGTTGGGTATCATCTTATGAAAAAGTCTTAGGACGATCGCGCCGCGATTACCCCATGTTTTTCGATCCCAGCGCACCTGCGCATTGACTGAAGTCAGTCTAGCTCTTCGAAAAAGTCACAAATCAGTTCCGCGACTATCATCGCCTCCGATTCAGTCATGTGCGCCGCAGTTTCAATGGCGACCTCTTCCATGTCGTCTCGATCAACGGCGAGAAGGTCCAGTATTCTGGCAAACTTGATCTTGAGTTCGATGTCTTTATCAAACTCATCGATGGTTACCGTCAAAATGCTGGTATTTGCTTCGATCAGACGAGTCTGAATGCTGTCGGCAGACGCCGCGAGCGTTCGCACGGCTGCAAAGAACTGCTTCTTTGCATAGGGATGTTTCTCGTCCATTTTGCTACCTTTTTGCTTCAGCGCGGACCATTAGATGTCATGTTCAATGTAGGATAGCGGTCTCAGGGGCGTGCTCTGGTGGTCTATAGGAGCGGCGTTGGTGTGCACCAAACCACACAGCCGTTAGCACGTTGCCAAGCCACAAGCACTGTCAACGACGCTACGAAGAGTGACGGCCAAAGTCGAGCCGAGCACAACCACCTAAGGGGAGCAGTCTCGCCACGGAGCATAATGCGCTTTCGATGCTGACCACCACCCCCACTGAGTTTTTCGACTGATCTTTTAAGCCTGCCGTGCCTTGCGGTTGGCGTAACGCCGGTCGCGCTCGGCCTTGCGAGCAGCCTCGTCCTCGATCACGCGTGAAATGCGGTTCTTGTCGGCGGCTTCGCGCGCTTCGGCCTCAGCTCTTGCAGCAGCCGTGAGTGCCGCCTCGCGC
>NZ_LMCO01000058.1:0-3547 GCF_001424825.1 Ensifer sp. Root31 | reverse complement strand
AATTCGCAATGAAAATGGCTATGGAAAAACAGGCCGCTTGAAGTCAGATTGAAACCAACGACTCTCCTGAAAAATGGAGGGAAGATGGGTCTCAGGTCAAACCTAATGATTTAATTATATTATTTCTAGATCATGTGTTGACGCATCGCGAGCCTATTGGCTGGCGATGCGATTCAACGAGCTACGCGGCACTGTCTGCCAGTCACTGTTTGCTGGGTCGTCGCGCCGCTGGGGTGGGGCGCCCACCCAATTCGCCGCGCTACAGGTTTTGATCAATCACTGGCGCTTGTCAGGCATCAGCGAGTTTGCCGTGAGGCACTCGCCAGTTTCGAAGCAAGGAGGGACGAGGGAGCGGGCACTTTAATAGCGAGCGCGCTGCCAGATGAAGTTGTCGGCCGCGAATTCTGGTAATATCTGCCCCACTTCTGCCCAGTGGAGCCGCAACGATCTTGGCTTCCATGTTTGGAGATATAACGCCATGCCGACCCGGCGACATTTCCTTATCAGCTTCGTCGCAACGCCGATTGTGCTGCCGAGACTAGGCCATGCAGCCGGCGCTCCTGTGGAGCTGCCGCTTACGGCCAGTTGCGGGGATGACCACGAGCTGACGCCGGCACAGACCGAAGGCCCGTATTTTACGCCGGAGAGCCCTGAAAAACAGGACTTCGCGAGCGATGCACCGGGCGGTGAAAGGATGACGCTTGCTGGTTACGCACTAACCAAGGACTGCCAGCCCGTAGCAAAAGCGATGATCGAGTTATGGCATGCCGATGAGATGGGCGCCTACGACAATAGCGGATACAAGCTCCGCGGACATCAATTCACAGATGCAGAAGGCAAATGGTGGTTCGAGACGATCGTGCCCGGGATCTATCCTGGTCGCACTCGGCACTACCACGTAAAAGTCCAACGGCCCGGCGGGAAGGCGCTGACGACGCAGCTGTATTTTGCCGATGAGCCGGACAATGAGCGTGACCGCATGTTCAATGCAGACTTGTTGCTCGACATCAGAACGACGAGCGACGGAAAATTCGGCCGCTACAATTTCATAGTGGCGTAACCGGCGCTTTGCGTCTCTTGAGCTGCTTGGGCGCTGTCATCTTTAGGCGCTTCCGCCGGCGATCAATGCATCACGTGCGGCGCGAAACGCGTCTTGCAGCGCCTTGTAACCATCAAGTCCTTCAAGAGCGTAGCTATTGAGGAACTGACGCCCCGCGAACAGCTTGCGATCGACCGGGGTCAGCTCGGCTTCCGCGCAGACCTCTTGCCAGTGTGCGGCGATCCTCGTGATCTGCCGCTCGATCAGCGCGGCGGCTTCCGCCTCTTTCAGGTGATAATCCGGCGCGGCTGCAAGGCACGTTGCTAGAGTGCTGGTGCGGCTCTCGCCCTTGATCAGCATGGCCTGCGTGGCTTCGTTGCCCGTGCGGTTTTGCGGGCAGATGTCGTAGGCGGGCGTCAAGGTCAGCCTCTTGCCGTTCCAGAATGCGGCATGGTTGCGGGCATGGTCGTCGGTGTTGCCGCACAGGACGTTGAAGCAAATCCGTCCGTAGAGCTCCTTGAGCGTGTACTTGGGATCGGTGAAGCGGTGGCGGATCAGCTCGGCTAGGTCCTCGTAGGAGGCATAGCGGGCCATCATCTCATCAAGGCCCAGCATCGTGAGGGCCGAGACCATCGCGTGCCGCGTCCAGCCGGCCTTGGTATGCGTGCGGTCAAAGCGCTCGATCAGCAGCACGTCTTTTTGCGCGGCGCGGGTCATCGACACGGATGCCGCGTTGAGCCCGCAGGCGCTTGCCAGCTTCATCGCGATGAATTCCGCCTTTACGACGCTGTATGTGTCGTTGCTGGCCGAGAATTTGGCGATGAACTTTTTTGTCCCGTCATCGATCAGCGCCTTGGGGCGCGCGCCGCCGATCGAGGTGCCGTGATTGAGGGCCTGATCGAGCGCCGGGGGCAGAGGAACGCCCTTTTCGATGAGGTCAGCCGCTTCAAGGAGCTCGTCGAGCGATGCTTGCGCGGCAAGGCGGGGGATATATTCTGTGGCCGATGCCTGAAAATCGAGAGCGCCAATCCGGTCGGAGCCTGACTGGAGCAAATAGGTCAGCTCGCTGATCTCCGGCACACCGGCAGCGTCGGGCTTTTTGCCCGTCAGCCTGTTGATGATCACCCGACGGCCCCAGGCATCGGGCGAGCCGTCGCGGATACAGCTCGCCATCCACAGGCCGTTGATGGGCGCGATTACGCCTTCCTGAAGGGGCAGTTCGGGCTCATAGATCGGTATGGCTTGCTTTCGACGCCGGTAGCTGGCGCCGTAGGTAAAGATCAGGCGCTCGCCATCCTGGTCGAGGCGGCCTGCAACCACCGGTTCTGTTGCCCCCAGCAACCACATCCAGACAAAGGCTTCAGTGGCGTCCGCCCTAGAAGTCATCATCGACTTCCTTCATCGTGTGGCGGACGCTCTTGGGTAGCAGGGAAAGTTTTTCATCAAGGCGGGCGTTGTGCATCTGCAGGGTGCGCTCATCATAGTCGAACAGACGCACGCCCACGAGGGAGGCGACCTCGAAGACGATGCCGATCTCAGGGCCGGGCGTGCCCTTTTCGATGCTGGACAGCGTCGTGCGGCTGATGCCGGCGCGGTCGGCCAGTTCTTGGGCCGTTAGGCGGCGCTCGGCTCGGCCGACGCGGATCAGTTTGCCAAGCATGGTGAGCGCTTCGCGCGTCACTCTTGAATAGCTTCTCTTGCGTGGCACGGTTGGCACCTATTTTGTCCATCTAATTGTACGTGAAGGACGGTTGCGCCCAGAATTTTGTACATCTTGCCATGATGCGTACGGCTGAGTCAAGCGTTGTTCATTTGATTGGTCATAAGGCAAATTGGTGACCAGAATTTTGAACAATGGGTCGGTTCCAGCTGAGGGCGAAATGACAGTGCGCCGGTTGCAATTCCGCGGTGGCTTTTCGAGGGGCCCATTTGGATGCAATAGGAAGACATTGAGGCCAGTTTGACAGGCAGTTTGCGATCGCCTTTAGAGGAGGGTGCAATCAGTTTCCTGACGCGCGCATGGATCGATACCCGTGTCGGCTGCAGACTGAAAGGGCTTCTGGCTCGGCGGGTTCGACAGGAGAATGCTCTGCTTCGAAAGATGCTTGAGCGGTTTGGCGCAAACTAAGACACGCGCGCCTTCGCGCTTCATCTTCAGGAAGTGCGGTATCGCCCTTGATCGGCAATTGGCTCGGCGGCTCTCGGTTGGCCAACAACAGGTGGCGGATGCTTCCTGATGGGGGTCTGTTCGCTAGTGCCTCGACAGTCGCATAATGTATCGACGGGTACTTGGGCGTGGCCTTGACCGTGACCGAGCCATAGAAGCCGGGCTGAAAGCCAACGCTCAAGAATCTCAAACTCCGAAACTCGCAGAATGACTGCAACGGAACTATATTGCAGTCAATGAAAGCGATTGCGAGGGTCTGACTATGGCTATCCTGACAGTACGAAATGTACCTGATGAAGTGCACCGGGCTTTACGCGTCCGAGCGGCGATTCACGGCCGTA
>NZ_LMCO01000057.1:0-4678 GCF_001424825.1 Ensifer sp. Root31 | reverse complement strand
TCCATCCGTCCTCTGCAGCTCGGACTTTGGCCGCTGCCGATTCGCGGGTGAAAGGGGGCAGTGGTGGGCGTTGTTCAGTCATGGTCATGATCTCCAGATTTCTTTCACTGTACCGATCGGTAAACAGTGTGTCAATCGGTACATGTGACTGAGTGCAGCGTCAACGGTCAACGCTGGGCGCTGGCCGTTTTTGCCGTGCGAATTGAAAGGTTGCGCCGTAGACTGCCGGGTCCGCGTCACGCCGAGAGCTGCGATCTTAGCTGTTGTGGCCAGGCCGGTTGCTAGATGTTTGTCCGCTCAGTGCATGAGTTCACGAAAGACTGTCTCAAGCTCGACGTCTGAGGCCGCCACCACCGCGTAATAAAGCATCTTTGTCTCGCTCTCGGTGGTCTCGGCTGGCCAAAGAACTCGCTCGGCGATCGACCGCTTTCGCTTCATGAGACGCTGCAGCAGACAATCGAAGGATCCAGCGCCAAGCCGTGTGTGCGACAGATCGGGGATAGCGACATCAGTTCAAAAACAGGTAGGCACAGATTTCGGACGAGCCCGGAGACATACCTCCTGTCCCGCGCGTCGTCGCCTCTCATCACCGCCCTGCGCTATATCACTGCTGGTCAGTGGGCGGTCGCTTACGCGCAGCTCAGAAGGATCGTGCGTATCAGCTCTCCGCATCCGAAGATGACATCCAGGGGGCGACTGATGGCGATAAGGGTGCATGGCTTCGATAATCCGCTCCCTGTCCGGGCGGAACATGCGAATATGGCTAGGGCGTGCCAGTCACCATCGCGAGCGAGCACGTGAACGTTGTCGCCAAGTACAAAACACCAAAGCGCGGCAATGTACTGTGGCGGGGAGGAACGTGCGTCTACATTGGGGAAAATGCACCTCGTTTCTGGCAGCGGAGGTTCCGCTGCCAAAAACGTTTCAACCAGCGGCCTGCTTATTTTGCTGGGGGCCCATAGGAAGATGCGATTTTGCCCGCCTTCTCTTGCGCAGCCTGGAATTCCGCGCCCGTGTAGGCTCGCACGGTTTTTACATTCGATACAGCTCCCGATGCGCTGACAACGAGAAGTGCGGGGACCACGTCAGCGCCATCGTCAAATTCCGTGATTGCCATCCAGTCGGTTTCACCCGTCGTAACGTAGAAAGAATGCAGTTTCCCGCCCGCTGCTTCCATGATGCCACGGGCCGCCTTTTCTCGGTCCGATGGACTGTCAATCATTCCCTTCGCTGACGTGGTTGTATAGCACCCTGTGGTTATGAACAGTGGCATGACATCCTCCCTCAACTGGGCAGATCGGGTGACCTGCCATACTCAATATCTCAAAAAACTTGGCGTTAGACGAGCGTTGAGCTGCAGAGCGCTAGATTGGTCACGCACAATTCGGCGACGCACAGTGAGCATGATCGCCACCGCGGCGGGCCTTGAAATGACGGCACTACCAGCCGTCGCATCCGAAGCGGTTGCACGTTAAGGCGTTGGACCGTTTAGCAGGGATTCCCCTGGCATATAGCGTCCTGCCACCGAAGTTCCAAATCGAGCGAAGCGTGTTGTTCGAGGGCGCATCGACAGCGATTTCGAGGGCCTCATCGATCATCTCATCCGACAGCTCTGCCAGGCAGTGAAACTTCTTTCCTTGCTGAGGGCGTAGCCTCGGGTCTGCTCCCAGGAACGAGCATGGGATAACGGCGCGCTTTCCCGCATTCAGTCGTTGAGACTTGGGGATGCTGCTGGCCTGCGGGCACACAAACGAACAACGCCTTTCTCCTTAGAGTTGATCGAATCCATGTTACCGTCATCCAGGACCAGGCAGATGGCGGCACCGCCAGCAGGTCCGCCTGAACGTTGATCCGGGGCCGTCGCGCTTCGATTCCTACGATGCCGTCTTGTTGGGAGGATGTGCCATGGCGGGGATACTTGACGTGGTTGTCGTCGGAGCGGGCTCGGCCGGGCTTGGGATCAGTTATTTACTCAAGCAGCAAGGTCGCGATCATCAGGTGCTTGAGCGAGGCTGCATCGGAGAAACCTGGCGGACCCAGCGCTGGGATTCCTTCCGTCTGAACTCGCCTAACATTCGCTCGCTGCTGCCCGGTGATTCCCATGACGTGCCTGATCCCTGGGGTGCCAGCACACAGCATCAATTTGTCGCTTATCTCGAGAAGTATGTTGAGCGGCACCAATTGCCGGTGATAACCGGGACTCCAGCAGAGGAACTGTCCCGAGATGACGAACTCTTTCTTGTGACGACACCGCGTGGTGTCTTTCAGGCCCGCAACGTCGTCGTCGCGAGCGGTAGCCTGAACTGTCCGAAACGGTCGCCTGAGTCGGCGGAACTGCCGGCAACGGTCCGCCAACTCGATTCCTCGGCCTATCGCAATGCAGCCGAGTTGGAACAAGGTGCTGTTCTTGTAGTCGGCAGCGGTCAATCGGGCGGCCAGATTGCCGAGGACTTGGCACTCGCGGGACGCTCGGTCTTTCTGGCGACGAGCCGAGTCGGCCGTCTGGTCCGCTATTATCGCGGCGGCGACATCTTCAATTGGATGACCCTGTCCGGCTATTTCGACGTACCGCGCAGGGAAATCATCCTGCCATCGGGGAAGCTGCCGCCGCGAGGCTTGCTTGGTGCCACCCACACCATCAGCCTGCAATCGCTGAGCGCCCAGGGGGTCGTGTTGCTCGGTCGCTTCTTGGGTATGACGAATGGCAGCCTGGTATTCGGCGACAACCTGGATGAGCACATGCGTTTTGCCGACGAGAGCTCAGCCAACGTCAAGCGCCTTATTGACGCTTACATCGGGCGCGCCGGGCTGAACGCGCCGCCTGCCGAGGATGATCCTGCCGAGGTGATCGCCCCACGCCTCGCCGATCCACCGATCCGCTCAATCGAATTGGCGACGAGCGGCATAGCGTCGGTAATCTGGTGCACAGGCTTCAGAGGCGATTTCCGGTGGATCAAAGTCCCGGACACCATCGACGACGACGGCCAGCCTATTCACGAGGAGGGGATCGGATTCGTTCCCGGACTGTATTTTTCCGGCCTCGATTTTGCCTCGACTCGGAAGTCGGGAGTTATACCTGGGGTTGCTGAGGAAGCAGCACGGTTGGTGAACCATCTCGCCAAGAGATCGGCGAGTTAATTCGATTGGTTAGCATCTGCATGGCAAGCGTCGTTACAGGGGCCCTTGTGAAGGGGTGGGCCCCTCCTCGGAACGCCGTGTTGGAGTTTCAGAACTCCGGCGAGACCGACCGAACCTCTCTCAAGTAGCGCTCGATGGGCGCGAGCCACCTGGCGATCGATGTATTGTTTGCCGGGACGTACATCATTGCGCTGCTGTCTATCAGCCCGTTTCTCACCGCAATTGTCCTGGTCATGTTGACCGCTCCAAAATGATCGCGGTCGGGGCAATGGGTCCCTTTGGCTGAGGGTCAGGATGTGCGCCTGACGGACGCCTGACCTCGGGATCAACATCGCAGTCATGGTTCAACACGCTGAATGAGGCGTATGTGAAAGCCCGCTACTCGGGACACTACGAGATCAGCGAGGAGGCAATGGCATGGCTGACCGCTCGAACTTCCGTTCTCTACGATCCGGTCAAAACAATCTGCGCGGAACACCTCGCTAAGCTCGAACGGGCGGACAATTCAACCTTGCTGCGCGAAAAGGGTAGTTCCTGAAACTCCGTCTCCGTCACCGCAATTTGCCCTCTCCTCCGTCACCGCGCGATAAAAGGTGATCCCTCGCGGCGGCTTCTAATTGAACTGGTGGAAAGCTTTTCATGGAGAGGCCAAAGTCGGAATGCCTGTGGTTGCGAACGACATACCCGCAATTCAATTCACCTGAGATCAGCGACCCGAGGGGCCGTAGCCGTCCAGATGCCAGCGACGTCGCGATAGGCCCTCGTCTTCAGGTTCCCCTCTGCCTGACAGGCTCGCTGCGTTGCGGAGCCGGCAGCAAACTACAGTGGGGCCGCGCTCGACATCGAGGACGGCAAAGTCGTAGCGACCTATCTCGGCCATCGCGCCGTTTGGTGAGCGGTCCCTGGATATTGGGCAATGGCTAGGTGTCGCCGCGAACCGCAATGCTACTCTCCTCTTGGCGGTCAGCTATCAGACTTGACCTGGACCTGACGAGCCGCAGCGAGGTCATTTTGGTTCCCACCCTTCGGCATATGACCGAACATGTGCGGCTTGATCTGGTTGATCCAGGAAACGGCGGCGGGCTCCTTGCTCCACAGCGTTCTGGCAAAAGGCACAAGCTGCTCGCCAACGAGGATGCCAAGAAGGCCAACCAGGGCGACAACCGGCGGGGCCGGCGAACGCACATTGAGGAGGCTATAGACAATGCCGACCAGCAAGCCGGCACCGATGGACATGAGATAGAGTTTCATGGAATTCGTCCTCGCTGAGATGAGATTGCCGCTCCGACGGGCTTGTCCTGGCGGAGCGGCTGTTCTTGCTGGGTTACTTTGCCGGGTTCGGGCCAATCCGCTTGCCGTGCGTGACGCGTTCAGCGGCCTTGTGGACCATGGTGTAGACATAATCGATGCCCATGCCGTAGGCGCCGGAATGCTCCTTCAACAGCGTGGTGACGGCGTCATAGGTTTCCTTCCGCGCCCAGTCGCGCTGCCACTCAAGGAGGACCTGCTGCCAGGTCACCGGAATGACGCCGGCTTGAAC